>NZ_LIPQ01000042.1:33072-64584 GCF_001418135.1 Streptomyces aureus
CCGGAGGCCTGAGGGTCGAGCGGGGACACCCCCTAGGGGGCGGATCAGGGGAGAGCGGGGGCCGCAGGGCCCCCGGGCGCCTCGTCCGGAACCTAGCCTTGAGGGTGTTCGGCACGGAGTGTGCGGAACAGATCTTCGAGAGCGAGGGAGAGGACGATGGCCGTACAGGAGGTTCTCGCCGGGATGCCGTGGTGGGTCAAGTGGGTCGCCATACCCGTGCTCGCACTGCTCGTCTTCGGCGGACTGATCACCAGCGTCCTGGCCGTCGTGGTCGGACTGCTCTTCAAGGTGCTGCTCTTCGTGGCCCTCGTCGCCGGACTGATCTACGTCGTACGGAAGTTCAGCTCCTCGGACCGGTCCCGCGAGGAGTGGTAGCACAAGCTACCGATCGGTATGAAGGCGACGGAGGGTATTAGCCCGGCCGGGGGAACGCGCTGGTCGAATCAGGGCGCGGCCCCAGGAGCTGCCACTAGAGTGGAATCCCTCCGCCGCGTTGGGGACTACAGGCGTAGACCTCCGTACTGACCAGCGGTTTCCCAGGCCCGGCGGGCGCGCGGGGGCGGCCCCCGCGGGCGGGTGCACTGCATCCGTCGTCACGCCTGGGGGTGACCTTTGGCCACGGCTACGCAGACGGCTGCGCCTACCCTGATCGGCTCGGTGCAGCGCGCACTGAGACTCCTGGAGGCTGTGTCCTCCCACGCGGAAGGCGCCCCGGCCAAACAGCTCGCCCGTGAGACGGGCCTTCCGCTGCCCACCACGTACCACCTGCTCCGCACCCTGACGCACGAGGGCTATCTGGTCCGCGAGAAGGGTGTGTTCGTCCTTGGCGACGCCGCGGTCCGACTGGCCGGCGGCGGAGATGTGCAGAATCGTCGCATCAAGATCGAAGACTCCCTTGCCCGCTGGCGGGACGCGATCGGTGTGCCGGTCTACTTCGCCCTCTACCGCGAGGGGGAGATCGAGCTCGTCGCTGTCGCCGACACCCCTTCCGCTCCCGCGGTCGAGGAATGGGCCGACTTTCGCGAGACCGGGCACGCCCATGCGATCGGGCAGTGCCTGTTGAGCCAACTCGATCTGAAATCTCGTCAAGACCACCTCGACCGCCACCCGGTGGAAGCCATCACTCCGTACACGGTGCGTAACCGTCGTGCGCTTTTGGAGCGTTTGGGCGGTTTGGGACGAATGGAGCCCCTGGTGGAGCGTCAGGAATATGCGCTCGGCACGGTCTGTGCCGCAATCCCCATCACTGCGGGCTCCACGGCGGCCGCAATGGCCATTTCCCTACCCCTTCACCAGGAAGAACGGTTGCTCCCAGCAGTCGAGCAACTACGCACGGAGATCGGAAAGCTCTTCAGTTCACTCGCGTTCTCTATCAGTATCTGAAAAATCACTCCTTGTGATCTGCTAGTGCTTACAGCACGATTGCGTCAAGAGGGCCACGGGGGATCATTCCTGGCCGTTTCGGTCACAGCTTTCAGCAGCTGTGTTTACACAACTGCTTCATCTACTGCGGGGTACATGATGCGAGAGTCGGTTCAGGCCGAGGTCCTGATGAGCTTCCTCGTCTCCGAGGAGCTCTCCTTCAAGATCCCGGTTGAACTCCGATACGAGACCCGGGATCCCTACGCGGTGCGGATGACCTTCCACCTCCCCGGGGACGCGCCAGTGACCTGGGCGTTCGGCAGGGAGCTGTTGCTCGACGGGATCAACCGGCCGAGCGGGGACGGCGATGTGCACATCGCCCCGACGGAGCCCGAGGGCCTCTCGGACGTCTCCATCCGGCTCCAGGTCGGCGGCGATCGTGCCCTGTTCCGGGCGAGCGCGCCGCCGTTGGTCGCCTTCCTCGACCGAACGGACAAACTGGTTCCACTGGGCCAGGAGCGGACACTCGGTGACTTCGAGGACAACCTGGAAGCCGCGCTGGGCCGGATTCTGGCCGAGGAGAACGCGGGCCCGGCCGCCTGAGCCGGCGCCCGTCCACGTCGGCTCGGCGCACGTCCCCACGTACCGGCTCGGCGCGCGTCCGCGCGTACCGGCTCGGCGCGCGTCCGCGCGTACCGGCCCGGCCCGTCCCCGCGTACCGGCTCGGCGCGCCTGGACCGGCGCAACACCTCACTTCGCGCGGCGGCGCCGTCCGCCCCGTACCGCCGCGGGCTTCCGGATGTCCGTGCCCGCCCGGCCACCGGCGTCCGTGCGGTCGGCGGAGACCACCAGGGCCGCGAGCGCCGTGGTGAGCGGCACGGCGGCGACCAGACCGATCGACCCGACGAGCGTGCGGACGATCTCCTCGGCGACCAGCTCGCTGTTGGCCACCGTCCCCATGCTGCTCTGCGCGATGGAGAAGAGCAGCAGCAGCGGGAGGGCGGCACCCGCGTAGGCGAGCATCAGGGTGTTCACGACCGAGGCGATGTGGTCGCGGCCGATCCGGATCCCGGCCCGGTACAGCGCGCGCGGCCCCATGCCCGGATCGGCCTGGTTCAGTTCCCAGACCGCCGACGTCTGGGTGACCGTGACGTCGTCGAGCACACCGAGCGAACCGATGATCACCCCGGCCAGGAGCAGGCCGGACATGTCGATCTCCGGGTACAGGCCGTGGATCAGTCCGGTGTTGTCGTCGGTGTTGCCGCTCAGCGAGGCCCAGCCGATGAACACCGAGCCGAACAGACCGGTCAGCAGCAGGGAGATCAGCGTCCCGAGCACCGCGACCGAGGTGCGGGCCGAGAGTCCGTGGCACATGTAGAGCGCGATCAGCATGATGGCGCTCGATCCGATCACCGCCACGACCAGCGGATTCGACCCCTCCAGGATCGCCGGCAGGATGAAGAACGTCAGGATCAGGAAGCTCACGGCCAGCGCGATGAGGGCCATCACGCCCTTCATCCGGCCGACGACCACGACCGCGACGGCGAAGATCCCGGCGAGCACCGCCAGCGGGACCTTCCGGTTCACATCGGTCACCGAGTACTGCAGATCGCGCGGGGCGTCGGGGGCGTAGGCCACCACCACGCCCTGACCCTCGTGCAGTTGGCGCGGTGCGTCCGGCTGCACGATCTCGGTGAACGTACGCCCCTTCTCCGGACCGCTGGTGACCTCGATCGTCGCCTTCTCGCACTCCCCCTGCTGCGCGTTGACCGCCTCGCGTCCCTGCGGGGTCGAGGTGTCACCGGTCGGCGGGACCTGCCCCGCGTTCACGGAGGCGCAGTCCACCTGCTGGACGGCGACGACCTTGCCCTGCTCGGTCTGCCGGTCGAAACCGACGCCGGTGCGTTCGTGCGGCGGGGTGCCACCGGGCCACAGGACCACGAGTCCGACCACGACCGCCGTGGCGAAGGGGACCAGGATCGCGGCGATGACCCGGCGCAGATGCCGGGACACCGGGGTGGCGGGCCCGTGGCTGTGGCTGTGCCCGTGGGATCCGTGCGCCGGACCGTGCCCGTGCGATCCGTGCGCCGGACCGTGCCCGTGAGAGCCGTGTGGCTGATCATGCTCGTGGGGGCTGTGATCGTGGTCGTGGCCGTGCGGCTCGGGAGTCTGTTGGGGGGAAGTCACCGACCGATCATCGCAAGAACGGCGGGGGCCCACTGTTCAGCACGCCAGGGATGACGCTAGCGTGGTGGCACCTTTGCACACGCGGGAGCTCGGAGCACCGGGCTGAGAGGGCGCTGATCACCGTACGCGCGTACTGATGTACGTACGGGAAGAGGCTGCGCCGACCGCCGAACCTGTTACCGGGTAATGCCGGCGTAGGGAGATCGGTCTCATGACCATTCAGGATGCACGCACGCCTGCCTCCGGGCAGGACGACACCTCTGCCGACGGCGCCCGCACGCCGGGCTGGCACAAGGGGTACGTCCAGGGCTCGCGCCCCGACCTCAGGGTGCCGGTCCGTCAGGTGCACCTCACCAACGGCAAGGACGTCACTCTGTACGACACGTCCGGCCCGTACACCGACCCCACCGTCGACACCGACGTACGGCGGGGCCTTCCGCCGCTGCGGGAGAACTGGATCATCGCGCGCGGCGACACCGAGGAGTACGCGGGCCGCCCGGCCCGCCCCGAGGACGACGGCATCAAGCACACCTCGCCGCGCGGCGGGGGCCTGAAGAACCTCGACGCGGTCTTCCCCGGCCGGCCGCGTCTGCCGCGCCGCGGCCGCGACGGCCAGGCCGTGACCCAGCTCGCGTACGCCCGCCGGGGGGAGATCACCCCGGAGATGGAGTACGTGGCGATCCGCGAGAACGTCTCCCCCGAGGTCGTACGGGAGGAGATCGCGGCGGGCCGCGCGGTGCTCCCGGCGAACGTCAACCACCCGGAGATCGAGCCGATGATCATCGGCAAGCGGTTCCTGGTGAAGGTCAACGCCAACATCGGCAACTCCGCCGTCACCTCCTCCATCGAGGAGGAGGTGGAGAAGATGACCTGGGCGACCAAGTGGGGCGCCGACACGGTCATGGACCTGTCCACCGGGCGCAACATCCACACCACCCGCGAGTGGGTCCTGCGCAACTCCCCCGTGCCCATCGGCACCGTTCCGCTCTACCAGGCGCTGGAGAAGGTCGACGGCCGCGCCGAGGACCTGACCTGGGAGATCTACAAGGACACGGTCATCGAGCAGGCCGAGCAGGGCGTGGACTACATGACGGTGCACGCCGGCGTACTCCTGCCGTACGTGCCCCTCACCGCGCGCCGCAAGACCGGCATCGTCTCGCGCGGCGGCTCGATCATGGCCGCCTGGTGTCTCGCCCACCACAAGGAGAACTTCCTCTACACGCACTTCGAGGAGCTCTGCGAGATCCTCGCGACGTACGACGTCACGTACTCGCTCGGCGACGGGCTGCGCCCCGGCTCGATCGCGGACGCCAACGACGAGGCGCAGTTCGCGGAGCTGCGCACGCTCGGCGAGCTGAACACGATCGCCAAGCGGCACAACGTGCAGACGATGATCGAGGGCCCCGGGCACGTCCCGATGCACAAGATCAAGGAGAACATCGACCTCCAGCAGGAGATCTGCGAGGAGGCGCCGTTCTACACGCTCGGCCCGCTGACCACGGACGTCGCGCCCGCGTACGACCACATCACCTCCGGCATCGGCGCGGCGATGATCGCCTGGTGGGGCACGGCGATGCTCTGCTACGTCACGCCCAAGGAGCACCTGGGCCTGCCGAACCGCGACGACGTGAAGACCGGTGTCATCACGTACAAGATCGCGGCCCACGCGGCGGACCTCGCCAAGGGGCACCCGGGCGCTCAGGAATGGGACGACGCGCTCTCGGACGCGCGGTTCGAGTTCCGCTGGGAGGACCAGTTCAACCTGGCGCTCGACCCGGACACGGCGCGTGAGTTCCACGACGAGACGCTGCCGGCGGAGCCCGCGAAGACCGCGCACTTCTGCTCGATGTGCGGTCCGAAGTTCTGCTCGATGAAGATCTCGCAGGACATCCGGCGGGAGCACGGCGGCGACCTGAAGGCGGACGAGATCGAGGCGGGCATGGCCGCGAAGTCGGCCGAGTTCGCGGCGACCGGCAACCGCGTCTACCTGCCGCTGGCGGACTGACCCCCGCCCGGAGACCGTGCCGGCCCGCGACCCCGGGGGAGTCGCGGGCCGGTGGTGTCTCAGGTGCCCGGTGGGCCGGTGGGCGGGGTGGTGGCGGCGAGCACGTCGCGGAGGAAGGGCAGGATGCCCCGCTCCAGGAGGGCCCGGCGCCAGGCCTCCCGGGCGCGGGACAGTTCGTCGTCCGGAGCGGCCGCGGGCGGACCGCCCCTGCTCACCTCGGCCGGGCTGTTGCGCAGGGCCGTCACGAGGAGACCGGCGGCCGCCCCGAGCAGTCCCGCGGCCGCCACCGCGCCGAAGACCAGGCCGGCCGTGAGCAGCGTCGCCCCGAACGCCACGGTGGGGGCGACGGCGTGCAGGACCGCGCCGACCAGCAGGAAGATGACGGCGGCCGCGCCCGCGAGGACGGGCACCATGACGGTGAGGATCGCGACGACGCCGGGGCCGGGGCCCGGACGGTCCGGGGACGCCGGTGTCCTGGTCCCGAGGGCCGCGCGGTGCTGCTCGCGGACCTTCACGAAGTGGTCGTACTCGCTCGCCGCGGCGCTGGTGACCAGAGTTGTCGCGTTCAGGGTCAGGGAGCGCAGCTGGGCGAGCGAGAGCCGGGTTCCCGCTCCGGCGAGATCCGGACGTGCGTGGGCGGTGCTCAGTGCGTCGTCGAGGACCCGCTCGTACTCGGCGCGGTCCTCGGTCAGCAGGTGCGGAGCCACGTTCATGTGCATCCCCCGATGCTCCGTAGGCCCGGATCAGCCGTCGGAAACGGTCGGTTGGGCGGAAACGGAGGAGAGCCTGCTACGGATGGACCCGATGGTATTGCGGCGGTGCCACGCGCTGACAGGGTGTTTCCGGAATTCGACTTCCCCGGATGCGGAGGGTTATGCGTCAGCCGTTCAGGGGGAGTTGGACGACCAGTAGCTTTCCGGCCATGGTCACTCCACCGTCCATCGCGATCGCCAGACCGTCCGCGTACACGTGCGGTCCGTCGACGAGAGGGCCCGAACTGCCCTCGCCCTCCTCCGTGCCGACCTGGCCGAGGAGGTACGGGATGGGGCTGTGGCCGTGCACGATCCGGGAGCCGCCGTAGGTGGAGAGCAGCTCCTGGACGGCCTGCGGGCCGCCCTCGTCGCGGAACGCGAAGCGCTTGGTGAACTTGCGGAAGACGTCCCAGACCTCGTCGGCGTCGTTCCGGTTGAGGATCTCGTGGACCGTGTCGTTGACGTCCTCGATGGTCTGGCCGTAGTCGAGGTACGCGGTGGTGTCGGAGTGCAGGAGGAGGTGGTCGTCCTCCCGCACCACGGCGTCGAGCCGGGACATCCACTGCAGATGGACGTCCTGGAGCCGGTCCATGTCGTGCTTCTGGCCGCCGTTGAGCAGCCAGGCGGCCTGGAAGGTGGCGGTGCCCGCGCCGGAGTTCACCGGGGTGTCGCCGAAGCGCTTGGCACCGATGAGCAGCAGCTCGTGGTTGCCCATGAGGGCCTTGCAGTAGCCGCCGGCGGCGGCTGCCTCGGCGGAGAGGCGCATGACGAGGTCGATGACGCCGATGCCGTCGGGGCCGCGGTCGGTGAAGTCGCCGAGGAACCAGAGGCGGGCGTTGCCCGCGGCCCAGCTGCCGTTCTCGTCGATGAGCCGCTGGGCGCGGAGGGCCTCGACGAGCTCGTCGAGATAGCCGTGGACGTCGCCGACGACGTAGAGCGGACCGGGACCTTCGCCGCTCGCGGGGGCGGGCTCGGCGGCGGGCGCGGGCTCGGTGGCGACCGGGACCTGGACGGTGTCCCCGCGGTTGATGACCGGGAGGTCGCGCTCGGTCGGGGTGTAGCCCTCGGGCATCCCGCCCTCGGGGAAGGCGTTCCCGGGGTGGCCGGTGGCGACGGAGATGATGGAGGAGCCGGTGGGGGCGGGGGCCGGGGCGTACGTGGGAGCGGTACGACGTCCCAGATGCAGGGTCGGCTCGGCGGGCGCGGGCGCGGGCGCGGGTGCCGGCGGACCGGCCGTGGGCGCGGGCGCGCTGGGCGCGTGCGTGGGGACGGCGGGCGCGTGCGTGGGGACGGCGGGCGTGGCGGGAGGCACGGCCGCGGGCACGGAGGCCGCGGGTACCGCCTCGCCTGCAGGCGCCGTGGGTACGGCGGGTGCGGCCACGGGTGCGTGCTCCGGGGGAGCGGGTTCGGCCGGTGGCGGCACCGGCAGAGGCTCCGTGGTCGTCGGATCGGTGGCATGGCCCTGTACGGGCACACGGGCGTACGGCGGTACGCGGAAGTCACGCAATGTCGCCGTGCGCACCACGGGCTCCTGCCCGGCCCCCTGAGTCATGGACCCCTCCACCACGGTCGCGATGCCCTGCACATCGCGGACCGGCCTGGTCGGGGTGGTCCGCGGTGTCGTGCGCCCATCATAGGAATGAGGTTCCTCCTGTGTGACGCACCAGGGGTGGTGAATCCGGGTCCACTCCGGGTTCACCGGTTGTTTCGCCCGAATTGAGAAGGTCGAGTCCAGGGTTGGGGCCGGTCGGGTGGCCGGTTTCGCCGCCCCGGCCCACGGGCAGGGGCGGGGACGGCGGATTCGGTGGAGCCGGTTGGCGGGGTGTCAGTCCTTCGCGGGTGAGCGCGGCGGGCTGACGGTGGTGCGCGGTGAACGGCGCTGCGAGGAGGTGCGGACGATGAGTTCGGTCGGTATCACCCGCTCGACCGGGCCGTCGGTGTCGATCCCTTCGATGGCGTCGATGAGGAGCTGGACGACGGCCGTGCCGATGCGGCGCGGCTTGAGCGAGAGCGTCGTGATGGGCGGTTCGGTGGTGGCGTAGACGGTCGACTCGCTGCAGCAGACCAGCAGCAGGTCGTCCGGGACACGCAGCCCGTAGCGGCGCGCGGCCGCGAGGAGGTCGGTTCCGTTGGGGTCGAAGAGGCCGTACACGGCGTCGGGCCGGTCCGGTCGGGCGAGCAGCCGGTCGGCCGCGACGGCGCCCGCGCACGGGTCGTGCGCCGGATAGGCCTCGTAGACGGGGTCCTGGCCCACCCGCTCGCACCAGTTGAGGTACGCGGTGGTGGACAGGCGGGTGTAGGTGTCGGTGGTGGTTCCGGTGAGGAGACCGATGCGGCGGGCGCCGGCGTCGGCGAGGTGGTCGAGCAGATCGAGGACGGCGGCTTCGTGGTCGTTGTCGACCCAGGCCGTGACCGGAAGGGTGCCGGCGGGGCGTCCGTCGGAGACGACGGGCAGGCCCTGCCGGACCAGTTCGGTGACGACCGGGTCGTGGTCGGAGGGGTCGATGACGACGGTGCCGTCGAGGGCGACGTTCGACCAGACGTCATGGCGGGATGTGGCGGGGAGGATGACCAGGGCGTAGCCCCGCGCGAGCGCCGCCGATGTGGCTGCTCTGGCCATCTCCGCGAAGTACGCGAATTCGGTGAAGGTGAAAGGTTCATCCCCGTACGTGGTCACGGTCAGGCCGATGAGTCCCGACTTCCCGGTGCGGAGCGTGCGGGCCGCCGCGGACGGGCGGTAGCCCAGCCGGTCGGCGACCTCGCGCACGTGCCGGCGGGTGGCGTCGGGGAGTCGGCCCTTGCCGTTGAGCGCGTCGGAGACAGTCGTGATGGAGACCCCGGCGGCGGCGGCCACGTCCCGGATGCCTGCCCGGCCCTGCCGGCTTCCCCGGGTCTGTGCCCGGCTCACCTGGTGCTTCCCTGCTGCTGTCATGGCGAGCCGATAGTAGGGCGATGAGGGGCGGTTGGGCCGGTCGCATATGCAGGCGTTGACAGGCACGTTTCTGCATGGCCGAAAGGCGTCAAGAGGCAGAGAATCCAAGGTAGTTAGGGCCTTTGCCATGGGACCAGTGGTTGCCGAACGGCGTAGGCCTGGCGTGGGAGCGAGGTCTCGAAGAGGTCTCAACTCACCTCTACGGGTGATGCGCGCCACGGCGCCCGCCACCGGCGCGCGCCACCCGGACGCGCGCTCCCCCGGTTCGGGTCCACGGCGGCGGCGGCTCCGGGGGCGGTTCGCGAGACGGCTCGCGGGATGGCTCCGGGGGGCCGTTCAGGGTGGCGTGGTGGGGTGGCGTGCCGGGGGTGGCCGCCGGGTCGCTCGTGTGGCGCGCCGGGATCGCGCGGGTGCCGTGCCACGGGGGCGCGCCGGGTGGCTCGGGCGCCGCGCCGGGGGGTCGATTCCGGGTCGAGTGGGCGCTCCGCCGGGGGTCGATTCCGGGTCGAGTGGGCGCCGTTCCCGGAGGTCGCTTCCGGGCCGTGGGACCGCTGCTCCCGGAGGTCGTGTCCACAGCGTGTCCCTCCTGTTGTCCACAGCCCATTCGCAGCGGAGGGGAATCCTCTTAAGGTGAGGAGTATTGGCGGTACGGACGGTCGAGGAGGCCACAGAGTGAGCGAGACCAGCGGGACCAGCGGGACGAGCACGGGCCCGAAGCTGCGCGCCGAGCTGGACGGCGTCCCCACCTACAAGCCGGGCAGGCCGGCGGCCTCGGGCGGTCCCGTGGCCTTCAAGCTGTCCTCCAACGAGAACCCGTATCCGCCGCTGCCGGGGGTCATGGAGAGCACGCTGGCCGCCGCCGCGAACTTCAACCGCTACCCGGACATGGCCTGCACGGGGCTGACGGAGGAGCTGGCGGACCGTTTCGGCGTGCCCGTCTCGCACCTGGCCACCGGCACCGGCTCGGTCGGCGTCGCCCAGTCGCTCCTCCAGGCCACCTCCGGCCCCGGTGACGAGGTCATCTACGCCTGGCGCTCCTTCGAGGCGTACCCGATCATCACGCAGATCAGCGGGGCCACCTCGGTGCAGGTGCCGCTGACCGAGGGCGAGGTGCACGACCTCGACGCGATGGCCGCGGCGATCACCGACAGGACCCGGCTGATCTTCGTCTGCAACCCCAACAACCCCACGGGCACCGCGGTGCGCCGGGCCGAGCTGGAGCGCTTCCTCGACCGGGTGCCCTCCGACGTCCTGGTCGTGATCGACGAGGCGTACCGCGAGTTCGTCCGCGACACCGACATCCCGGACGGCATCGAGCTCTACCGCGACCGGCCGAACGTCGCCGTGCTGCGGACCTTCTCCAAGGCGTACGGCCTGGCGGGGCTCCGGGTCGGCTTCGCGGTCGCCCACGAGCCGGTGGCGGCGGCGCTGCGCAAGACGGCCGTGCCGTTCGGCGTGAGCCAGCTGGCGCAGGACGCGGCGGTGGCCTCGCTGCGTGCCGAGGACGAACTGCTCGGGCGGGTCGGCTCCTTGGTGGCCGAGCGCGAGCGGGTCCACGCGGGTCTCGTGGGGCAGGGCTGGACCGTGGCGGACACCCAGGCGAACTTCGTCTGGCTGCGGCTCGGCGAGCGGACCCTGGACTTCGCGGCGGAATGCGAGCGGCACGGGGTGATGGTGCGGCCGTTCGCCGGCGAGGGAGTGCGCGTCACGATCGGCGAGACCGAGGCGAACGACCTGTTCCTGAAGGCGGCGGAGGGTTTCCGCAAGGAGGGCTGAGCACTCGCTGACGCCACCGGCCGGTGCCGGGGGACCCGGCCGGTGACGTTGAACCCGGCCGGTGGTGGCGACCCGGCCCTGGAAGCCGACCGGCCACTGGAGCCGACCGGCCACTGGCGCCGAGCTGGACGTGGAAGCCGACCGGCATTGGAGAAGAACGGCCGTTGACGCCGGTCAGCCGCTGACGAGCTCCACCCGGATCGGGTCGCCGTCCCGCACGGTGGCGAGGGTCCGGGGGTCGCCGTCGAGCGCGCCCAGGACGTTGCAGGGGCTCGCGAGCCGGCACTCCTCGCCCCGTGAGACCGGGGTGGGGCCGTAGGGGAGGGCGAGCGCGTCGCCCTCCGTCCAGAAGGCCACCGTGCCGGCGTCGACGACCTGCCGCGCCCCGTCCTCGACGGAGGCGGAGACCGGAGTGTCGAAGTAGACCTCCTCGCCCCAGGTCCGGGCGGTGGAGGAGATCGGAAGAGTCCCCGCGAGCGCCGTGCTCGTGGGGGTCTCCTCAAGGGTGGCCGTGGTGTGTCCGGCCGGCCAGACGATGCGTATCCGAAGGGTCATGCCCCGGATTCAACAATATGTTGAAGGCTCTGGGAAGGGGTGGCCTTCGGTAGGGGGACCCCCGACTGAAGGTACGGATTTCGTATGAGTAATAATGCTTGTGAATGTGAACGCGTTCACAAGCGTGCCTGGTTCGTCCCCTCATCGGTGGGATTATCCGGGCAAACTGCCGATGTGACCACGGCGATGTAAGGAGAAAAGGACGTGGACCTCGCTCTGGCGCCAGAGACTCTGGCGCGCTGGCAGTTCGGCATCACCACCGTCTATCACTTCCTCTTCGTCCCCCTGACGATCTCCCTCGCCGCGCTCACCGCAGGTCTCCAGACCGCATGGGTCCGGACGGAGAACGAGAAGTACCTCAGGGCGACGAAGTTCTGGGGCAAGCTCTTCCTGATCAACATCGCCATGGGTGTCGTCACCGGCATCGTGCAGGAGTTCCAGTTCGGCATGAACTGGTCCGACTACTCGCGCTTCGTCGGCGACATCTTCGGTGCGCCGCTCGCCTTCGAGGCGCTCATCGCCTTCTTCTTCGAGTCGACCTTCATCGGTCTGTGGATCTTCGGCTGGGACAAGCTCCCCAAGCGGATCCACCTCGCCTGCATCTGGATGGTGTCGATCGGCACCATCCTCTCCGCGTACTTCATCCTCGCGGCGAACTCCTGGATGCAGCACCCGGTGGGTTACCGGATCAACGAGGAGCGCGGCCGGGCCGAGCTCACCGACTTCTGGCTCGTGCTCACCCAGAACACCGCCCTCACCCAGTTCTTCCACACCATGACGGCGGCCTTCCTGGTCGGCGGCGCGTTCATGGTCGGTATCTCCGCCTTCCACCTGGCGCGCAAGAAGCACATCCCGGTGATGCGGACCTCGCTGCGACTCGGCCTGATCACCCTGATCATCGCCGGCCTCGGCACCGCCATCAGCGGTGACCTGCTCGGCAAGGTCATGTTCAAGCAGCAGCCCATGAAGATGGCCGCCGCCGAGGCGCTCTGGGACGGTGAAGCGCCCGCACCGTTCTCGATCTTCGCGTACGGCGATGTCGACAAGGGTCACAACAAGGTGGCCGTCGAGATCCCGGGCCTGCTGTCGTTCCTGGCGAACGACGACTTCACCTCGTACGTCCCGGGCATCAACGACATCAACAAGGCCGAGCAGGAGAAGTTCGGCCCCGGCGACTATCGGCCGAACATCCCCGTCGCCTACTGGGGCTTCCGCTGGATGATCGGCTTCGGCATGGCCTCGCTGTCCATCGGCCTGCTCGGCCTCTGGCTGACCCGCAAGAAGTTCATGCTGGCACCGGGGCTGCGGACCGGTGAGGACGAAGTGCCGAACCTGGTCCTGTTCAGGCGGAAGGCGCTCAGCCCCCGCCTGGGCAAGTGGTACTGGATCGTCGCCCTCTGGACCATGGCGTTCCCGCTGATCGCCAACTCCTGGGGCTGGATCTTCACCGAGATGGGCCGTCAGCCCTGGGTCGTCTACGGCGTGCTGCGCACCCGGGACGCGGTCTCCCCCGGCACCACCACGGGCGAGGTGCTCACCTCGATGATCGTCTTCACCGCGCTCTACGCCGTGCTCGCCGTGATCGAGGTCAAGCTCCTCGTGAAGTACATCAAGGCCGGCCCGCCGGAGCTCACCGAGGACGACCTCAATCCGCCCACCAAGATCGGCGGGGACTCTCGTGACCCCGACCGCCCCATGGCCTTCTCGTACTGAGGCTCAGGAGATCGAGGCATGGAACTTCACGACGTCTGGTTCGTACTCATCGCCATCCTCTGGATCGGCTACTTCTTCCTTGAGGGCTTCGACTTCGGGGTCGGGATCCTCACCAAGCTGCTCGCCCGCGGCCGGCCCGAGAAGCGAGTGCTCATCAACACCATCGGACCTGTCTGGGACGGCAACGAGGTGTGGCTGCTCACCGCCGGCGGCGCGACCTTCGCCGCGTTCCCCGAGTGGTACGCGACGCTGTTCTCCGGCTTCTACCTGCCCCTGCTGATCATCCTGGTCTGCCTGATCATCCGGGGTGTCGCCTTCGAGTACCGGGCGAAGCGGCCCGAGGAGAACTGGCAGCGCAACTGGGAGCAGGCCATCTTCTGGACCTCGCTGATCCCGGCGTTCCTCTGGGGCGTGGCCTTCGGCAACATCGTCCGGGGCGTGAAGATCGACGAGGACATGGAGTTCGTCGGGAGCTTCTGGGATCTGCTCAACCCGTACGCGCTCCTCGGTGGTCTGGTCACGCTGACGCTCTTCACCTTCCACGGCGCGGTCTTCGTCTCGCTCAAGACGGTCGGCGACATCCGGATCCGGGCACGGGCGCTCGCGCTCAAGCTGGGCCTGGTCACGGCTGTGGTCGCGCTCGGCTTCCTGATCTGGACCCAGATCGACACCGGGGACAGCTGGAGCCTCGCGGCGATGCTGATCGCCGTGATGGCCCTGGTCGGGGCGATCGCCGCGATCAAGGTGGGGCGCGAGGGATGGTCGTTCGCGCTCTCGGGAGTCACCATCACCGCAGCCGTGGCGATGCTCTTCCTCGCGCTCTTCCCGGACGTCATGCCGTCCTCGCTCAACCCGGAGTGGAGCCTTACGGTGACGAACGCGTCGTCGAGCCCGTACACGCTCAAGATCATGACCTGGTGCGCGGCGATCGCGACGCCGCTGGTGCTGCTCTACCAGAGCTGGACCTACTGGGTGTTCCGCAAGCGAATCGGTACGCAGCACATCGCCGGGTCCCACTAGCCGGCCCTTTCCAGGGAGCATGTTTCACGTGAAACCGATCGATCCGCGCCTGCTCCGGTACGCCAGGGCCACCCGTGCCTTCCTGGCCGCGGTGGTCGCGCTCGGCCTCGTCGGGGCGGCGCTGGTCATCGCCCAGGCGATGCTCATCGCCGAGATCGTGGTGGGGTCCTTCCAGAAGGGCCAGTCGGTTTCCGCCCTGACCGCCCCCCTGCTGCTGCTCGCGGGCGTCGCGGCGGCCCGGGGGCTGGTCTCCTGGCTGACCGAGCTCGCCGCCCACCGGGCGAGCGCGGCGGTCAAGTCCGAACTCCGGGGCCGGCTCCTCGACCGCGCGGCCGCGCTCGGACCGGGCTGGCTCAGCGGCCAGAAGGCCGGCTCTCTGATCGCGCTCGCCACACGCGGTGTGGACGCGCTCGACGACTACTTCGCCCGCTATCTGCCCCAGCTCGGGCTCGCGGTCGTCGTGCCCGTGGCCGTGCTGGCCCGGATCGTCACCGAGGACTGGGTCTCGGCGGCGATCATCGTCGTCACCCTGCCGCTCATCCCGGTCTTCATGATCCTCATCGGCTGGTACACCCAGGCCCGGATGGACCGGCAGTGGAAGCTGCTCTCCCGGCTCTCGGGGCACTTCCTGGACGTGGTGGCCGGGCTTCCCACCCTCAAGATCTTCGGCCGGGCGAAGGCCCAGGCCGAGTCGATCCGCGCGATCACCTCGGAGTACCGCCGAGCGACCATGCGCACGCTGCGGATCGCCTTCCTCTCCTCCTTCGCGCTGGAACTCCTCGCGACCCTGTCGGTCGCGCTCGTCGCCGTGACCATCGGCATGCGGCTCGTCCACGGCGAACTCGATCTGTACACCGGTCTCGTCATCCTGATCCTGGCGCCCGAGGCTTATCTGCCGCTGAGGCAGGTCGGCGCGCAGTTCCACGCGGCGGCGGAGGGGCTCGCGGCGGCGGAGGAGATCTTCGACGTCCTGGAGGAGCCGGTACGGGACGAGGGCGGGGCCGCGGCCCCGGAGTCCGTACGGCTGGAGCTGGAGGGCGTGACGGTACGCCATGCCGGGCGTACCGAGCCCTCGCTGGACGCGATGTCCCTGACGGTCGAGCCCGGGGAGACGGTGGCCCTGGTCGGGCCGAGCGGCGCCGGGAAGTCGACGCTGCTGGATGTCGTCCTCGGGTTCGCCGTGCCGGAGGAGGGCGGTTCCGTACGGGTCGGGGGCGAGCCGCTCGCCTCGCTGGACCTGGAGGCATGGCGGTCGCGGATCGCCTGGGTGCCGCAGCGGCCGTACCTCTTCGCGGGGACGATCGCCGAGAACGTGCGCCTCGCCCGCCCGGACGCCTCGGACGAGGCCGTACGGGAGGCCCTGCGGGACGCGGGGGCGGACAGGTTCGTCTCGGGGCTGCCGCAGGGGCTCGACACGGCGCTCGGTGAGGACGGGGCCGGACTCTCGGCAGGGCAGCGGCAGCGGCTCGCGCTGGCGCGGGGATTCCTCGCCGACCGGCCGGTACTGCTGCTCGACGAGCCGACGGCGGCGCTGGACGGGGAGACGGAGGCGGGGGTCGTCGACGCGGTGCGACGGCTGGCGGCCGGGCGGACGGTGCTCCTGGTGGCGCATCGGCCGGCCCTGCTCGCGGTGGCGGACCGGGTGGTGCGGGTCGACGCGGCGCCGCCGGAGGAGGGTGCCGGTGCCGGTGGTGCTCGTGCCGGTGGTGCGGGTACGGGCGCGGAAGGCTCGGGCGCCGGTGGTGCGGGTATGGGCGCGGGAGGCTCGGGCGCCGGTGGTGCGGGTGCAGAGCCGGAGGGCGGCGCCGCTGTGGGGACGTGCCCACCGGTTCCGCCCCGGTCGGAGCATGTGCCCACGACCCGCGGATCTGTCCTTGGACGGGTGCGGGACATGGCCGGTGAGCTCAAGGGGCGGATGGGGCTCGCCCTGCTGCTCGGGAGCCTGGCGCTCGGGTCCGCCGTGGGGCTCATGGCCGTGTCCGGATGGCTCATCTCGCGTGCCTCCGAACAGCCCCCCGTGCTCTATCTGATGGTGGCCGTCACCGCCACGCGTGCGTTCGGCATCGGGCGGGCCGTCTTCCGGTACGCCGAGCGGCTCGTCTCGCACGACGCCGTCCTCCGGATGCTCGCCGAGCTCCGGGTCTCCGTCTACCGGCGCCTGGAGCGGATCGCGCCCGCCGGGCTGCGCCGCACCCGCCGCGGAGACCTGCTCTCCCGGCTCGTCCAGGACGTCGACGCTCTCCAGGACTACTGGCTCCGCTGGCTGCTCCCGGCGGGTACCGCACTCGTCGTGGGGGTCGTCTCCGCCGGGTTCACCGCCTGGCTGCTGCCGGAGGCCGGTGCCGTCCTCGCCGTGGGCCTGCTCGTCGCGGGTGTCCTCGTGCCGGCGGTCAGCGGCGCGCTCGCCCGCCGTGCCGAACGGCGGCTCGCCCCCGCGCGCGGTGCCCTGGCGACCACCGTGGCCGATCTGCTGCGCGGCTGCGCCGAACTGACCGTGGCCGGCGCCCTGCGGGAGCGGATCGAGCGGACGCGGGCCGCCGACCGTACCCTCACCGGCATCGCCTCCCGGCAGGCCGCGGCCGCCGCACTCGGTGCCGGACTCTCCGCCCTGGTCTGCGGCCTGACGGTCGCTGCAGCCGCGGTCGTCGGCGTCCGGGCCGTGGCGGACGGGCGGCTCGACGGCGTGGCCCTCGCCGTGGTCGTCCTCACGCCACTCGCCGCCTTCGAGGCCGTCACCGGGCTGCCGCTCGCCGTCCAGTACCGGCAGCGCGTCAAGCACAGTGCCGAACGGGTCTTCGAAGTGCTCGACGCCCCCGTCCCCGTACACGAACCGGACCGGCCCGCGACTCCCCCGGCGAGCCCGTTCCCGCTGGAACTGTCCGGGCTCTCCGCCCGGCACGCCGGGCAGGAACGGGAGGCGCTCGCCGACTTCCGGCTCACCCTGGAGGCCGGACGCCGGGTCGCCGTCGTCGGTGCCTCGGGCTCCGGCAAGACCACGCTCGCCCAGGTGCTGCTGCGGTTCCTGGACGTGGAGCACGGCACGTACCGGCTCGGCGGGGTGCCCGCCTGGGAGCTCGACGGCGACGCGGTGCGGCGGCTCGTCGGCCTCTGCGCCCAGGACGCCCACCTGTTCGACAGCTCCGTCCGCGAGAACCTGCGGCTCGCCCGTACCGGGGCGAGCGACGAGGAACTGCGCGAGGCGCTGCGCCGGGCCCGGCTGCTCGACTGGGTCGACGGACTCCCGGAGGGGCTCGACACGCTCGTGGGCGAGCACGGCTCCCGGCTGTCCGGCGGTCAGCGGCAGCGCCTGGCGCTCGCCCGCGCGCTGCTCGCCGACTTCCCCGTCCTCGTCCTCGACGAGCCGGCCGAGCACCTGGACCTGGCCACCGCCGACGCGCTCACCGACGACCTGCTCCGGGCCACCGAAGGCCGTACGACCGTCCTCATCACCCACCGGCTGCACGGACTCGACGCGGTCGACGAGGTGCTCGTCCTCGACGAGGGAAGGACCGTGCAGCGCGGCCCGTACGCGGAGCTCGCCGAGGAGGACGGACCGCTGCGCCGGATGCTGGAACAGGAGCGGGAGACCGATCTGCTGGCAGTCGGCGCGGGCGCGGGGGCGAACTCCGGGAGCGACCGGGAGCACCTCGGGCCGCGGCAGTAGGCACTGGCTGACTTTTCTCGCCAAATAGGACTTACTAGGCTCAAGCCCATGACCGCCGCAGCGTCCGACGCCTCGGACCCCCTGGAAGCCGCCACCCAGGCCACCCGCAGCCTCCAGGGGCTGTCCACGGAGCTCACCGCCCGCGTGCCACAGCTGCTGGAGGCCATGCGGTCGGTGGGCACCGGGCTCGAACTCCACTCCACCCTCGACCGCATCTGCGAGACCGCCGCCGAACTCGCCGACGCCCGCTACGCCGCCATCGGCGTCGTCGACGAGGAGGGCAAGGGCCTGTCGGACTTCGTCACCTTCGGCGTCGACGAGGAGGTGGCCCGCCGGATCGGGCACCGCCCGGACGGCCACGCAGGACTGCTCGGCGCGCTCATCCGCGACCCCCGGACGATCCGCCTCGCCGACCTCTCCGCCGATCCGCGCTCTGCGGGCTTCCCTCCCGGACACCCGCCGATGCGGACCTTCCTCGGTGTTCCCATCCGCGTCCAGGGCGAGATCTTCGGCAATCTGTACCTCGCGGAGAAGCACGGCGGCGGCGAGTTCAACGACTACGACGTCCACATGGTCCGGGTGCTCGCCACCGAGGCGGGCATCGCCATCGGCAACGCCCGCCTGTACGAGGCCGCCCGCCAGCGCGAACGGTGGATCGACGGTTCCGTCGCCGTCACCACCGCGCTGCTCTCCGGCGGGGACGCGGACGACGCCCTCACGGTCGTCGCCGAGCAGGCACGCCGCCTCGCCGACGCCGACGCGGGGATCGTGATGCTGCCCGCCGAGGACGGCGGCCTGGAGATCGTCGCCGTCTCCTCGCCCAGGCCCACGAAATCGCTGGGCGTGGTGATCCCGCCCGAGAGTGCCGTGGTGCGGCGGCTCCTGGAGGGCGAGGCGGTCTTCGTGGCGGACGCCTCGACGGACCCGCGCATGATCAGCCGGCTGACCTCCCCGTACGGGCCCAGCATGATGCTGCCGCTGCAGAGCGGCGGGCGGGTGCTCGGCGCGCTCGCCACGCCCCGGGTGCGGGGCGGGCGCCATTTCACCGAGGCGGAGCGGACGCTCGCCACCCAGTTCGCCTCGCAGGCGGCGCTGGCTCTGATGATGGCCGACGCGCAGCGGGACCGGGAACGCCTCGCCGTGTACGAAGACCGCGACCGGATCGCCCGTGACCTGCACGACCTCGTCATCCAGCGGCTCTTCGCCACTGGCCTGATGCTGGAGAGCGCCCAGCGCCGGTCGATCGTGCCGGCCGTGCGTGAGGGCGTCGGCAAGGCCGTGGACGAGCTGGACGTGACCATTCAGGAGATCCGTACGGCGATCTTCGCGCTCCAGCAGGGCCCCGCCGAGGCCCCGTCGGGGCTGCGCACGCGGGTCCTGCGGGAGATCAACATGGCTGCCGTGCCGCTGGGCTTCAAGCCCGCGCACCGCTTCCTCGGCGCGATCGACGCGACGGTCGGCGAACTCACCGGCAAGAACCTCATCGCCGCGCTGCGCGAGGCGCTGTCCAACGCCTTCCGGCACGCGGAGGCGAGCCGTATCGAGGTGGTCGTCGACGCCGGCGTCACCCTGCCCGACGGCTCCGCCGGGGTACGGCTCGAGGTCGCGGACGACGGCATCGGAATCCCGGCGGGCGGGCGGCGCAGCGGTCTGCGCAACCTGGCACGCCGGGCCGAGTCGCTGGGCGGCGCGAGCTGGTGCGGGCCGGGCATCGGGGAGGACGGCGGCGGGACGACAGTGGTGTGGGAGGCGCCGCTGTAGTCCTGTGGCTCCCGCGGATGCCTCTCAGACCTGCGGAGCCGTGCTGCCGGCCGCGCGCAGTGCTTCCGCCACCAGCTGTTCGACCACGACGGCCACGCCGTCCTCGTTGTTGCCGACCGTACGGCCGGAGGCGGCGGCGATCACATCGGGGTGAGCCTTGCCCATCGCGTACGAACGGCCCGCCCAGCGCAGCATCTCGATGTCATTGGGCATGTCCCCGAAGGCCGCGACCTCGTCGGCCGTGATCCCGCGCTCGGCGCAGCACCGGGCCAGGGTGGACGCCTTGGAGACGCCGAGGCCGCTGATCTCGATGAGGGCGGAGGGTCCCGAGCGGGTGAACGAGGCCCGGTCTCCGGCGGCCTCCCTGGCCAGCGCGAGGAACACGTCGGGGTCGAGGTCCGGGTGCTTGGCGAGCAGCTTCAGGACCGGGGCCGCGGCGCCGGGCGCCTCCTCGAAGAGGAGCTTCTCGGCGGTGGCGACGGTCGCGCCGGGGTCGAGGTGGAACGGCGGGTAGTGCGGCTCGTAGTGGATGCCGGTGGTGAGCTCGACCGCGAAGGAGGTCCCGGGGGCGGCGGCACGCAGGGCCACGACGACGTCCAGGGCGGCCGACCGCTCCAGCGGGCGCACCTCGATGAAGGTGCCTCCGGAGTGGAGGTCGACGACGGCGGCGCCGTTGGCACAGATCGCGAGGCCGTGGCCGTGGACGTGGTCGCTGACGACATCCATCCAGCGGGCGGGGCGGCCGGTGACGAAGAAGACCTCGATCCCGGCCCGCTCGGCGGCGGCGAGGGCGGCGACCGTGCGCTCGGACAGGGACTTGTCGTCGCGCAGGAGCGTGCCGTCGAGGTCGGTGGCGATCAGTCGGACCGTCGGGGCGGGCGTGCGCGGGGAACGGGGAGTGGTCACCGCACCATTCTTCCGCACCGAGCGCACGGGCGTGCGGGGAGCTGCACATATGAGTGGCGGTTTTCGGGCAGCCCCTTCCCCGGCGGCCGGGTGCTTACGCCCCGACGTGGCCGTAAACGTCCGTTCGTTTTCGGGCTGACGGGGAAGATCCCTGAGAGCTGATGACGTCTCAAGGGGGCGGGGCATGGGCTCGGGCCGGAGAAACGACGAGTGCGACTCCTGCGGTGCGCCGTACGGGACGTGGGTCCCGAGTCTCGGCATGCTCCTCTGCTCGCAGTGCGATGGAGCCGGCGCGGCCCATCCCGCCAGGGACCCGGTGCTGGTCGGGGACGTCCTGGCGGGTCTGGTCGGCGCCGCGCCGTTCGCGGTGCGCGGCGGCGGCGTCGTACGGGACATTCGCTTCGGGGAGGCGATACGGGACGTGCGGCGGGCCGCCGTCGGCGTACCGGAGCCCCGTGCCGGGGGATCTGCGCCCTCCGTACCGAGAGCGGCTGGGCCGGCGACCTCCGCCTGCCGGCGGTGCGGGGGCCAGGCCGTCTGGCACCGGACGGTGCGGGGCCGCTGGATCATGATCGAGCCCGGGGAGCTGGCCACCACCGCCGTCCCGGCGGGCAGCCGATGGCGGGTCGCGGGGGACGGAACCGCGGTCAACCTGGGATCCGCCGTGCCGTCCGACACGTGCCGGGTCAGTCATTTCGACGTCTGCGCGGCGAGTCCGGAACCGGTCGGCTCCCCCGTCCTGCTGGCCCTGTGGCGGGGCCACGCCCGGCGGATCGCCTGATCCACCGGGCGAACGCCTCGACGAACGCATGCAGGCGTCGACCGCTCGAACGCCTCGGCGCGGCCGCCCGCCGGCGCGGGCTGCCGAAAAGCACCGGCGAACGTACGTCGGCGTCGGCTGCCCGTACGTCGGCGTCGGCTGCCCGCTCGCCGGCGTCGGCTGCCCGGACGTCGGCGGCGTGCCGTCAGCCCAGCTGGGCGAGCGCCTCCGTGGCGATCTGCTCGAAGACCCGCTGGTCGGCGGCGAAGTCCGAGTCCGGGATCGGCCAGTGGATCACGATCTCGGTGAAGCCCAGCTCGCGGTGGCGCCCCGCGAAGTCGACGAACGCCTCCACGGACTCCAGCGGGCGGCCCCGGTCCGGGGTGAAGCCCGTCAGCAGGACCTTGTCGAGCTCGGCCACCTCGCGGCCGGTGTCGGCGCACGCCTTCCCGAGCTTCTCGATCTGGCCGCGCAGCGCCGCCACCGACTGCTCCGGGGTGCCTTCCTCGAAGATCTTCGGGTCACCCGTCGTCACCCACGCCTGCCCGTACCGGGCCGCCAGCTTCAGTCCACGCGGACCGGTCGCCGCGACCGCGAACGGCAGGCGGGGGCGCTGGACGCAGCCGGGGATGTTCCGGGCCTCGTCCGCCGAGTAGAAGGTGCCCCGCTGCGTCACCGCGTCCTCGGTGAGGAGCCGGTCGAGCAGCGGCACGAACTCGGCGAAACGGTCGGCGCGCTCCTTCGGCGTCCACGGCTCCTGCCCCAGCGCGGTGGCGTCGAATCCGTTGCCGCCCGCGCCGATGCCGAGCGTGATCCGTCCGCCGGAGATGTCGTCGAGCGCCATCAGCTCCTTGGCGAGCGTCACCGGGTGGCGGAAGTTCGGCGAGGTCACGAGCGTGCCGAGCCGGATCCGCTCGGTGGCCGTGGCCGCGGCCGTGAGCGTGGGCAGGGCCCCGAACCACGGGCCGTCCCGGAAGGTCCGCCAGGACAGGTGGTCGTAGGTGTAAGCGGCGTGGAAGCCGAGTTCTTCGGCCCGCTGCCAGGTCTTCTGCCCCTCGCTCCACCGGTGGATGGGGAGGATCACCGTACTCAAGCGCATGACTGCCACGATACGCGCGGCAGGATCAGCGGACGGTGCGGTTCATCCAGGGGGTGAGCGAGGCGTCGGGGACGAGCTCCTTGTACGTCTCGTCGCCGGGCAGCGGGACGACCAGCCACCAGCCGGGCGGGAAGAAACGTCCCTTCACGTGGGCGACGCCGCCGTGGACCGCGCGGACGAAGGCGGGGACGGAGTCGCGGGGGACGTCCGCGAACTCGATGCCGTCGACGATGATCCGGGCGTCGTCCTCGGGGAAGATCTGGACGGTGACGGAGGGCGAGCCGCCCAGCTCGACGTAGGCCTCGTGCGGCAGCGAGCCGTCGCTGTCGAGGACGGCGAACGCGCCGGAGGACGTACGCCGGGACGTCTGGTCCGCGCCGATGTCGTCGGTCACCGTCATTTCCAGGTTGAACTCCTGGGCGAGCTCGCGGATCGCGACGACGGCGGCTTCGGTGCTGGGCAGGGGCGGGTGAGCCATGGGAACGATCATGCCTCAGCCGGGCCGGAGCCGGACAGTCGCAGCAGCGGATCGATCGGTCCCGGCAGTGGAGCGGTCTCAGCCACGGGCCGACTCCCGCCACGGGCCGACTCCCGCCACGACCGACTCCCGCCACGGACCGGTCTTCGCCACGGGCCGGTCTCAGCCGGGGAAGCGGAGGAACTCCGGCGGGACGGCGTCCGCGAGCCAGACCCCGTTGGCGCTGACGCGGAAGACGTGTCCGGCCCGGTGCATGGCGTCGGCGTCGACGGCGATCACGACCGGCCGGCCGCGGCGTGCGCCGACCCGGGTCGCGGTCTCCCGGTCGGGGGAGAGGTGGACGTGGTGGCGGGCCATGGGACGCAGCCCCTCCGCCCGGATCGCGGGAAGCACCGCGGCGACCGTACCGTGGTAGAGGTACGCGGGCGGTTCCGCGGGCGGCAGGTCGAGGTCCACCTCGACGGTGTGGCCCTGGCTGGCGCGGATGCGGGTGCCCTCGACGGCGAAGCGCTTCTTGTCGTTGCTCGCGACGACGTGGTCGAGTTCCGCGCGGGTGATCGGGAAGTTGTTCCGGGCGAGCGCTTCGAGCAGCGCGTCGATCTCCGTCCAGCCCTGGGGGTCGAGGACGAGGCCGATGCGCTCGGGCTGGTGGCGCAGATGCTTCGAGAGGTACTTCGAGATTCTCACCGTGCGGCGCTCGTCCGGCGGTTGTGGCCGGGGCTGTTCTCGGGTCATTCCGCCAGGATGGCGGAGCTCGGATCGCCGGGCCATTGATTTTGGTACACAGGTTTGATCCACAGCCAAACTGAGTTATCCACAAGCTAGTTGGCGATTCTGTGGACAACGCACCTTAATTTCCAGGTGGATTAAGTAACTTCACCTCCCATGTGGTGATTTGAGGCGAGAGTGTCCAATGTCCTTTTGTGGACCTCTCGTTCGGCGGCGGCCGCGACGAAGGCCGCGACCCCTTCCGGCCCCACCAGACTCTGAACGGCCCGCACGGTCGCGGCCGGCAGCGCCACCGGCCGCGGCTCGTCGTCCTTCGCCGGAGGCGCGTCCGGAGAGAGATGGAGCTGCAGATGCCGGGTGGCCAACAGCTGCATCGCCCTGGCCAGTTCGGCGTCCACGGTCTGCTGGGCAAGCGGCCGGAGGCGCCGGACCATCGTCGCCGCCTCGTGCGCGTCCGCGTCCGTGGGCGGCCGGTGCTCCAGATAGCGCGCGAAGACGTGCTCGGTCGTGAACTCCAGGAAACGGGAGGCTATGTGCTCCACCTGGTCCCGAAGTTCCCTCAGATGCCCGGTGATTGCCGCGAGCGGAACCCCCGCCGCGTACAACTCGGCGGCCACGGCGAGCTCCTGGGGGCTCGGTACGAGGTACTCCTCCGCCTCCCGGTCCGGAAGCGGCTCCAGTACGCCGAGCTCGACGGCCTCCAGAATGGCCGCCTCGTCCGGCGTGCCGCCGAAGCGGGCGTCGAGCTCCGCACGGGAGATCCGGTCCGCCTCCTCGTCCGTCCACGGGCCGTGCACCTCCGCGACCAGACCGAGCACCCCGCCGAGTCCCCGGCCGGTGTCCCAGGCCTCCAGAAGTTCCTTGATCGAGGCCAGGGTGTAGCCCCGGTCGAGGAGGTCGGCGATCTGCCGGAGCCGCGCGAGGTGCGCGTCCCCGTACACGTTCGACCTGCCCCGTCGCTCCGGGCGGGGCAGCAGCCCGCGGTCCTGGTAGGCGCGGATCGTCCGGACCGTGGCCCCGCTGTGATGGGCGAGATCCTCGATCCGGTACTCCGGCTGTGCTGACTGCTCGGACAAACCCGCTCCCACCGACCGCTCGCTCCACCCCGCCACCGCGGGGCCCCTCCTGCAGGGGATCGATCGTACGACCGCCGCGCCGGCCCGCCCTCGCCCTGTGGTCGAACTCCCGTCCGACCCGCCCTTCGGGCGACGACGGGATTTCGACGTCAGGGCCTAGGCCGGCGGCTGCCACCGCGCGAAGGCCCGCAGCGTCCCCGGGCTGAACCGGGACAGGAAGTGCGCGCCCCGTGCCTCGGGCGTCACCGGAACGACCGCGCGGTTGTGCAGGACCGCCCCCAGGATCGCGTCCGCGACCTTCTCCGGCGGGAAGTTCCGCAGGCCGTACAGCCGGGACGCCTTCCGCTGGCGCCGCTTCTCCTCCGCCTCGTCGGTGACTCCCGCGAACCGCGCGGTCGCCGTGATGTTGGTGTTGACGATGCCGGGGCATATCGCGGACACCCCGATGCCCTGGTCGGCCAGCTCGGCGCGCAGGCACTCGCTGAGCATCAGCACCGCCGCCTTCGACGTGCTGTACGCGGGCAGGGCGCGGGAGGGCTGGAACGCCGCGGCGGACGCGGTGTTGACGATGTGGCCGCCCTGGCCGCGCGCCGTCATCTGCGCGCCGAAGACCCGGGATCCGTGGATCACGCCCCACAGATTGACGTCGAGGACCCTCTTCCACTCCTCGCTGGTCGTGTCGAAGAAGGAGCCGGTGAGCCCGATGCCCGCGTTGTTGACGAGGACGTCGACGATTCCGTACTCGCCCGCCACCTTGGCGGCGAGCTTCTCCATCGCCTGTTCGTCGGCGACGTCCACGGTCTCGCCCCACGCCTCCGGGGCGCCGATCAGCCGGGCCATCTCGGCCGTGCGGGCCGCGCCCTCGCTGTCCCGGTCGACAGCGACGACCCGGGCCCCGGCCTCCGCGAACGCGAAGGCGGTGGCCCGTCCGATACCGCTGGCCGCCCCGGTCACCAGGACCAGCTGGCCGCCGAACCGCTCCGCGTAGGCCGGCCTGACCCCGCTCTTCGCCACCGTCGCCGCGACCGGCTCGGGTGCCCGGGTCGCCGGTTCCTCGTGGGTCCGGACGAACTCGCCGATCCAGGCGGACAGCTGGTCGGGCCGGGTGCGCGGCACCCAGTGCTTCGCCAGCAGCGTGCGCCGGGTCAGGTCCGGAACCCAGTCGCCCAGGTCGTCGTAGAGACGCTCGGAGAGGAAGGCGTCGCCGGTCGGCGTGATCAGCTGCACGGGGGCGTGGGCGTACGCGTCGGGGCGCGGCCGGCCGAGACGGGCCCGGACGTTGTCCCGGTAGAGCCAGGCGCCGTGCGCGGCGTCGCTCGGCAGCGAGGGTGTCGGGTAGTCACCGGCGGGGACCTTCTCGACGCGCTCCAGGATCTTCGGCCAGCGCTTGCCGAGCGGGCCGCGCCAGGCGAGCTCCGGCAGCACGGGCGTGTGCAGCATGTACACGTACCAGGACTTGGCGCCCTGGCCGAGGAGCTGGCCGACCCGTCGCGGGGTGGGCCGGGTCATCCGCCGCTTGATCCAGTGCCCGAAGTGGTCGAGGGAAGGCCCCGACATGGAGGTGAAGGAGGCGATCCGGCCCTCGGTGCGCGGGACGGTCACGAACTCCCAGGACTGCACCGAGCCCCAGTCGTGGCCGACGAGGTGGACCGGCCGGTCGGGGCTGACGGCGTCGGCGACGGCGAGGAAGTCGTCCGTCAGCTTCTCCAGGGTGAAGCCGCCGCGCAGCGGTGCCGGCGCGGTCGAGCGGCCGTGGCCGCGGATGTCGTAGAGGACGACGTGGAAGTCCTCGGCGAGCCGGGCGGCGACCTCCGTCCACACCTCCTTGGAGTCCGGGTAGCCGTGCACGAGCAGCACGGTGGGCCGGCCCTCTTCGCCGAGTTCGGCGACACACAGCTCGATCCCGCCCGTACGGACCCAGCGCTCCCGCGCTCCGTCGAACCCTGCCATCAGACCGCCCCTTCGTTCCAGCGCCGCACGTGCGGCAGATCGTCGTCCAGCCAGAACGCGCTCTGCTCGGGATCCCTGGAGTCGGTGACGACCAGGATCTCCTCGAACTTCGCGCCCGTCCCCCGGAATCCGAGGTGCGGCTCGACCGCCCACAGGCCGGGCTGCGGCGGGTGGTCGGAGAACGTGTACGGCGACCAGAGCGGCGACCAGCCGTCCCGGTGCCCGTGCAGGGCGTCGCTCGCGAGGCCCTTGAGCGCCTGGGTGCCGAAGCCGAAGACGGTCGGCGACCAGCGGCGCTCCCTCACCCGGTCGATCTTGTGGGCGATGACGCCGAAGGGATAGGCCCGGTGCCGGTTCGCGTACCCCTGGCGGACCATGAGCCGGTCCACGTCCTGGTAGATCTCGCGGAGCGTGCGGCGCTCGCGCACCTCGCGCAGGATCAGCTCGCGGTGGTCCTGGAGATCGGCCAGCAGCTTGTCGTGCAGGGGGTTGAGACCCAGGCAGCCGCTGTAGCCGATGTCGGCCGTGTACCCCTTGAACACCGGGGCCATGTCGAGGATGAACGGCATCCCCGCCTCGAGACGCCGGTTCGTCGGGAAGAACTGCAGCGGGATCTTGAAGTCGACGAAGGCGGTGCGGTCCCCGAACCAGGCGAACGGCCGGTGGAACCAGTCCCGCACCCCCCGCTCGTACAGCCACTCGCGCTGCATCCGCGCGGCCTCGCGCTCGGTCACCCCCGGCTTGAGCTGAGCCGCGACGGCCTCCGCGCACTCGTAGGAGAGCCGCTGTACTTCCCTGAACCCCCGCAGCTCCGCGGAGAGTTCGCCTGTCATCGCTGAGGCCATGCCACCCGCCGTCCCGTGTGAGCGCCCGACTGCGCTACGCGTCCGTAACTTGACACCGATGAATGTGACAATGCCCGGCGGCTGCGTCAAGGGGTCGGACGGCGCCCTGTGGAAAAGCGGTCGTCCCCTCGCGCCGTGAGCGGGCACGAGCCTGTGGAAAAAGACTTTCGTCGCGAGCTCCCCTACTGGCTTGTACTCCTCTGGTCGGAGAAGGATCGAGCCGCTGGTCTGACGACCGCTGTGGCGCAGGCCACTACCGTCGAAGGCGTGACTGTGATCGCGACCGAAAGCCTCAGCAAGCGGTTCCCCCGGGTGACCGCTCTTGACCGGCTCTCCCTGGACATCGGACCCGGTGTGACCGGACTCGTGGGTGCCAACGGAGCCGGCAAGTCCACCATGATCAAAATTCTGCTCGGCCTCTCCCCCGCCACGGAGGGCACCGCCCAGGTCCTCGGCATGGACGTCCGGACGCACGGCGCGGAGATCCGTGAGCGCGTGGGCTACATGCCCGAGCACGACTGCCTCCCGCCGGACGTCTCGGCCACCGAGTTCGTCGTCCACATGGCGCGGATGTCCGGGCTGCCCGCGACCGCCGCCCGTGAGCGGACCGCGGACACCCTGCGGCACGTCGGTCTGTACGAGGAGCGGTACCGCCCGATGGGCGGCTACTCGACCGGCATGAAGCAGCGCGTGAAGCTCGCCCAGGCCCTGGTCCACGACCCGAAGCTGGTCCTCCTGGACGAGCCGACGAACGGTCTGGACCCGGTCGGCCGGGACGAGATGCTGGGACTGATCCGCCGGGTCTGGACCGACTTCGGCATCTCCGTCCTCGTCACCTCGCACCTCCTCGGCGAGCTGGAGCGCACCTGCGACCACGTCGTCGTCATCGACGGCGGCCGCCTCCTCCGCTCCAGCTCCACGAGCGACTTCACCCGGACGACGACGACGCTCGCCGTCGAGGTCACCGACTCCGACGTCCACACCGACGGCACGGCGGCCCTCCGCGCCGCGCTCACCGCCGCGGGTGTCACGCTCCACGCGGGCGTGGAGGAGGGCCTGCCCGGCGCCGGCCACATCCTTCTCCTGGAGGCCGCGGGCGAGGAGACGTACGACCTCGTGCGGGACACCGTCGCCGACCTCGGCCTCGGTCTCGTCCGCATGGAGCAGCGCCGCCACCACATCGCCGAGGTCTTCCGCCCCGAGGCGTCCCAGCACGAGGAGGTGCCGGCCCGATGAGCACCCAGATCCCGCAGCCCTCCCAGGCCGCTCCCGACACGACCCGCATCCACAACATCGGCTACCGCTCCTACGACGGCCCGCGTCTCGGCCGGGCGTACGCGCGCAGGTCGCTGTTCTCGCAGTCCCTGCGCGGCGCGTACGGCCTGGGCCGCAGCGCCAAGTCGAAGGTGCTGCCGATGCTGCTCTTCGGCGTGATGTGCGTACCCGCGCTGATCATCGTCGCGGTCGCGGTCGTCACCAAGCAGTCCAAGCTGTCGATCGAGTACACGCAGTACGCGATCTTCCTCCAGGTCGTCATCGGCATCTACCTGGCCTCCCAGGCGCCGCAGTCGGTCTCCCGAGACCTCCGCTTCCGGACCGTACCGCTGTACTTCTCCCGGCCGATCGAGCGCGCGGACTACGTGCTCGCCAAGTTCGGCGCGATGGCCTCGGCGCTCTTCCTGCTGACCGCGGTCCCCCTCGTCATCCTCTGGATCGGCTCCCTGCTGGCCAAGATGGACTTCGGCACCCAGACGCAGATGTTCGGCCAGGGACTGGTCTCCGTGGCCCTGCTCTCGCTGCTGTTCGGCGGCGTCGGGCTGGTCATGGCGGCGCTGACGCCGCGCCGCGGCTTCGGTGTCGCCGCCGTGATCGGTGTGCTGACGATCTCGTACGGGGCGGTCTCGACGCTCCAGGGCATCGCGTACGGCACGGACAACCTCGGTGCCATCCCCTGGCTCGGCCTGTTCTCGCCGATCACCCTCATCGACGGCGTGCAGACCGCCTTCCTCGGCGCGCCCTCCTCCTTCCCCGGAGGCGAAGGGCCGGGCGCCGGTGTCGGCGCGGTCTATCTGCTGGTCGTCCTCGCGCTCGTCGCCGGCTCGTACGGCATCCTGATGCGCCGCTACCGAAAGGTCGGGCTGTGACAGCCCTCCCGTCGCCCGCCACCACCCCTCTAAGGAATGGGCTGCGCCCATGAGCATCCTCTCCATCGACCACGTGTCCCGCTGGTTCGGAAACGTCGTGGCCGTGAACGACGTCACGATGACCGTGGGCCCGGGTGTCACCGGCCTCCTCGGGCCGAACGGCGCGGGAAAGTCCACCCTGATCAACATGATGGGCGGCTTCCTCGACCCCTCCACCGGAAGCGTCACCCTCGACGGGCAGACGATCTGGGGGAACGAGTCGGTCTACCGCGAGATCGGCGTCGTGCCCGAGCGGGAGGCGATGTACGACTTCCTCACCGGCCGCGAGTTCGTCGTGGCGAACGCGGAACTGCAGGGCCTCGGCGCCGAGGAGGCCCAGCAGGCGCTGGCCACGGTCGAGATGGAGTACGCGCAGGACCGCAAGATCTCCACGTACAGCAAGGGCATGCGGCAGCGCGTGAAGATGGCCTCGGCCCTCGTGCACAACCCGTCGGTCCTGCTGCTCGACGAGCCGTTCAACGGCATGGACCCGCGCCAGCGCATGCAGCTGATGGACCTGCTGCGGCAGATGGGCGCGGACGGCCGCACGGTGCTGTTTTCCTCGCACATCCTGGAGGAGGTCGAGCAGCTCGCCTCCCACATCGAGGTGATCGTGGCCGGGCGCCACGCGGCCTCCGGCGACTTCCGCAAGATCCGCCGGCTGATGACGGACCGGCCACACCGCTACCTGGTCCGCTCCAGCGACGACCGGGCGCTCGCCGCGGCGCTGATCGCCGACCCGTCCACGGCCGGCATCGAGGTCGACCACGTGGAGGGCGGACTGCGCATCCAGGCGGTGGACTTCGGGCGGTTCACCGAGCTGCTGCCGAAGGTCGCGCGCGAGCGGGGGATCCGTCTGCTGACGGTCTCGCCCTCGGACGAGTCCCTCGAATCCGTCTTCTCCTACCTCGTCGCGGCCTGAAAGGAGCCTGACCGATGTACAACCCCACAGTCGCCCGGCTCACCTACCGGGCCCTCCTCGGCCGCCGCCGGGCCCTGATCCTCTTCCTGCTGCCCGGCATGCTGCTGCTCATCGCCGCGGCGGTGCGCGCCTTCAACGGCGCGGACGACCAGGTCGCGGCCGACGTCCTCGGTGGCTTCGCGCTGGCCACGATGGTCCCGCTGATCGGTGTGATCGCCGGTACGGGCGCGATCGGACCCGAGATCGACGACGGCTCGATCGTCTACCTGCTGTCCAAGCCGGTGAAGCGGTCCGCGATCATCTTCACGAAGCTGATCGTCGCGATCGCGGTGACGATGGTCTTCTCGGCGGTGCCGACGTTCATCGCCGGCTTCATCCTCAATGGCAACGGCCAGCAGGTGGCCGTGGCGTACACGGTGGCGGCGCTCGTGGCCTCCATCGCGTACAGCGCGCTGTTCCTGCTGCTGGGCACGATCAGCCGCCACGCGGTGGTCATCGGCCTGGTCTACGCCCTGGTGTGGGAGGCCCTGTTCGGCTCCCTGATCGAGGGAGCGCGCACCCTGAGCGTCCAGCAGTGGGCGCTCGCCCTCGCCGAGAAGGTCACCGGTGACGGCCTGATCACCTCGGAGGTCGGCCTCACCACCGCGGTCGTGCTCCTGTCCGCGGTCACGATCGTGGCGACCTGGTTCGCCGGCTTCAAGCTCCGCACGCTGAAGCTGGCGGGCGAGGAGTAGAAGAGGACACGGAAGCGGTACGGCTCCGAGGCCGGGCGCCCCACCCCGGGAGCCCCACCCCGGAGCCGCACCGCAACCCCCCTCCCGTCACACCGTCCGGTCC
>NZ_LIPQ01000420.1 GCF_001418135.1 Streptomyces aureus
GCCCCGGTTGGACGGGGGATTCCAACCGGGGCCGATCTGCCGTGACGCGAAGAGCGGTCACCACATGGGGGGGACCTTGGGGACCGGGCCCCTTCGGTGTCACATACGTATGAACGGTAAACGTTTCCCGAATGTTCCGAGCATGCCCCTGTGGGCGGTGTGAGTCACCTCACCCGATTTTCGGGGGGTCTCGTCAGTCCTTCTCGGGGCGGTACACGGCGCCCGGCTCGGCCTTGCCCGGGGCCAGCAGTTCGGGCACGGTCACGAAGGTGTAGCCCTGCCGCTTGAGCTCGTCGATGATGGAGGGAACGGCCGGGACCGTGCCGTCGTAGATGTCGTGGAGCAGGATGATCCCGTCGCCGTGCGCCTGCTCGAGCACGCGCTGCCGTATGAGGGCGGAATCGGTGGTGGAGTAGTCCTTCGCGGTGATGCTCCACAGGATCTGGGCGAGCCCGAGTTCCCGGCTGACGTCGGACACGGCTCCGTCGGTACGGCCCTGCGGCGGCCGCATGAGGGTGGGCCTCCGGCCGGTGATCTTCTCGACGGCGTCCTGGGTGCGGGACAGCTCGTCACGGACCTCCGACTCGTCGAGATCGGTGAGGATCCGATGGGTCCAGGTGTGGTTGGCGACCTCGTGCCCCTCGTCGGCTATTCGCTTGACCACCTGCGGATAGCGGTCGACGTGCTTGCTGCCGAGCAGGAAGAAGGTCGCGGGGACCTTCTTCTCCTTGAGGATGTCGAGGAGCCGGGGGGTGTCCTTGCCCGGCCCGGCGTCGAAGGTCAGCGCGATGCACTTGACCTTGGCGCAGTCGACGCGACGGGCGGCGGCCCCCGCCTTGTCGTCCGTTCCGCCCTCTCCCCGGGCGTCCCGCGGAGTGACGGTGTCGACTCCGCAACCGCCGAGCGTCAGCGTCAGCGACACGGCGGCGATCAGGGCAGTGGCCGTCCCCCTGCGTCGGCCCAGCCTGAATCGGAACATGGTGGAACCCGCTTTCCCCGGTGATGTCTTCGGCACGGCCGGAAACCGCCTGGTCAGGGCGGCACTCACGGCAGACGGAAAACTCTACACACGGTGTATACCGGGGAAGGCAGGGGGGTCCACCGAGCGCGCGGGCACACGCGAACCCCGGACGGCGCCCGTCCGCTCCGTCCGGGGAGTTCGCGCCTCAGCGCCTCAGCGCCTCATCTCAGCGTCTCAGGCGCCTGCGCAGGCGCAGGCTCAGGCGCAGGCTCAGCGGGAGGCGAGCAGCAGTCGGGCCTCGGTCTCCTGGTCGCCGGAGACGGACTGCTGGGACTGGATGTCGAAGCCTGCGGCAAGCACCTTCTCGACCTCGTTCACGGCGTGGTAGCCACCGCTGAGCGTGGCGCCGACCGGAGAGGTCAGTCGGGTGGGACGCACCTCCTGGTGGCGTCCGCCGGCCGTGTCGAAGGTGGCCGTCCAGACAGTGGGGGAAAATGCGGTGGCGGCCTGGGGACCCGGGGCCGTCACGTCCTCCAGCTCGTAGACACCGTCGAGGACGCCGAAGACGGCCTGTGCGTCCTCCCGGCTGCAGCCACTGAGCTGCACGGTCACGTCGGTGTCGATGTGCAAGTCGTACACGTCGCTCATCTCCTCGCGGCCGCCGGTAGCTCGTGGCGCCCCGCGCTCGTCGTGCCGGCACTCCTCGTGCCACGCCTCCAGCATCCCTCGTGGGGCGTCGTCCCGCGAGGTCCGCCGCCCTCCGCTCAGGAGCGGCCGATGATGTCCTCGACGGTGTCGGCCTCGGAGGCCCGCTTGTCGGGGCGGTGGCGCAGGACGCGGGCGAAGCGGAGGGTGACACCGCCCGGGTAGCGCGTCGAGGCCTGGAGTCCGTCGTAGGCGATCTCGACGACGAGTTCCGGCCGTACCCGCACGGTGAATCCGTCGTCCTCGACGGCGAGTTCACCGAGCCGCTCGGTCTGCCAGCGCAGCATGTCGTCGGAGAGCCCCTTGAAGGTCTTTCCGAGCATGACGAAGCCGCCGTCCGCCGTGCGCGCACCGAGGTGCAGGTTGGAGAGCAGCCCGGTTCTGCGCCCGTGGCCCCGCTCGACGGCGAGGACGACGAGGTCGACGGTGTGGACGGGCTTCACCTTCAGCCAGGTGCGTCCCCTGCGGCCGGCCACGTAGGGCGCGTCGAGCGCCTTGACCAGGACGCCTTCATGTCCTCTGGCCAGCGTTTCGGCGGAGAACCGCTGGGCTGCCTCCACCTGCGCGGGATCGGTGGGATCGGCCACGACGAGGCGTCGGACCCGCTGGGATTCGGGGAGCAGTCGGGCGAGGACCGCGTGCCGCTCCTGGCCCGGCCGGTCGATCAGCCCCTCGCCGTCGGCCGCGAGGACGTCGAAGAAGACCGGGGTCAGGGGAAGGACGGCGTGCGCACCGGCGACGTCGGTGCGGGATCCGACCCGGGACGCGATGGACTGGAACGACACGGGGCGTCCGGTGGCCGGGTCGAGCGCGATCACTTCCCCGTCCAGGATGAAACCGTCGGCCGGTACGGCGCGTGCGGTCGCGACCACTTCGGGAAGCCGGTCGGTGATGTCGTCGAGCGAGCGGGTGTGGACCCGGATGACGTCACCGCGCCGGTGGACCTGGACGCGGATGCCGTCGAGCTTCTCCTCGACGACACAGGGCCCGAGGGCACCGATCGCCTCGGTGACGGAGGTCGCGGTGTGCGCGAGCATCGGCTGCACGGGGTTGCCGACCCGGAGGGTGAACCGGTCGAGCGCGGTGGCGCCTTCTGCGAGCACCGCCTGCGCGACCGGGGGCAGCGAGCCTTCGAGCATCACGGCACGCCGCAGCTCGGCGGCGGGCACGGTGGCGGCCTGGGCGACACCTTCGAGCGCTACGGCATCGAGGGCTCCCTGGCGCACCTCCCCGGTGAGCAGCCGCAGCAGCAGCTGTTGCTCGTCGTCGGTGGCCGCCGCGAACAGGGCATGGACAAGCCTGGTCCGCTCGGCACGGGAGCCGGCTCCGGAGACCGCCGCGAGTTCCGTCATCGCCTCGTCGACACGCCCGAGCGTGAGGCCCGGCCGTTCGGCGGGCGCGACCGCGGGCGGGACGACCTCCTTCAGAACGCTCCAGCCGACCCCGATCCGCCCCTGCGGGAGCCGGCCGGAGAGGTACGCGATGACGAGAGGGCTCTCCTCGGGCTCGGCCTCCGCGAACAGCTCGGCCAGGAGCCGGATCTTGCGCGAGCGCGCCGACACGGCGGCGACCTCCCGGGACACCTCCGCAACACGGGCGAGCAGCATGAGCCCATCCTCCCCACACCGCGCCCTCGCCGCACGCCACGGGTCACCGTCAGGGCCAGGACGCCGGGTGCTTCCGGCCACCGGCCCGCCCGCCGCCGCCCGC
>NZ_LIPQ01000421.1 GCF_001418135.1 Streptomyces aureus
GGCACGCCGGAGGTGGGGACGGGGTGCTGGGGGTCGCCCTGCTTGGTCTGCTCGAAGGAGTGCGTCCAGGAGCCGAGGAGCGTCCCGGGGGCGTGGACCTTCTCGCGGCCGTCCGCGCCGACGACACCGAACCGCTCCACGCGGAGCGTCTGGGTGCCCTTCGCGTCGGCGGTGATCTCTCCGGTGAACTCCAGGCCGACGAGGGTGAGCAGCCCGGCGGAGCCCCGGTCGCCCCCGGTGCCCGCGGTCATGGCGCCGACGTCCAGGGTCAACCGGTGCGTCCGGCCGTCGGCGGGCAGCGGTCCCATGGACCGGCGGTAGGGGACGCCGTTCGGGTCCTCCAGGACCGCCGTGACCCGGGCCGCGACCTTCGGTTCGGCGAGCCGCAGGTCGGCGGTGAGCGTCCGGGTCCCGGCGGGCATCGGGAGGCCGGGGCGGGTGGTGGCCTCGGGTGCCAGCGGGGAGAGGAGGGAGCGGGCGGGCACGTCGGCGAGGTCGGGGCGGAGCAGCATGCCGTCGGCGGCGTTACGGGTGTCCACGGCCAGGATGGTCGCGTGCCTCCCGGTCAGGTCCATGGTGGTGCGGTGCACCGGGGCAACGGCGCGGACGCCGGGTGCCTTGCCCAGCTGTTCGGTCTCGGTGGGCTCACCGGGGCCGGCGCTGAGGACGCGGACGGCCGCGCCGACGCGGAAGTCGGCCTGGTCGCGCTGCGAACGCTCCCAGGAGCCGCTCTGTCCGATGGCCAGCATGCCCATCGCCACCGCGAGGACGAGCAGCAGGACGGGACCCGCGCCGCGCAGTGGCCGGCGGCTGAACTGCCAGCCGGCGAGGGCGGCGGAGAGACCCCGTCCGCCCGCCGCGCGCCGCTCGGCCAGCTTGGCGGCGGGCGGCAGCAGACGCAGCGTCAGGACGGTGCCGGCGAGCAGGGCGAGGGCGGGCGCGGCGACGAGCACCGGGTCGATGGATCCGGCGCCGTCCCCGTCCGTGCCGAGGGTGCCGCCCGCGGCGGCGGGCCGCTGCAACTGCCAGTAGGCGACGGCGGCGACGGCGAGCAGGCCGAGGTCCGCTCCGGCCCGTACGGGACCGGGCAGCGAGGCCGATCGGGCCTTGCGCAGCGAGACGACGGAGCCGTCCCCGGCGGCGAGCGCGGGCGCGACGACGGCGGCCGCGCAGCACAGGGCGACCGCGGCGGCCACCAGCCACACCTGGAGCGACGGGGTCGTGTCGAGCTGTACGCCGAAGGAGGAGAGCGCGGACCGCTCGGCGAAGAGCCGGGTGAGCGGTCCCGAGAGGAGCGGGGCGGCGATCGCGGCCGGCAGGGCGAGCAGCAGCGCCTCGGCGGCGGCGAGCCCGGCGATCCGGCGCCGCGATCCACCGCGGGCCCGCAGCAGCGCGGTCTCCCCGGACCGCTCGGTGCTGAGCAGCCGGGCGACGAGCAGCAGCGCGTACGCGGCGAGGAGCACCAGCTGGACGGCGACGATCAGCAGGGTGGAGCGGGAGACGAGCAGGGACCGCTGGGTCTGTTCCAGGACGGCGGGCAGCGCGGTGGCCGCGGTGACCGTCGTGCCGAACCGGTCGGTGGCACCGGCCAGCGCCTTCGGGCCCTCGGTCGCGGCGGCGCGCAGCGTGTCGATGCGGTCGGTGGTGAAGCCGGTGAAGTCGGCGGAGCCCAGCCAGGCCGTCTCGCCGGTGGTCAGCGCGCCGGAGGCCATGACGACCGGGTCGACGAGCAGCGGCCCGTACGTCGTGAACGCGACCGTCCGCACACCGCGGCCCCCGGCCGGATCCAGCTGCCAGTAGAGGTCGCCGGTGTCGGTGGGCCGGTAGACGCCGGTGACCCGGGCCTTCACCTTCCGGGCGTCGAGCCGGTCGGTGAGGTCGAGCACGGCACCGGGAGCGACCTTCAGCCGCCGCGCGGCCTCCTCGGGCAGCGCCGTCTCGACGACACCGGCCGTGCGGGCGGCCGAGGGCCAGGCGCCCTTGACGAGGGAGAGCCGCGAGCGGTCGAGCGCGGCGAAGTGCGTCAGGTCGGGGTCGCCCTTACGGGCGGAGGGCGGCTGAAGGCTCCGGGGCAGCGCGTACGGACCTGAGCGCTCCAGCCGCCGTACGGTCACGGGCAGCCCGTCGAAGGTCTTCCGCATCCCCTCCTGGACGGCCTCCTCGGCATCCGCCCGCTTGGCGGCGGACACCTGCCCGCTCACGAGCAGCGAGGCGGCGGCCGCGGGACGCCCCCGCAGCCCCGCCTGGAGCGCGGCGTCCCCGATCGTCCCGGAGAACGAGGCGAGGGTGGCGAGCACCGAGGTCGTCAGGAGCACGGCGAGCAGTGCCGCGGCGAGCAGCAGCCGGTGCGCCCTGACGCGCAGAAAAACGAACCCCGTCACCCATCCCCCTGGCCACCCTGATCACGGTGCGCACGTCGAACACGTGTCGAACGCTCCCGAAACTTCTCTCGGATGCTTTCAGAGTGCATGTGCCGCTGGAAACCGCTTGCGGGCCCACCTTGATCCGATCGTGACCGTTATCCGGGGTTCCGTCTCCGGAATGTGTCCGTCCGTGGAGCTGGGAGCTGGGAGCTG
>NZ_LIPQ01000422.1 GCF_001418135.1 Streptomyces aureus
CAGGCCACCGCCCCCGCCGAGACGCAGCAGCTCCTCCGGCTCGGCGGGGGCGGTGGCCTGCGACTGCCGCTGGTACCTGGAGCTGGAGTGGAGCTCGGAGGGGCGCCGGGGCACGGTCCGGATCGGGGACGAGGACGGCGCACCCTTCAGGACGAGCGGGGCGAAGGGGCGGCCCGTACACGTGTACGACTCCGTGGGGCGGGCCTGGATCACAGGCGATGAGTCTGGACAGGGTGGGTGACCGCTGGGTAACTTCGTTGGCGACAGCCTGAGCAAGCGCTTAGACAATTGGGCCCGCACACCGGAGGAGCCGCACCGTGCGCCGTACCGTATTCAACGAGGACCACGAGGCGTTCCGGGAGACCATCCGGGCCTTCATCGAGGCCGAGGTCGTCCCCGTCTACGACGAGTGGTTCGCGGCCGGTCAGGCGCCGCGCGAGTTCTACGACAAGCTCGGCGAGCTGGGCGTCTTCGGCATCAACGTGCCCGAGGAGTTCGGCGGCGCGGGCCTGGACACCCACAAGTTCGAGGCCGTCCTCTACGAGGAGACCTCGCGCGCGGGTGTGCAGTTCGGCGGCTCCGGTGTCCACGTGCTGCTCGCCCTGCCCTACATCAAGATGCTCGCCACCGGCGACCAGAAGAAGCGCTACCTGCCGAAGTTCGTCACCGGCGAGGAGATGTGGGCCCTCGCGATGACCGAGCCGGGCACCGGCTCCGACGTCGCGGGCATGAAGACCACCGCCAAGCTCTCCGAGGACGGCACCCACTACGTCCTCAACGGCTCCAAGACCTTCATCACCGGTGGCGTCCACGCCGACCGCGTGATCGTCTGCGCCCGTACGTCGGCCCCCTCGGCCGACGACCGCCGCTTCGGCATCTCCCTCTTCGCCGTGGACACCAAGTCCGAGGGCTACTCCATCGGCCGCAAGCTGGACAAGCTCGGTCTGCGCACCTCCGACACGGCCGAGCTGGCCTTCGTCGACGTCAAGGTGCCCGTCGAGGACCTCCTCGGCGAGGAGGGCAAGGGCTTCTCCTACCTCGGCCACAACCTGGCCTCCGAGCGCTGGGGCATCGCCTTCGGCGCGTACGCGCAGGCCAAGGCCGCCGTGCGCTTCGCCAAGGAGTACGTGCAGGACCGCACCGTCTTCGGCAAGCCGGTCGCGCACTTCCAGAACACCAAGTTCGAGCTGGCCGCCTGCCAGGCCGAGGTCGACGCCGCCGAGGCCGTGGCCGACCGCGCCCTGGAGGCCCTGGACGCGGGCGAGCTGTCCCCGGCCGAGGCCGCGAGCGCCAAGCTCTTCTGCACCGAGGTCGCGCACCGCGTCATCGACCGCTGCCTCCAGCTGCACGGCGGCTACGGCTACATGAACGAGTACCCGATCGCGCGTCTGTACGCCGACAACCGCGTCAACCGCATCTACGGCGGCACCAGCGAGATCATGAAGTCGATCATCGCGAAGTCGATGGGCCTCTAAACCCAGGTGCCCGACACACACAACGCCCTGGATGCCCTGCTCGATCTGCTCGACCTGGAGCGGATCGAGCGGGACATCTTCCGGGGTGAGTCCCGCTCCGCGCTCGTCCCCCGCGTCTTCGGCGGCCAGGTGGCCGCCCAGGCGCTGGTGGCGGCCGGGCGGACGGTCCCCGAGGACCGGCTCGCCCACTCCCTGCACGCGTACTTCCTGCGCCCCGGGGACCCGGGCGCCCCGATCGTGTACACGGTCGACCGCATCCGCGACGGACGCTCCTTCACCACCCGCCGGGTCGTCGCCGTCCAGCACGGGCAGCCGATCTTCCACCTCTCGGCGTCGTTCCAGACGTACGAGGAGGGTCTTGACCACCAGGCGGACATGCCCGCCGCGCCGGACCCGGAGTCGCTCCCCACACCGGCCGAGATGCTGCCCCGTCACCTCCCCCGCGAGGTCGCGGACCGGCTGATCGAGGCCAGGGCGGCCGTCGACCTCCGCTACGCCGAGGTCCCGCCCTGGGGCGCGGTCGGGGAGCCGCGCGAGCCACGCTCGCAGGTCTGGTTCCGCACCAACGGCAAGCTGGCCGACGACCCTCTCCTCCACGTCGTCCTCGCCACGTACGTCTCCGACATGACGCTGCTCGACTCCGTCCTGCTCGCGCACGGGCGGGGCGGCTGGGCCGTCGGGGACGTCGTCGGGGCGTCCCTGGACCACGCGATGTGGTTCCACCGCCCCTTCCGGGCCGACGAATGGCTCCTGTACGACCAGGAGTCGCCGACCGCGTCCGGCGGGCGCGGCCTGGGCCAGGCCCGGATCTACACGCAGGACGGCAGGCTCGCGATCTCGGTCATCCAGGAGGGTGTCGTTCGCGTGCCGCGCTGACGACCGGACATAGCGTCCGGTCCATGGCGGAACAGAGCGAGAGCACGTTCACGGTGATCGTGGCGGCGGTGGCCAACCTGGGGATCGCCGCCGCCAAGGCCGTCGCCGGTCTCGTCAGCGGATCCAGCGCGATGCTGTCGGAGGCCGCCCACTCGGTCGCCGACACCGTCACCGAGGTCATGCTGCTCACCGCGCTGAAGCGGAGCGAGAAGCCGGCCGACGAGGACCACCCGCTGGGCTACGCGGGCGAACGGTACGTCTGGGCGTTGCTCGCGGCCGTGGCGACCTTCGTGGGCGGCGCGGTCTTCTCGGTCTACGACGGCGTCCACACCCTCACCCACGGCGAGGAGCTGGGCGACCCGCTCATCTCGTACATCGTGCTGGGCGTCGCCTTCGTCCTGGAGGGCTACTCCCTGCGGACCGGCGTCAGACAGGTCAAGGCCGAGGCGGAACGGGCCCGGGCCCCCTTCGCCCGCTACCTCCGCCTCACCCCCGACACCACCGTGAAGGCGGTGGTGATGGAGGACTCCGCCGCCCTGGCCGGCCTGATGCTCGCGGCGGGCGGCCTCCTCGGCGTCCAGATCACCGGCTCCAGCGTCTGGGACGGCATCGCGTCGATCCTCATCGGCGTGCTGCTCGTGTACGTGGCCTGGGTCCTGGGCCGCTCCAACGCCGAACTCCTCATCGGCCGGCCGCTGCCGAAGAACGTGCGGGCCGAGGTCCGCGAGGAGCTGCTCTCCGTCCCGCACATCGTGGACGTCCTCGAACTGACGACCCTCATCCAGGGACCGGGCGAGGTCCTGATCGCGGCGAAGGTCGACTTCCGGGACGTGGCGTCGGCGGAGCAGGTGGAGTGGGCGTGCGAGGACGCGGAGTCGCAACTCCGCGAACGCTTCCCGTCGATCCGCCGCGTCTACCTGGACCCCACCCCGGCCCTGCCCCCACACCCGTCTCTTATACACACCT
>NZ_LIPQ01000423.1 GCF_001418135.1 Streptomyces aureus
TGCGCCTCGTACGCGGCGGTGTACGGGTACGGGGTCGTCGGCGGCCGGATCGGTACGGAACGGCGGGCCGAGGCCACCGCCGCGTACGAGGCGCACCGGGCACGCCGGGACGCGCTGCGCCGGAGCGTGCGCGACCTCGGCGGTACGCCGGTGGCGGCGGAGGCCGCGTACGAGCTGCCGTTCCGGGTCGCGGACCCGGCCGGCGCGGTACGGCTCGCGGCCGTCCTCGAGGACCGCGTGGCCGGGGTCTACTCCGACCTCGTCCGGGCCGCCGAGGGCCCCCGGCGCCGCGAGGCGGCCGCCGCGCTGCGGGAGGCGGCGGTACGCGCCGTCCGCTGGCGCGGCAGCGACGTAACCTTTCCTGGGCTCGCCGAGCGGGTGTGAGCCCCGCCCCGACCGAAGGAACAACGTACGCATGGGTTTCGAACCGCCGCAGCGACTGATCAGGACGCTCGGTGAGACGTACGGGGACGCCGCGGCGGCCGAGTGGCTCGGGAAACTGCCCGAGCTCGCCGACCAGGTGCTCGACCGCGCCTCCCTGGAGAGCGAACGGGTGATGGCACCCGGCGGACGCAGCAGCCTCGTCGTGCTCGTCCGGCGGTCCGACGGCTCCCCCGCCGCGCTCAAGATCGCACCCTCGTTCGCCCGGCCCGACCTGGAGCGGGACGCGCTCGCGCACTGGAACGGCTGGGGCGCGGTCCAGCTCCTCGACGAGGCCGCGGAGGGCGCGCTCGTCCTCGAACGGCTGCACCCCGAGGTCTCGCTCCGCTCGCTCCCGGAGGCGAAGGCGCTCCTGGAGGCGGCCGGGACCGTGCGCAAGCTGTGGGTCGAGCCGGCGGCGGCGCACGGCTTCGAGACGGTGGCCGAGCGGACCGCCCGGCAGGCGGCGGCGATGGCCCCCCACCTCACCGGGGCGGCGACCGCCGAGCTGACGACGGCGGCGCTCGCGGCGCGCGAGGAGCTGGTGTCCGCCTCCTCGGAGACGCTGCTGCTGCACGGGAACTTCCGGCAGGGCAAGGTGCTCGGCGGTGACCGGGCGCCCTGGCTGGCCGTGGGCCCCGAGCCGCTGGTCGGCGAGCGGGCGTACGACCTCGCCCGGCTCGTACGGGACCGGGTCGAGGACCTGGTGGCCGCGTCCTCGGGTGCCTCGGCGGCCCGGCGGCGGGTCAACAAGCTGGCGGACTCCCTGGACCTGGACCGGGAGCGGTTGCGCGGCTGGACGCTGTTCCGCGCGGTCGAGTCGGGCACGCGGGCGCTGACGGCGGGGCGCCGGCAGGACGCCGAGCTGCTCCTGGAGTTCGCGAGCTGGCTGTAGGGGAATACCCTTTCTGTACCGTTCGGCTCAATCCAGGGGGCCGTGATGATCGAAGAGCTGCTGGTGGCGGCGGCCGGCGCGGCCGCGGCGATCGCCGTGTACGCGGGCGCGGCCGCCCGGGTCGTGAAGCAGTACGAGCGAGGAGTCGTCTTCCGCTTCGGCCGGCTGCGTAACGACGTGCGCGCGCCCGGCTTCACGATGATCGTTCCGGGGGTGGACCGCCTCCACAAGGTGAACATGCAGATCGTCACGATGCCCGTGCCCGCGCAGGAGGGCATCACGCGGGACAACGTGACGGTGCGGGTCGACGCGGTCGTCTACTTCAAGGTCGTCGACGCCGCGGAGGCGCTGATCCGGGTCGAGGACTACAAGTTCGCGGTCTCGCAGATGGCGCAGACGTCCCTGCGGTCGATCATCGGCAAGAGCGATCTCGACGACCTGCTGTCGAACCGGGAGAAGCTCAACCAGGGCCTGGAACTGATGCTGGACTCCCCCGCGATCGGCTGGGGCGTGCAGATCGACCGGGTCGAGATCAAGGACGTCTCCCTGCCGGAGACGATGAAGCGCTCGATGGCCCGGCAGGCGGAGGCGGACCGGGAACGCCGGGCGCGGGTGATCAACGCGGACGCGGAGCTCCAGGCCTCGAAGAAGCTGGCGGAGGCGGCGGCGGTCATGTCCGACCAGCCGGCGGCGCTGCAGCTGCGGCTGCTGCAGACGGTGGTGGCGGTGGCGGCGGAGAAGAACTCGACGCTGGTACTGCCGTTCCCGGTGGAACTGCTGCGATTCCTGGAGCGGTCGACGATGGGGTCCGCGGTCGCCGGGAGCGACGCGTCCGCCGTGGCGCCCGCCCCGCCGGCACCGCCGGTCAGTGACGCGTACCTGAAGGGCGCGGCCCATGCGGCGGAGGGGGTGGAGCCGGTGGGTGACCTGACGGGGGCGTCGGTGGAACCGGCTCCGCCGGAGGAGGGCCACTGAGCGGCCCACGACGGGAGGGGCGGGGGCCTCGGGCCCCCGCCCCTCCGTCACGTCTCCCGCCGTCAGGCGGTCAGGCGGGCGAGCGCCTCGTCGACCGTCAGTTCCTCGCGGTCACCCGTCCGGCGGTCCTTCAGCTCCACGATGCCCTCCGCCGAACGGCGGCCGGCGACCAGGATCTTCGGGACGCCCATGAGCTCCGCGTCGGTGAACTTGACGCCGGGCGAGACGCCCGCGCGGTCGTCGACCAGGACGCGGAGGCCCGCGGCGGACAGCTTCTCGGAGACCTCGAGGGCCAGCTCCGTCTGAAGCGCCTTGCCCGCGGCGACGACGTGGACGTCGGCCGGGGCGACCTCGGCGGGCCAGCACAGGCCCTTCTCGTCGGCGGTCTGCTCCGCGAGCGCGGCGACGGCGCGCGAGACGCCGATGCCGTACGAGCCCATGGTCACGCGGACCGGCTTGCCGTTCTGGCCGAGGACGTCGAGCTTGAGGGCGTCGGCGTACTTGCGCCCCAGCTGGAAGATGTGGCCGATCTCGATGGCGCGGTCCAGCTTGAGGCCGGTGCCGCACGTGGGGCACGGGTCGCCCTCCTGCACGACGACGACGTCGACGTACTCCTCGACCTCGAAGTCACGGCCCGCGACGACGTTCTTCGCGTGCGTGCCGTCCTTGTTGGCACCGGTGATCCACGCGGTGCCCGGCGCCACGCGCGGGTCGGCGATGTACGTGACCTTCTCCAGGCCCTGCGGGCCGACGTAGCCCCGTACGAGGTCGGCGCGCTCGGCGAAGTCGGTCTCGGTGACCATCTCGACGGTCGCCGGCGCGAAGTGCTCCTCGACCTTGCCCATGTCGACCTCGCGGTCGCCGGGGACGCCCACGGCGACGATCTCGCCGTCGACCTTCACCAGGAGGTTCTTCAGCGTGGCGGAGGCCGGGACGCCGAGGTGAGCGGCCAGGGTCTCGATCGTCGGGGTGTCCGGGGTGGGGATCTCCTCGGCGGCCGCGACGGCCGAGCCGTCGACCGGCTTGAGGTCGTACGAGATCGCCTCGGTGTTCGCCGCGAAGTCGCAGTTCGGGCAGTCGGCGAAGGTGTCCTCGCCCGCCCCGGCCGGGGCCAGGAACTCCTCGGACTTCGAGCCGCCCATGGCGCCGGCGGTGGCCGCGACGATGCGGTAGTCGAGGCCGAGGCGCTCGAAGACCCGCTGGTAGGCCTGGCGGTGCAGGGCGTAGGACTGGGCGAGGCCCTCGTCCTCCGTGTCGAAGGAGTACGAGTCCTTCATGAGGAACTCGCGGCCGCGCAGGATGCCGGCGCGGGGGCGGGCCTCGTCACGGAACTTGTTCTGGATCTGGTACAGGATGACCGGCAGGTCCTTGTACGACGAGCACTGGTCCTTGACCAGGAGCGTGAAGATCTCCTCGTGCGTCGGGCCGAGGAGGTAGTCGCCGCCCTTGCGGTCCTGGAGACGGAAGAGCTCGGCGCCGTACTCGTCCCAGCGGCCCGTCGCCTCGTACGGCTCACGCGGCAGCAGCGCGGGGAGGGTGACCTCCTGAGCGCCGATCGCGTCCATCTCCTCGCGGACGATGCGCTCGATGTTGGAGAGGACCTTCTTGCCGAGGGGCAGCCAGCTCCAGATGCCGGCGGCGGTGCGGCGCACGTAGCCGGCGCGGACGAGGAGCTTGTGGCTGAGGACCTCGGCGTCGGCCGGGTCGTCGCGCAGCGTCTTCGCCATCAACTGGGACATGCGCTGGACCGGTGCGTTGGCCATGGTTCTCGTACTCCTGCCGGGTAAGGATGATGGCCCCGAGATTAGCCGGGCCTCCCCGGGTCGGAGAAATCAGTTCCGGCGCTTGAGCGGCAGGGACGCGCCCATGACCGCGTACGGGCGGACCGCGCTCGGGAAGTGCACCTGGCGGGCGAGGTCCTGGTAGCCGAGGGAGCGGTAGAGGCCGCGGGCGGGGCTGTCGGTGTCGATCGCGGAGAGGATCGAGCGCGGCTGCGCGGACTCGTCGGTGATCGTCGTGATCAGCTCGCGGCCCACACCGCGCCCCTGGTGGGCCGGGTGGACGTGGAGTTCGGTGATCACGAAGGAGTCGTCGAGCCAGTCGACGGTGCCGGTGGCGCGCAGATACGCCTCGACGACGGTGGACCACCAGTGGCCCCGGTCGTTGGGCATCCCGTACACGAATCCGACGAGTCGCCCCTCGGCGGTGGTGGCCCCGTAGGCGCGCGCGCCGGGGTTCAGCAGGTGGCGCAGCACGATGTGGCGGCGTACGGCGATCTCGTCCTCGTCCAGGCCGAAGGCGAGCGCCTGCACGGCGAGTGCCTCGTCCACCCGGGCTGCGAGATTGACCGGCCCGATCATGACCTCTGCGTCATCCATGCGGCGCACCCTACAAGCGGCCGGGTCCTCAGAACAGCACGCTCATGAAGGCACCGGTCTCCTGGAAGCCGACACGGCGGTACGAGGCCCTCGCCGGGGTGTTGTAGTCGTTCACGTACAGGCTGACGACGGGCGCGACGTCCGCGAGGGCGTACTGGAGGACGGCGGCCATGCCCGACTCGGAGAGGCCCTTGCCGCGGTGTTCGGGTGCGACCCAGACGCCCTGGATCTGGCAGGCCTGACGGGTGGCGGCGCCGATCTCCGCCTTGAAGATCACCTTGCCGTCCTCGATACGGGCGAAGGAACGGCCGGCGCCGACGAGCTCGGCGACCCGGGCCTGGTAGAGCAGTCCGCCGTCGTTGGCGAGCGGGGAGATGCCGACCTCCTCGGTGAACATGGCCACGCACGCGGGCATGATCACCTCCATCTCGTCCTTGCGGACGCGGCGCACGAGCGGGTCGGGCGCGACGGTCGCGGAGGGCTCCTCGGCGACCATCAGCGGCTGCCGGGCGCGGACGTCCCGCGCGGGGCCCCAGCTGGGCTCCAGGAGCCGCCACAGCTCGGTGGTGGGCTCGGCGGGCCCGACGATCGAGGAACAGCGGCGGCCGGTCCTGCGCGCCCGGTCGGCGAAGGCGCGAACGGCCTCGGGCGTCGCGCAGAGCGGCACGAGGTTGGCACCGGAGTAACAGAGCGACCGCAGCCGCCCCTCGCTGTACCAGCCCCACATCTCGCCGCCGAGGCGCCAGGGATCGAGCCCGGCGACCTGGACGCGGGCGGTCACGAAGGCGTTCTCGACGGGGGCGCTCTCCAGAACGGCGAGTGCGGCGCCGAGGTCGGCGGGTTCGAGGACCCGGGTGGCGGGTTGTGTCAGCACGAAGGGGGCCTCACCGTACGGTTCTACGTCGTCTCCGCACTTTACCCCTCTCGCCTGTGGCGGGGCCCTCCCCGCACGAGAAGCCCCCTCCTCCCCGGAGGGTGGAGAGGGCTTCGTGAGGAGCCGGGTCCGGGAAGAACCGGGGCTTCGTCAGGAGCCGGGTTCGGGAAGAACCGGGAGCTTCGGGAAGGGCCGGAAACGCTCAGCCCGCGACGGCGACCGACGGTTCGCCGCTGGCGACGCCGTCCTTCTCCATCTGCTCGGCGATCTTCAGAGCCTCTTCGATGAGGGTCTCGACGATCTTCGACTCGGGGACGGTCTTGATGACCTCGCCCTTCACGAAGATCTGGCCCTTGCCGTTGCCGGAGGCGACGCCGAGGTCGGCCTCGCGGGCCTCGCCCGGGCCGTTGACGACGCAGCCCATGACGGCGACGCGCAGCGGGACGGTCATGCCGTCGAGGCCGGCGGTGACCTCCTCCGCGAGCTTGTAGACGTCGACCTGGGCGCGGCCGCAGGACGGGCAGGAGACGATCTCCAGGCGGCGCTGGCGCAGGTTCAGCGACTCCAGGATCTGCATGCCGACCTTGATCTCCTCGGCCGGCGGCGCGGAGAGGGAGACGCGGATGGTGTCGCCGATGCCCTGGGACAGCAGCGCGCCGAAGGCGACGGCCGACTTGATGGTGCCCTGGAAGGCCGGGCCCGCCTCGGTGACGCCGAGGTGGAGCGGGTAGTCGCACTGGGCCGCGAGCTGCCGGTAGGCCTCGACCATGATCACCGGGTCGTTGTGCTTGACCGAGATCTTGATGTCGCGGAAGCCGTGCTCCTCGAAGAGGGACGCCTCCCAGAGGGCGGACTCGACGAGCGCCTCGGGGGTGGCCCTGCCGTACTTCTTGAGCAGGCGCGCGTCGAGCGAGCCGGCGTTGACGCCGATGCGGATCGGGGTGCGGGCGTCGGAGGCCGCCTTGGCGATCTCCTTGACCTTGTCGTCGAACTGCTTGATGTTGCCGGGGTTGACGCGGACGGCCGCGCAGCCGGCGTCGATCGCCGCGAACACGTACTTCGGCTGGAAGTGGATGTCGGCGATCACCGGGATCTGCGACTTCCGCGCGATGACCGCGAGGGCGTCGGCGTCGTCCTGGGTGGGGCAGGCCACGCGCACGATCTGGCAGCCGGAGGCCGTCAGCTCGGCGATCTGCTGCAGCGTGGCGCCGATGTCGGACGTGCGGGTCGTGGTCATCGACTGCACGGAGACGGGTGCGTCACCGCCGACGGCCACGCTGCCGACCTGGATCTGGCGGCTCTTGCGCCGCTCGGCGAGCCGGGTCGGGACGGTCGGGATACCGAGAGAAATCGCGGTCATCTTTTGTGCAACCTCAAGGTTGTGCGTCGGCGGGCTCAGGTCTCCGAGGTTACCGCCCCGGGGGCGGGGGGCCGGACACCACCGGGTCCGGCCCCCCTGCGGACTACGTGATCTTCACCGGGTTGACGAGGTCGGCGGCGAGGACGAGCAGCGTGAAACAGACGAAGACTCCGGCCACCACGTACGCGGCGGGCATCAGCTTCGCCACGTCGAACGGGCCCGGGTCGGGGCGCTTGAAGATCCGGGCCGTGTGACGGCGTACGGACTCCCACAGGGCACCCGCGATGTGACCGCCGTCGAGCGGCAGCAGCGGGAGCATGTTGAACAGGAACAGCGACACGTTGAACCCGACGAGCAGGTTCATGAACATCACGAGGATCGTCGTCGGCGGGGCCTCGACGGTCATCAGTTCACCGGTGATGCGGGCGGCGCCGACGACGCCGACCGGCGAGTCGTCCGCGCGCTCGCCGTCGCCGAAGGTGGCGTCCCACAGGCCGGGGATCTTCCCCGGGAGGGCGATGACCGAGTGGACGCCGTTCTCCAGGAGGTCGCCCATCCGGTCGCTGGTCTCGCCGAAGGTGAGGGGCGCGACCTCGGTCTTGGACTGGAAGCCGAGGTATCCGGCGGGTCCGTAGTCGAGCGGCTGGATGACCTTGCCGTCCGCGTCCTTCTTCGGCACCTCGTTGGAGACGAGGGTGGGGTGCAGGTCGATGCGCTGACCGGCACGCTCGACGGTGACCGTCGCCGGGCCGATGGTGTCGCGGATGCGGTCGGAGAGGGTGTCCCAGTCGCTCACCGGCGTGCCGTTGAAGGCGACGATCTTGTCGCCGTCCTTCAGACCCGCCTTGAAGGCCGGGGAGACGGGGTCGCCGGCCGCGCACTTCTCGCGCTTCTCGCTCTGCTTGATGACGCACTTCTGGACGGCGGCGACGTCCGTCGTCTGGCCCTCGATTCCCAGCGTCATCATCGAGCCGAAGAACAGCGCGACCGCCAGGACCAGGTTCATGAACGGTCCGGCGAACATCACGATCACGCGCTTCCACGGCTTGCGCGTGTAGAAGAGCCGGGTCTCGTCGCCGGGCTTGAGCTCCTCGTACGAGGCCTCCCGGGCGTCCTCGATCATCGAGCGCCAGGGCGAGGTGGAGCGGGCCTCGATCTTGCCGTCCTCGCCCGGCGGGAACATGCCGATCATGCGGATGTAGCCGCCGGCGGGGATGGCCTTGATGCCGTACTCGGTCTCACCGCGCTTCTTCGACCAGATCGTCGGGCCGAAGCCGACCATGTACTGCGGCACGCGGATGCCGAAGAGCTTGGCCGTGGAGAGGTGGCCCAGCTCGTGCCAGGCGATGGAGACGAGGAGACCGAGGGCGAACAGCACGAGGCCCAGGATGTACAGGAGCATTTCGGTCATGCGCGGGCCTCCGCTGTTGCCTTCGCTGCGAGCTCTCGGGCCCGGGCTCGCGCCCAGGTCTCCGCTTCGAGGACGTCGGGCACGGTGAGGGAGGTTCCCGCGGCGGGAACGCCGTGCTCCGCGACGACCGCTGTGACCGTATCCATGATTCCGTTGAACGGCAGCCGTCCGGCGAGAAACGCCTCGACGCACTCCTCGTTGGCCGCGTTGAAGACGGCGGGGGCCGTGCCGCCCAGCTCGCCGACGTGCCGGGCCAGGCCGACCGACGGGAACGCCTCGGTGTCGAGCGGGAAGAACTCCCAGGTGGAGGCCTTGCTCCAGTCGAAGGCGGGGGCCGCGTCCGGAACCCGCTCGGGCCAGCCGATGCCGATGGCGATCGGGCCGCCCATGTCGGGAGGGGTGGCCTGGGCGAGCGTGGAGCCGTCGGTGAACTCGACCATCGAGTGCACGTACGACTGCGGGTGGACGACGACCTCGATGCGGTCGAACGGGATGTCGTAGAGGAGGTGCGCCTCGATGACCTCCAGGCCCTTGTTGACCAGGGTGGCGCTGTTCACCGTGATCACCGGGCCCATCGCCCAGGTCGGGTGGGCGAGCGCGTCCTCGCGGGTGACGTGGGCGAGCTGGGCGCGCGTACGGCCGCGGAACGGGCCGCCCGAGGCGGTGACGACCAGCTTGCGGACGTCGGCGCGGGTGCCCGCGGCGAGCGCCTGGAAGAGGGCGGCGTGCTCCGAGTCGACCGGGATGATCTGGCCGGGCTTCGCGAGCGCCTTCACCAGGGGGCCGCCGACGATCAGCGACTCCTTGTTGGCGAGGGCGAGGGTACGGCCGGCTTCGAGGGCGGCCAGGGTCGGCGCGAGGCCGATGGAACCGGTGATGCCGTTGAGGACGGTGTGGCACGGCGAGGCGGCGAGCTGGGTGGCCGCGTCGGGGCCGGCGAGGAGCTCGGGCAGCGGCTCGGAGCCGTACAGCGCCTTCAGGGCCGTACGGAGCTCCTCCACCACGTCCTCGCGGGCCACTGCGACCGCGGCGACCTTCAGCCGGTGCGCCTGCTCGGCGAGCAGCGCGACCCGGCCGCCCGAGGCGGCCAGGGCGGTGACCCGGAAGCGGTCGGGGTTGCGCAGCACCAGGTCGATGGCCTGCGTGCCGATGGACCCGGTCGAGCCGAGGACGACGATGTCCCGGCGTCCTTCGGAGACGTCGAAGGCGATATGGGGGTCGGCGAGAGGAGAGGGGCGGTCGCTCATGCCCCCCATTCTTGCCGCAAACCCCGGGCGGTCTTCACGGGGTCCGGACGAACGTGTCGAAGACCCGGTGGAAGTCGGGGAACGTCTTCTTCACACAACCGGGGTCGTCGAAGGTGACGCCGGGCGTGCGCAGGGCGGTGACCGCGAACGACATGACGATCCGGTGGTCGCCGTGGGTCGCGATCTCGACCGGCCCGGCCGGCGTTCCGGGATGGATCTCGATCCAGTCGGGGCCGGTCTCCACGGTGACGCCGAGGCGGCGCAGGTTCTCGGCACACGCGTCCAGGCGGTCGCACTCCTTGACCCGGGTGTTGGCCACGTCCTCGATGCGGACCGGGCCGTCGGCGAAGGGCGCGATGGCGGCGAGGGTCGGCATGGTGTCGGAGATGTCCCGCATGTTGACCGTGAGGCCGCGCAGGGTGCCGGTGGAGCGGACGGTGGTGCCCGTGGCGGTGACGTCGACGTCGGCGCCCATCCGGCGCAGCACGTCGACGAAACCGAGGTCGCCCTGGAGGGCGCCGGTGCCGAGACCGGGCACGGTGACGGAGCGACCGGGCTGGAGGGCTGCGGCGGCGAAGAAGTAGCTGGCGGTGGAGGCGTCGGGCTCGATGCCGTAGGTGCCGGCGCGGTAGCCGGTGGGGGCGACGCGGTAGGTACGGCCGCCGTCCCCGCTGCGCTCCTCGGTGATCTCCGCTCCGAACTCGCGCATCATCGCGAGGGTGATCTCGACGTACGGCTCCGAGACCAGGTCGGTGACGGTGATGTCGAGGCCCTCGGCGGTGAGCGGGCCCAGCATGAGGAGGGCCGTCAGGTACTGGGAGGACTGACCGGCGTCGAGGGTGAGCGCGCCGCCCTTCACGCCGTGGGCGTGGACGTCGAGGGGATGGTGCCCCTCCCGCCCTCCGTGCCGCAGGTCGACGCCGAGCTCGCGCAGGGCGGTGCTGAGCGGCCCCAGGGGGCGCCGCCGCATCTGGGCGGAGGCGTCGAAGCGGTAGGTGCCGTGGCCCGCGGCGGCGAGGGTGGGCAGGAAGCGGGCGGTGGTGGCGCCGTCACGGCAGTAGACGTCGGCGGAGTCCGCGCCGGGGCCGGCGGGACGGCCCTCGACGCGCCAGGCGTCGCTCTCGCGGCGGACGGCATAGCCGAGGGCGGTCAGCCCCTCGGCGAAGCCCTCGGTGTCGTCGGAGACGAGGGGCCGGAGGAGGGTGGTGGTGCCCTCGGCCGCGGCGGCGAGGAAGAGCGCGCGGGCGGTGACGGACTTGGAGCCGGGGATGTGGATGACGGTCACGGGATCATCCTGCCGTGCGGCCCGGGGCCGTCGCGCTGCGGTCCGCACCGTGGACGGGGACCCGCGCGGGTCC
>NZ_LIPQ01000424.1 GCF_001418135.1 Streptomyces aureus
CGCTGCTCGGCGTCCCGGCCGTTCGCGGCCGGGACGCCGAGCAGCGGGGAGGGCAGGACCGTCGGCAGCAGACCGCGCGCCGCCAGCTCCGGCCGCACGCCCTCGCCGAACCAGTACGCCTCCTCCAGATGCGGGTACCCGGACAGGACGAAGTGCTCCACCCCCAGGTCGTGGTACTCCTCGATCCGGTCCGCGACCTCGGCGTGGCTGCCGACGAGCGCCGTCCCGGCGCCGCCCCGTACGAGGCCGACCCCCGCCCACAGGTTCGGCGAGATCTCCAGCCGGTCGCGGCCGAGGGAGCCGCCCTCGTGCAGCGCCAGCATCCGCTGCTGGCCGACCGACTCGCTCCGGCCAAGCACCTGCTGCGCGGCGGCGATCGTCTCGGCGTCGAGATCGGAGAGCAGCCGGTCGGCCGTCGCCCAGGCCTCGCGCGCCGAGTCACGGGAGATCGTGTGCAGCCGGATCCCGAAGCGGACCGCGCGGCCGCGTTGCTCCGCGAGGCCCCGGATCCAGTCGATCTTCTCCTTGACCTGCCAGGGCGGCTCGCCCCAGGTCAGATAGACGTCCGCGTGCTCGGCCGCCACCGGACCCGCCGCGGCGGACGAGCCGCCGAAGAAGATCTCGGGCAGCGGGTCCGGCGGCAGCGCGGTGAGCCCGCCCTCGATCCGGAAGTGCTCGCCCTCGTAGTCGAACGGCCGCCCGCTCCACGCGCCCCGCACGACCGACAGGAACTCGGCCGTGCGCGCGTACCGCCGGTCGTGGTCCAGGTGGTCGCCGAAGCGGCGCTGCTCGGTGGAGTCCCCGCCGGTCACCACGTTGAGGAGGAGCCTGCCGCGGGTGATCCGCTGGTACGTGGACGCCATCTGGGCCGCGAGCACCGGCGAGATCACCCCCGGCCGGAACGCCACCAGGAACTTGAGCCGTTCGGTGTGCTGGGCGAGCGCGACCGTGGTGAGCCAGGCGTCCTCGCACCACGTCCCGGTCGGGGTCAGTACGGCCTCGAACCCCAGCTGCTCGGCCGCCTTGGCGATCTGGATCAGATAGTCGATGTCGGGCGCGCGCACCCCGGACACGGTGCGGTCGCGGGTGATCCCGCCGTCCGTGTAGGCGTGCCGGTCGACGAGGGTCCGGCCGTCGCCGCCGGTGGGCAGGAACCAGTGCAGATGGACGGTCATCGGGAGGAGGCCTTTCCGTAGCTGCGCGCCGGGGTGGTGGACGGCGGCAGGTTCTTGTTGAAGCGGGTGTCGACGTAGTCGGCGAAGCGGAACGTGCGCGGGATGAGCCCCAGGGCGGCGAACGTGTCGGCGATCTTCTGCTCGGAGGCGATGGCGGCGTCGTCGAGGGCGACCGGGATACGGGTCCCGTTGCTGCGCTTCACGGCGGCGAGCGCCACTTCGTACGGCAGTCCGGTCTCCTTCGCCCAGACCTTCGCCCAGGCCTCGGGGTGGTCGAACACCCAGTCCTGGGCGCGCCGGAGCCGCTCGACGAAGTCACCTATGGCCTTGGCCTTCGCGGGGTCGGCGAGCGCCGATGGGGCGGCGACCTGGAAACCGAGGCCGTTGACGAGCCCGCGCCCGTCGGCGAGGACCCGGCCCTTGCCGCTCAGCAGGACCTGCGAGGTGTACGGGTCCCAGACCGCCCAGGCGTCCACCTTGCCGCTGGTGAACGCGGCCAGCGCGTCGGCCGGCTGGAGCAGCGTCACCCGGACGTCGTTCGGGGTCAGACCGGCCTTTCCGAGCGAGGAGATCAGCTGGAAGTGGGCGGAGCTTCCCTGGGCGACGGCGACCTGTTTTCCCTTCAGGTCCGCCACGGAGCGCAGGGGCGAGTCCTTCGCGACGAGGATCGCCTCGCCCGCGGAGTCGCCGTGCGTCGCGGAGACCACGGTGATCTTCGAGTCGGCCCCCGCGGCGAAGACGGGAGGCGTGTTGCCGACCGAGCCGATGTCGACGGCCTTGGCGTTCACCGCCTCCAGCAGGGGTGGCCCTGAGGTGAACGTCGACCAAGTGACCCGGTACGGGAGGTCGTCCAGCTCACCGGCGGCCCGCAGCAGCGCCTCCACGCCGCCCTTCTGGTCGCCGACGTTCAGGACGAGCGAGCCCTTGCCGTCGGAGTTCGAGGACGAACCGGCCGCGGAGGCGCCGGAGCAGGCGGAGGCGAGGAGGGCGAGCGGCACGAGCAGGGCCGCGGTGGACAGACGGAAGGACTTCACAGGGATCGCTCCTTGGGGAGGGCATGACGGAGGGGACGACGGAGGGGACGACGGAGGCGACGCCGGAGGGGATGACGAACGGGGTGAGGGAGCGGACAGGGCATGGGTCAGGCCACCTGTTCGGCGAACTCGGCCTCGCTGACGCCCAGTTCGGCGAGCAGCCGGGTGCGGAGCGCGGCCAGGGCGGGATCGCCCGCGGAGCGGGGCCGGTCCAGGTCGACGGCCGTGTCGTACGCGATGACGCCGTCCCGCATCACCAGGGCGCGGTCCGCGAGCTGCAGCGCCTCGTCCACGTCGTGGGTGACGAGCAGGACCGTGCAGCCGCGCCGCTGCCACAGTTCGGCCACGAGCCGCTGTGCCTTGATCCGGGTCAGCGCGTCGAGCGCGCCGAACGGCTCGTCGAGCAGCAGCAGGTCCGGGTCCCGTACCAAGGCCCGTGCGAGGGAGGCCCGTTGGGCCTCGCCGCCGGAGAGCGTCTTCGGCCAGGCGCCCGAGCGGTGACCGAGCCCGACTTCGGCCAGAGCCTTCTCCGCCACCGCGCGGCCCGGCTTCCCCGGCAGCCCGAGGAGCACATTGCGCCAGACCCGCTTCCATGGCATCAGGCGCGGCGCCTGAAAGGCGACGGCGCGCCGGCGCGGGACGAGGACGGTGCCGGAGATCTCCCGGTCGAGCCCGGCGAGGACCCGGAGGAGGGTGGACTTGCCGCAGCCGCTG
>NZ_LIPQ01000425.1 GCF_001418135.1 Streptomyces aureus
GTGCGGGACCGGGTGTAGCTGCGGGTGCGGTACTGGGCGCGGGTGCGGGTGCGGAGGTGGGTGCGGGTGTGGGCTCCGGTCGTGGTGCGTGTGTGCTCATGGCGCGAGTGAAGAACCGCCCGCCCCGCGCGGCCACCGCAGAGACCGTCGCCTCAGCCGTCCGTGCCCAGGATCAACCCGGACGTGGGAACCCCCGTCCCCGCCGTGACCAAGGTCCGCTCCGCCCCGGGTACCTGGTTCACGGAGGTCCCGCGCAGCTGTCGGACCGCCTCGGCTATGCCGTTCATGCCGTGCAGATAGGCCTCGCCGAGCTGTCCCCCGTGCGTGTTCAGCGGGAGCGCGTCCGCCGCGACGAAGTCGGCCGCCTCCCCCGGACCGCAGAAGCCGAACTCCTCCAACTGCATCAGCACGAACGGGGTGAAGTGGTCGTAGAGAATGCCCACGTCGATCTCGCCCGGTGCGAGGCCGGAGGTCCGCCAGAGCTGTCGGGCCACCACCCCCATCTCCGGAAGCCCCGTCAGCTCGTCCCGGTAGAAGCTGGTCATCGCCTCCTGCTTCCGGCCGGCGCCCTGCGCCGCCGCCAGGATGACGGCCGGCGGACGCCGCAGGTCGCGGGCCCGCTCGACGGAGGTGACGACGATCGCCTGGCCGCCGTCGGTCTCCTGGCAGCAGTCGAGGAGCCGGAGTGGTTCGACGATCCAGCGCGAGGCGGCGTGGTCGGCGAGGGTGATCGGCTTCCCGTGGAAGTACGCGGCGGGGTTGCGGGCGGCGTGGCGCCGGTCGGTGACGGCGACATGGCCGAAGGCGTCCGGGGTCAATCCGTAGGTGTGCAGATACCGCTGGGCGATCATCGCGACCCAGGAGGCCGGGGTGAGCAGCCCGAAGGGCAGCTGCCAGCCGAGTGCGACGCCCTCGGCGGAGGGCTCGCGCTGCTGGACTCCGGAGCCGAAGCGCCGCCCGGAGCGCTCGTTGAACGCCCGGTAGCAGACGACGACCTCCGCGACTCCGGTGGCGACGGCGAGCGCGGCCTGCTGCACGGTGGCGCAGGCGGCCCCGCCGCCGTAGTGCACGCGGGAGAAGAAGGACAGCTCGCCGATGCCGGACGCCTGGGCGACGGTGATCTCGGGGTTGGTGTCCATGGTGAAGGTGACCATGCCGTCGACGTCGGCGGGGGCGAGCCCGGCGTCGTCGAGGGCCGCGCGGACCGCCTCGACCGCGAGGGACAGTTCGCTGCGGCCCGAGTCCTTGGAGAACTCGGTGGCCCCGATGCCCACCACGGCCGCCCGGCCGCCGAGGCCGTCCCTGGTGCGGAGGCTCATCGCGGCACCTCCACGGTGACCGTCCCCGTGACGTGGTGTCCCAGCCCGTTCGCACCGACGACCCGGACGTGTGCGGTGTCCCCTTCGACCTCGGTGACCGTGCCGGTCAGCACCATGGTGTCGCCGGGGTGGTTGGGGGCGCCGAGCCGGATGGCGACCCTGCGGAGGACGGCGCGGGGGCCGAAGTGGTCGGTGATGTAGCGCCCGACGAGGCCGTTGGTCGTGAGGATGTTCATGAAGATGTCCGGGGAGCCCTTCTCCCGGGCCAGTTCGGCATCGTGGTGCACGTCCTGGTAGTCGCGGGAGGCGACGGCCCCGGCGACGATCAGGGTGCGGGTGATCGGGATCGTCAGCGGCGGCAGCTCGTCCCCGGGCTTGACGAAGGTCTCCGTGCCGGGCTTCATGACAGGTCTCCTTCAGCGAGCAGGTCGCCGAGTTCGGCGAGGAGTTCGGTACCGCAGCCGAGATGGGCGTCGAGCTGCCTGCCCCACAGGAAGTGCCGGTGCACGGGGTGGTCGAGGTCCGCGCCCATGCCCCCGTGCAGATGCTGCCCGGCGTGCACGACCCTCTTCCCCGCCTCGGAGGCCCACCAGGCGGCGGTCAGGGCCGCCCCGCGGGCGTCCAGGTCCTCGTCGTGGCGCCAGGCGGCCTCGTAGGCGGTGACCCGGATGGTCTCGGTGTCCATATGGGCGTCGGCGGCCCGCAGTTGCACGGCCTGGTGGGTGGAGAGCGGGCGGCCGAACTGCTCCCGTACGGAGGTGTGCTCCACGGCCCTGGCGAGCGACCCGGCGCAGACCCCGGCCTGCAGACCGGCGAAGGCGACCCGGGCGGCGGCGAGCACGTCCGCGTAGGCGGCGCTCTCCCCGAGCCGCTCCCCCGCCGCCCCGTCGAGGACGAGCCGGCCGGCGGACCAGGGTGCGGTGAGCTCGACGGCATCGACGCGGGCCGCGTCCTCGGTGCGGACCAGCCAGAGGGCACGGTCCTGGTCGGGGACGAGGACATGGGTGGCGTCCCTGAGCCACGGCACCCAGTCCACGGCCCCGCTGAGCCGCCCCTCGCGCGAGGTGACCGGCCCGGACGCCGGGAAGGCCCCCGTCACCACCGCCGTACCGTCGCGGAGCCCGGGCAGGAGCCGGGCGCGCTGCTCGTCCGTGCCGTGCCGGGCGACGGCGAGGATCCCGTACACACAGGTCGCTGCGAACGGCACCTGGGCCGTCACGCGTCCCTGCTCCTCCAGGAGGAGGACCAGGCCGAGCAGGCCGGTCTCCTCGACGGAGCCGGGCAGCCCGGCGGCGCAGAGTGCCTTCCAGAGCTCGGCGTCGCTGCCGGTGCCGGCCGCCCGGAGCCGCTCGTGGGTGGCGAGGTCGGCGAAGATCCGGGCGGCCAGCTCGCGGGCCGCCTCCTGCTCCTCGGTGGGGGTGAAGTCCATGTCAGTCCTCCCCTCCCGCGCGGAAGACGGGAAGCTCCAGCTCCTCGTCGACGCGCAGGAACTCCAGCCGCACCGGCATCCCGATCCGCACCTTGTCGTACGGCACCCCCACCACGTTGCTGATCATCCGTACGCCCTCGGCGAGTTCGACGAGACCGACCGCGTACGGCGGGTCGAAGGCCGGGAAGGACGGGTGGTGCATCACCACGTACGAGTAGACCGTCCCGGCGCCGCTCGCCTCGACCGTGTCCCACTCCGGCGAACCGCAGTCGGCGCACCCCGGCAGCCAGGGGAATCGGAGGGCGGCGCAGTCGCCGCAGCGCTGGATGAGCAGCCGGTGCGCGGCCACGCCCTCCCAGAATCCGGCGTTGTCCCGGTTGACGACGGGCCGGGGCCGCCGGGCCCTCGGCCGGGTTGCCTCGGACCGCTTTCCCTCGTGCTGCCTTCCCTCGAACTGCTTTCCCTCAGGCTGCCTGCCCGCCGACTGCCTGCCCCCCGTCCGGCCACCCTCCGGCTGCCTTCCTTCCGGCCGCCTTCCTTCCGGCTGTTTCGCCTGGGTCCCGGCGGGGGGCTCCGGCCTCCGCGGTCGCGCGGCCGGCGCGTACTTGAGGATCCGGAAGCGGTGGGTGCCGGCCGGCTGCCCGCCGGCACGGACGTCGGTCCTGGTGGTGACGAAGTGCCCCGACCCGAGCTTGGTGGTCTTGAGCTCCGACACGGACTCGATGACGGTGTCGAAGGTGATCTCGTCGCCGGGCCGCAGCGGCCGCAGGTACTCCTGCTCGCAGTCGGTCGCGACCACCGACGTGTATCCGGCCGCGTCGAGGAGGGCGAACAGTTCCTCGTGGGCGGAGGAGCGGTCCGTGTGCCCCGAGAGGCCGCCCATCGTCCAGGCCTGGAGCATCGTGGGCGGAGCGACGGCGTCGTGCCCCCGGTAGGCGGGATGGCCGTCCCCCATGGCCTCGCACCAGTGCCGGATCATGGGCAGGTTGACCGGGTCCTTGCCGACGCCGGATGTCGCGGCGGCCCGCCCCGCGAACCCCGCTAGCCGCTCGTACAGCCCGTCCGGCGACGGCTCCGGCCCGCCCTGGCTCCGTGTGAGGGTCATCGCCGGCCCCTCCCCTTCATGCCGAGCCGCATCCTCGCGACGATCTCGCGCTGCACCTCGCTCACCCCTCCCCCGAAGGTGTTGATCTGCGCGGCCCGGTTCATGCGCTCCAGCTCACCGCCGTCGAACTCCCCCGGCGATCCCGCTCGCACCGTCCCCGACCCACCCGCGATCTCCTGACATATTCGATACACCTCCACCGCCGATTCGGTTCCCACGAACTTCACGCCGCTCGCGTCCCCAGGAGCCAGCCGGCCGGCCCCCACGTCTCCCACCAAACGCCAGCTCAGCAGGCGTGTCGCGGCCAGCCGGGCATGCGCTTCGGCGGCTCGGATCCGAACCCACGGCTCGTCAATGCGACGCCTGCCCGTCACCGGATCGGGGGTACGGGCCCGGTCGAGCACGGCAGCGAAGAAGTCCTCCGCCTGCATGCCGATCGCGGCGAGCGCGACCCGCTCGTGGTTGAGCTGGTTGGTGATGAGCCCCCAACCCCCGTGCTCCGGCCCGACGAGGTTCCCGGCGGGGACCCGTATCCCGTCGTAGTAGGTGGCCGTGGTCGTCAGCCCGCCCACGGTCGCGATCGGGGTCCAGGAGAAGCCGGGGGCATCGGTGGGGACCAGGACGATCGAGATGCCCTTGTGCGGGGGCGCGTCGGGATCGGTGCGGCAGGCCAGCCAGATCCAGTCGGCGTTCTGGGCGTTGGAGGTGAAGATCTTCTGGCCGTCGATCAGCCAGGACCCGCCGTCGCGGACCGCGCGCGTCCGGAGGGAGGCGAGGTCCGTGCCGGCCTCGGGCTCGCTGTACCCGATGGCGAAGACGGTCTCGCCGCGCAGGATCCGGGGCAGGAAGCAGGCCTTCTGCTCCTCGGTCCCGTAGGTCATGAGGGTGGGGCCGACGGTGTTGAGCGTGACCATCGAGACGGGGGCGCCGGCGCGGTACGCCTCGTCGAAGAAGACGAACTGTTCGTCGGGACCGCGGCCCTGACCGCCGTACTCCTCGGGCCAGCCCAGACCGAGGAGCCCGTCGGCGCCGATCCGGCGGAGCAGCCGGCGCTGGGCTTCGGCGTCGGCGGCGGGGGGCGGCCCCTCGGGCATCAGGTCCCGGAAGTACGCGCGGAGTTCGGCGCGCAGCCGCAGCTGCCGCTCGGTCGGGGCGAGGTGCACGGCGACGGCCTCCCGTGGGACGACTGAGGTTTCTGACTGTCCGTCAGATTCAGGACGTCTGTCAAGGTCGACGACCGACCGCGCGCGTCCGGGGGCAGACGCGGAACGGCCCGCGCGCCGGTACCGAAGTACCGCCGCACAGGCCGTCGTTCACACCGCGGTCACGCCCCCCGTCGGGCCGGCTGCCGTGCTGGGCCGGTCACCACCACGGGTGGAAGTCGACCACGGCGTTGTTCTGGGCGATGTGGGTGAGGGCGGAGCCGTTCACGCTGGCCGTGTTGTTCTGGTTGGAGGCACCGGAACCGGTCGCCACCTGCTGCGTCGTGGTCGAGTTGCCGAAGTTGTCCCCACCCACGCCGCTGCCGATGATCGTGGCGACGCTCGTGTTCGATCCGTCGTCCGCGAACCCGCCGTTGTCGGCCTGGGCCACCCCCGTGAAGAGCGCGGCGGCGAGGGGCAGGGCGGCGGCAACGGCGAGGATGCGGGCGGTACGGATGCTTGCCATGTCTGTTCCTCCGGGAACTGAAAATTGGTGCTGTCGCACGGAACTGCTCTGAAGTGATCTGAAGTGATCTGAAGTACGGCCATTTCCGGGGCAGTTGGCCGACCGCCCCGGTCGTTCGTGCTCGACGTCGCGAATCCAGAGTTGCCCACCGAATCCCCGGCGAACCACCCCGGAGCGCCCGATTCCCCCGCAAGCGTGAGGACAAGCAGATAAACCCGGCGCCTCCGAGCAAAGGCCCAGCTCAGCCGGGCAAAAGGCATTCAGGACAGCGGCGGCCCGTACGCCGCACGGGAGGAAGCGTTCCGGCAGATTTTCCGCCAATCTCCCCGCCGGAAGATCGCGACGGCGCGTCCCCGACGCACGAAAACCGAACGTGCGAGCGGAACGAGAAGAAGGTTCGACCTACGGAACGTCCTGCTCCCCCGCGGCCGCCTCGAACGCCGCGTAGGCCGGGGCGTCGAAGAGCACGAAGCGGACTTCCTCCACGTCGGTGGGGGTGGCTCGTACCGTCCGCACGGCGATCCTGGCCCCGTCGTCGACGGGCCAGCCGTAGATTCCGGTGGAGATGGCGGGGAACACGACCGTGCGGTCACCCAACTCGTCCGCGATCAGCAGGGATTCGCGGTAGCAGGAGGCCAGCAGCTCCGAACGGTCCTCGTCGCGCGACCAGACCGGTCCGACCGCGTGGATCACATGCCGGGCCGCCAACCGCCCCGCCGTGGTCGCCACGGCCTGCCCCGTGGCCAGCCCCTTGCCGTAGTGCGAGCGGCGCAGGTCCTGACAGGCGGCGAGGATCTCCGGGCCGCCCTTGCGGTGAATGGCGCCGTCGACCCCGCCACCGCCCAGCAGCGACGAGTTCGCGGCGTTCACGATCGCGTCGGCGGCCTCGGCGGTGATGTCCCCCTGCACGAGCACGATCCGCACCACGACAACACTCCTTCGTCCGGCCCCCCACCGTTCCGACGCCCCATGAAACCCGGGGAACCGACCCCGCCACATCCCGGAAAGGGCGCCCCGGACGTGGATCCGGGGCGCCCCTGACGGTCGCTTCGTGCCTCGCGCTACTGCTGGGGCGGGGGCTGAGGCGGAGAGTCCGGCCGCTGACCCGGCTGTCCCAGTTGCTCCCTGAGCTTCTCCTGGGCGGTGTCGACCTGACCGCTGTACTTGCTCTGCGTCTTCCCGTCGACGTAGTCGCCGGCCTTGTCGACGCCCTTGGAGGCCTGTTCCTCGTGGCCCTTCAGCATTCCCTTGAGCTTGTCGAACACAGACATCCTGGCCCTCCTAGCCGCTGTTCCAGCCCCTCCAGCATCACGGCACCACCCGGGTCCCGCATCCGCAGAGGCGCCCCGGAAGGTCCCCGGAAGGATCCGAGGGGCGCGCCAGAAGGGTCCCGGCCCGCCGGAATCCCCGCCCCCACACACGGCGAAGGGGCGCCCCGATATCCGGAGCACCCCTTCCGACCAGCGCGTTTCGCCGATCCACTGCGGTGGGTGTGGGATTTGAACCCACGGTGACATCGCTGCCACGACGGTTTTCAAGACCGTTCCCTTAGGCCGCTCGGGCAACCCACCCCGCGCCGGCGGTGTGTCCACGTGCGGCGCGGGGGACAGCCTAGCCGGTCAGCTGTCGCCGGTGCGTTCGCCGAGGGTGACCGTGGCCGTGGAGGTCTTGCCGTCCCGCTCGTAGGTGATCTTGACCTGGTCGCCCGGCTGGTGGGTCCAGATCTCACTGATCAGGGAGGGACCGCTGTCGATCTGGTGGTCGTCGAAGCCCGTGATCACGTCACCGGCCTTCAGGCCCGCCTTCGCCGCCGGCCCGTTGGGGGTCACCGAAGGGGTGCCGCCCGAGCCCTGGGAGGCGATCGTCGCGCCCTCTCCCTGCTCCTGCATGTTCACCGTCGCGCCGATCACCGGGTACACCGGCTTGCCCGTCCTGATCAGCTGCTGCGCCACGTTCTTCGCCTGGTTCACCGGGATCGCGAAGCCGAGGCCGATCGAGCCCGCCTGGGACTGGCCGAAGCCGCTCCCGGCGGACTGGATGGCCGAGTTGATGCCGATCACCGCGCCGCTCGCGTCGAGCAGCGGACCGCCCGAGTTGCCCGGGTTGATCGACGCGTCCGTCTGCAGCGCGCTCATGTACGAGTTGCTGCCGCCCGAACCGTCGCCCGACGCGACCGGACGGTTCTTGGCGCTGATGATGCCCGTGGTCACCGTGTTCGACAGACCGAAGGGCGCGCCGATCGCGATCGTCGAGTCGCCGACCGCCACCTTGTCGGAGTCGCCGAGCG
>NZ_LIPQ01000426.1 GCF_001418135.1 Streptomyces aureus
GTCCCGCCCCTCCTCACCACATCGTTCGGCCGCGCAACGCAGCGCCCGCCCCCAGGTACTCGGCTAGGGTGATGCGATAGGGAATGCGCCCCCCGGGGCCGGGCCGATGCGTAGGTCGATGCGTTGGAGACTCACGAGTCGTCGAGCAGGGTTCCGCAGCCGCCCCGGGCGGCCGTCGGGGACGCGGGTGTGCTCCGCGAGCTGCTCCCGATCGCCCTGTGGCGTGAGGACGCCGAGGGTCGCATCGTCGAGTGGTCGCTCGCCGCACAGGATCTGCTCGGCCACCGCCCCGAGCACGCGATCGGACGGCTCGCCACGCCCCTCCTCGTCCCCGACGACAACCGTGAACTCGCCGAACGGCTCACCCATCGCGTCCAGGCCGGCGAGACCATGGTCGGCACCCTCCCCGTCCGGCACCGCGACGGGCACACGATCGCCATGGAGATGTGGATCGTGCCGGCCGCCGACCCGGAGGGCCGGCCGGGCGCGATGCTCATCGCGGTGGAGACCTCCGAGGTCCTGCGCATGCGGGAGAACCTCGCGGCGATGGAGAGCCTCTTCACCCAGTCGCCGATCGGTCTGGCCCTGCTCGGCCCCGACCTGCGGTTCCTCCGGGTCAACGACGCCCTGGCCCGGATGAACGGGGTGGCGGCCGCCGAGCACGTGGGCCATCGCCTCACGGACGTGGTGCCCGGTGTCAACGCCGCGTCGCTCGAATCCCTGATGCGCCAGGTCCTGGAGAGCGGGAACGCCGTCGTCGACGCCCGCCGGGTCGGCCGAACCCCCGCGGACCCGGACCGCGACCACATCTGGTCCTGCTCGTACGCCCCGCTCATCGACCGCACCGACCGGCGGTCCCTGGGGCTCATCGCGTCCCTCGTGGACATCACCGAGAGCCAGGAGGCGCACACCGAGGTCGAGCGGGCCCGCCACCGTTTCGCCCTGCTCGCCGAGGCCGGGGCGCGGATCGGCACGACCCTGGACCTGAAGCAGACGGCCGAGGAGACGGTACGTTTCCTCGTGCCGCAGCTGGCCGACTCGGCGGACGTCCAGATGCTGGAGTCCGTCCTCGAACCGGACGACCCGGTCGCCTCCACGCGCGGGGTGCTGCGGCGCCTCGCGGCCCGCTTCCCGGACCCCACGGCCCCCACGTCCCTGCTCGTCCCCGGGCAGACCTTCCAGATCCCGCTGGACTCCGTGTACGAGGGGGTCGTCGCCCGCGGCCGGCCCACGAACCTCTTCACGTCCGACCTCCCGCACCTCTTCACCGACCCGCGCACCGAGGCTCTCCGCACCTACTTCGCCACCCGTATCGGCTCGGCGCGGCTCATCCCCATGGTGGCCCGCGGCCAGGTGCTCGGTTCGGTCACGGTGACCCGGCTGCGGACCCGCGAGCCCTTCGACGCGCAGGACTGCGTCCTCATCGACGAGGTCGTGGCCCGGGCCGCCCTCAACATCGACAACGCGCGCCTGTACACCACCCAGCGGGAGGCCGCCCTCACCCTTCAGCGCAGCCTCACGAACAACGCGCTGCCCGCCGTCACCGGGCTCGAACTCACCGGCCGCTACCTGCCCGCGAGCTCCCATGACGTCGGCGGCGACTGGTTCGACGTCATCACCGTGCCCGGCGGCAGGACGGGTCTCGTCATCGGTGACGTGATGGGGCACGGCATCCACGCGGCCGCGGTGATGGGCCAACTCCGCACGGCGGTACGGACCCTGGCCCGTCATGACATCCCGCCGGCCGCGATGCTCAGCTCCCTCGACGCCGTCGTCGCCGACCTGGGTGAGGACACGATGGCGACCTGCGTGTACGCCGTCCACGACCCGGCCACCGGCGGCTGGGTCATCGCCCGCGCCGGTCATCCACCGCCGGCCGTGGCCACTCCGGACGGGACGATCACCTTCCTCGACGGGCCGCCGGGAACCCCGCTGGGCACGGGCGCCCACGACTTCGGGACCGAGGAGGTCGCCCTGCCCGCGGGCGGGCTGCTCGTCCTCTACACGGACGGCCTCATCGAGGCCCGCGACCGCGACCTCGACGAGGGGATGCGACAGCTCGCCCGGGCGCTCAGGCACCTCGACCGCCCGCTGGACGAGCTGTGCGACGACATCCTGAAACAGCTGCTCGTGGGGCCCGCGCAGGACGACGTGGCGATGCTGCTCGCCCGTACGACCAGCTGAAATCCCGTACGGGGAAAGGTGGTTCTCTCCTGCTTCGCAGGGGGGCGTGCCGGGCTCGGGTTCCCGCGTGCCGAGCCGGTGAAGGTCGCGGGATCAGATCCGGTCGATGTGCACGCTCGTCGACTTCACGCGGGCGGTGGCCTGCATGCCGACCTCCAGACCCAGCTCCTCCACGGCCTCCCGGGTGAGGAGCGAGACGAGCCGGTGCGGACCCGCCTGGATCTCCACCTGCGCGGCGATGTCGCCGAGCTTGACGGCCGTGACGATGCCGGGGAACGCGTTGCGCACCGACGTGTGCGCCACGTCGTCGTCGCCCTGGCCGCTCTGCGCGACCTCGACGGAGAAGGCGGCCAGGTCGCGGCCGTCGATGAGGCGCCGGCCGTTCTCGTCGCGATGGGTGACGAACCGGCCGCCGTCGGCCCAGCGGCGTGCGGTGTCGGGACTCACGCCCAGCAGGCGCGCCGCCTGCCCGATGGTGTAGGACTGCATGTGCGAGAGATTATGCGCCTGAGGCTCTCATATGCAAGGAAATCACGCATATCCCATTGTATGGGACGAGCGCTGTCATTCAGGTGGAAGCCGACCGCCGCCCGACCGACTCGACCAGCGGCAGCAGCCGGTGGGCCACCCGCTCCCGCAGCGCGATCTCGGTACGGGTGCGGACCACCCCGGGCAGCTGGATGAGCCGCTGGATGACGTCCTCCAGATGCCCGGCGTCGCGGGCGACCACCCGGGTGAGCAGATCACCGCCACCGGTGATGGAGAAGGCCTCCACGATCTCCGGCACAACCGCGAGCGCGTCGCCGACCTCGTCGAGGTGTCCCTGGGTCACCTCGACGTGGACGAAGGCGAGCACAGGGTGCCCCAGAGCGGCCGGCGAGAGGACGGGACCGGTCGCGGTGATCACCCCGTCGCGTTCCAGACGGTCGATCCTGGCCTGTACGGTGCCCCGCGCCACGCCCAGGATCCGCGCGTACTCCCGCACGCTCGTCCGCGGCTGCTCGATGAGCAGCCGCAGGATCCGGGTGTCGAGCTCGTCCACGGCCATACTCGGCGGTCCTCCTCGGTTCCTTCGGCCCGGTACGGGGGTACCCGGGTTCGGAATCGTTTCATTCCGGTACGGAATCCGCTCCTCCGGGGCCCCTCCGGCCTGCGGCGGTGGCCGGAAGGCGACTGAGCCCGGCGGCTCCCGGGTATCTCCCGAGGAGGGGTACCGCGTGCCGTCCGCCGGGCAGCCGCGGAGAGGAGCGATCATGCGACGCGGATCCGGGAACTCGTACTGGACGGCGTCGGCGCCGCCGCCCGACGCCGCGCACCCGCCCCTGGACCGTGATCTCGCCGCCGACGTGGTCGTCGTGGGCGCCGGTGTGGCCGGCGTGTGCACCGCCCGGGAGCTGGTCCGCGCGGGGGCGGACGTGGTCCTCCTGGAGGCCGACCGGATCGCGGCCGGCGTGACCGGGCACGCCGCCGGCGAGCTGACCTCCCTGCACGGCCTCCGCTACGCGCGCCTGCGCCGCCGCCGGGGCCCGGAGGGCGCCGCCCTGTACGCCGACGCCCAGGAGGACGCACTGCGTCGGGTGGTGCGGGACTGCGTGGAACTGGGGGTCGACGCGGAGATCGAACACCGGCCGGCGTTCACGTACACCGTCGACGAGGGGAGTGCGGCGGAGATCCACGAGGAGGCGGATGCCGCCGAGGAGGCGGGCCTGCGGGCGACGACGGTGACCGACACGGGGCTCCCCTACCCGGTCGTCGCCGCCGTACGGGTGGAGGACCAGCTGCATGTCCACCCGCGCCGGTTCCTGCTCGGCCTGGCGGACGACTTCGTCGCACGGGGCGGTCGCCTCCACGAGGGCACGCGCGTCACCGAGCTCCACGACGGCGCCGAATGCCGTCTCACGGTGGAGGGCGGAGCCACGGTCCACGCCCGGGACGTCGTCCTCGCCACCCACTTCCCGCTCCGCTGCCACAGCAGCCTCCTGGTGCGCCTCTCGGTACGCCGGGAACTCGTCGTCGCCGCGTCCGTGGACGAACGCCATGCCCCGTACGGCATGTACGTGACGTTCGACGACGGTGTCCGGTCGGTGCGTACGGCTCCGCTGGGAGAGGGGCGGCGGTTGCTGATCGTGGCGGGCGAGGCGTTCGAGCCGGGGAGCGGGGGCGTGCCCGAGCGGTACGACAGCCTGGAGGCCTGGGCGCGCGGGCACCTGCCGGGCTTCGCCGAGGCGACGGAGATCCACCGGTGGGCCGCGCAGGACGTCCACACCCCGGACGGGATGCCCTGTGTGGGCCACGAGCACCCGGACACCCAGCACGTCTACCTCGCCACCGGCTTCGGCGGATGGGGCCTCAGCAACGGCGTCGCCGCCGGCCGCCTGCTCGCCGCGCACGTGACGGGCGCGCCGCGCCCCGCCTGGACGGAACTCGTCGACCCACGGCGCCACCTGCCGGTACGCGAGGTACCCGGGGTCGTACGGCAGCAGTCCGCGGTGGCGCGCCACTACGTGGCGGGCCGGCGGACGGCCCGACGCTGCACCCACATGGGCTGCGAGCTGGGCTTCAACGAGGCCGAGCAGACCTGGGAGTGCCCCTGCCACGGCTCCCGCTTCGCGGCCGACGGCAGCGTCCTCCAGGGTCCGGCCACGCGCGCGCTGACGGAGGACTGAGCGGGCGGGCGGCACCGTCCGCCAGGGCCCCGAGTGGGTGATCGAGGCGGGCATCCGGCGGAGGCGCCGAGCGGGCTCCCGGCGCCCGCGCGCGGTCGGCGCAGAGTGGGCGGCGTGGATGTCGAGGAAGTCGCCGAGGAGTTGTACGGGCTGAGGCCGGCGGAGTTCGTGGCCGCGCGGGACACGTACGTGGCCCGGGCGCGCGCGGCGAAGGACGCGCGGGCCGCGAAGGCCATCGCCGCCCTGCGGCGCCCGTCGCTCGCCGCGTGGGCGGCGAACCGGCTGGCCCGGCAGCGGCAGCGGGAGGCTCAGCAGTTCCTGGCCCTGGGGGAGACCCTGAGGGAGGCCCACCGGACGCTCGACGCCGAGCAGCTACGGGCGGCGAGCGGGCAGCGGCAGCAGCTGATCACCGCGCTGGCCCGTACCGCCGCCGGGCTCGCGGGAGAAGCGGGGCTGTCCGTGAGTGACACGGTGCTGCACGAGATCGAGCAGACCCTGCACGGCGTTCTGGCCGACCAGGACGTCGCGGAGCAGTGGTCGAGGGGCAGGCTCGTCAAGGCGCCCGAAGCGGCGGTCGGATTCCCGGAGGTCGCGCAGGAGGCGGTGCCCGCCCGCCGGGCCCCGGCCGCCGAAGCGCCCGAAGCCGCCGAGACCCCCGAAGGCGAGCAGACGGCCGGATCCCCCGAACAGCCGGCGCCGAAGAAGAAGACGGCCCGAGGTGCGGACGCGCGGCGGCTGCGCGAACGCGAACGTGCCCGCCTCCGCGAGCTCGAACGCGCCCGTACGGCGGCGGAGGAGGCCGACGGCGAGGTCGGCCGGCGCGAGCGGGAGCTCGCCGAGGCCCGCGACGCGCGGCAGGCCGCGGCGGCGGAGGCCGAGGAGGCGGCCGAGCTGGTCAGCCGTCTGGAGCGCGAACTGCACGACGGCCGGCAGGCCGAGCAGGAGGCGAGGACGGCGTCCGCGACCGCCGGCAAGGCGGTGACGACCGTGGAGCACGCCCTGCGGGACGCCCGCCGCGCCGCCGCACAGGCCGCACGCGCTCTCCAGGACCTGGAGAGCCGGAGCCAGGAGTGACCCGGGCGGGCCCGCGGCACGCTCCCGAGTCCGGGGGCGCGGCACTGTGACGACCCGGCCGGACACCCCCGACTCCCGTGCGGCGACAGTGCCGCCCCGGGCTCGGGGTGACCGGGCAGGGAGCGCGGCGCGCGCCCGGGCCGGGGTGGTCCGTTGGCCGTCGGGCGGCCACGGCGGACCGCCCTTCACTGGGCCAATGGCCCACCCGATGTGCCATGAGTTGAGCCAGAGGCGCCACGGATGGTTTCCTTGGCGTATCCAGGTACTTTCGGCGCCGCGCAGCGCCGGGGCGGCGACGAGGCCGGTCCGGACCCGCGGCGCCTTCGTCATGTCCGCGAGCTCCCACCACCCCGGGACGCCGCGAGGCAGGGCGGAAGGCAAGACGAGGGGGCGGTTCACAGCCGTGAAGAGGATGTTCGTGGCACCGGATCCGGGGCACGTCAGGTTGAAGAACTCGCTGCGCGCCGTCATGGGCATCGCGCTCGCCGTCGCACTCGCGGAGCTCGCCGGCCTCTCGCTGACCGCGTCGATCACCGGCGGTCTCGCCGCGCTGCTCGCGCTCTTCACCGTGATGGACTCCACCGTCCGCGCCCAGGCCGTCACCACCCTGCTCCTCCCGGCCGCGGGCCTCCCCGTCCTCGCCCTCGCCACCGCGCTGCACGACATTACGCCGCTGCGGGACCTCGCCTTCCTCGCCGTGGTCTTCTGCGGGGTCTACGCCCGGCGCTGGGGCCCGCGAGGGCACGCGCTGGGGATCTTCGCGTTCATGAACTTCTTCACCACCCAGTTCCTGCACGCCGTGCCCGGGCAGCTCCCCGAGCTGTACGCGGCCGTCGGCATCGCCCTGGCCGCCGCCGGCGCGGTGCGCTTCCTCCTGTGGCCGCTGGAACGCCGTACGCCGCCGCCCGCCGCGCCGGCCCCGCTGCCCGGCTCCGGGCTCTCGCGCGTGACCACCCGGCAGGCGATCCAGGCCGTGGCCGCGTGCGCCGTGGCGCTCGCGATCGGCCAGGTGCTCTCCGAGGACCGCTGGTACTGGGCCGTCGGCACGACGTGGTGGATCTTCGTCAACACCGTGTCGCGGGGCGAGACGCTGGTACGCGGCTTCCGCCGGGTCCTCGGCACGGTGATCGGGATCGCCGTCGGCATGGTCGTCGCCATCCCGCTCGACGGGGCCGTTGTCCCCACGGCGGCCCTGGTGGCCGTCTGCGTCTTCGGGATCTTCTACACCGCGCCCGTCTCGTACAGCTGGATGATGCTGGCCGTGACCGTGATGGCGGGTCTGCTCTACGGGCTCCTCGGTGTGCTCGACCCCGCGCTGCTGGTGCTCCGTCTCGAGGAGACCGCGGTGGGTGCGGTGTGCGCGGCGCTCGCCGTGCTGCTCATCCTCCCGGTCACCACGCACGCGATCAACGACGCCTGGATCCAGCGGGCGCTCCAGGGCGTGCGGTCGGCGACCTCCGCGTCCCTGCGGCGCCTGTCCGGCGACGAGGACGCCGACCCGACCCCGCACGCCGCCGAGCTGGAGCTGCTGCTCGGACGCGTACGACTCTCCCTCGCCCCGCTGGTCCACCCGCTGAGCCCGTTCCGCGGCCGTAAGGCACGCGCGCGGCGGGTCCTGGCGCTGCTCGACGAGTGCGCCGACGAGGTGCGGGGGCTCGCCGCCGTGGCGGCCGACCCGGCCGCGAGCCATGACGCCCGCCTCGCCGCGGCCTGCTGGCGCGTCGAGGCCGCGGTGGAGCGGCTGACGTCACCCCAGGGTGGTGGCGAGGCCGGTGAGCGAGTCGCGGCGGAGGGTGCGGCCGGGCCGGCCGCGGGTCAGGCGGCGCTCGGTCACGTCAGCGGTCTGGAGAAGCTCCTGGCCGCGCTCGACGAGCCGCTGCGGACGCCGCCGGGCTCGTTGCTCGTGCGCTCCTGACACGTTCGGGACGCCCCTGTCTCGTCCCCGACCCGTCTGCGGCATGTACCGCGCGCGCCTCCGGCCCCGGAACATCCCCGGCACAGTTGTGGGAGTTCCGGGCACGCAACCCTCCGGGCACGCCCTCGCGCCTCGCGTGCGCACGCCCTCGCACCTCCCGTGCGCGCCCTCGGCACCGCCCGGGACGCCTCCGAGCGCCCGCTGTTTCCGGCGCGCCCGCCCCGCCGGGGCGGCCCGCCCGCCCTCTATGGTCTAGACCGCCTGCTACCGTCGGCCGGACGCAGGCCGGTCGACCGCGACCGGCCGCGGGGACAGGGGAGGCGTCGTGGGCGGCACAGGGACGGTTCGGGAGCGGAGCGCGGTACGGGCGTACATCGGCTCCTTCACCTCGGCGGGCGGACGGGGGGTCCTCGCCGCCGACGTGGACGCGGAGACGGGTGAGCTGACCGTCACCGGCGGCAGCGACGCCCTCGCCGACCCCTCGTTCCTCGCCCTCGCGGGCCACGTGCTGCACGCCGTGTCCGAGACCGGGGCGGGGGCCGTCGCCGCCTTCGACGTCAGCGGGACCGGGCCCCGGCTCCTCGGCGCGCCCGTCCCCGTCGGCGGCGAGGCACCCACCCACCTCGCCCTCGCCGCCG
>NZ_LIPQ01000427.1 GCF_001418135.1 Streptomyces aureus
ACGAGCAGCCCCACCGCCGACATGCTCCAGTCGGCGGTGGGGCTGCTCGTGATGGTCGGCGTCGGGTACGCGATCGGCTGGCGGGCCGACGGCGGTCTGGGGAGCACCCTGGGGGCGCTGGGGCTGCTGCTCCTGCTGCGGTTCGCGATGTTGTGGATCGGGATCTTCCTCGCGCTGGTCGCGGGGCGGGCCGAGCTGGTGCAGGCGGTGCAGATCCTGGTCTGGCCCATCGGCTTCCTCTCCAACGCCTTCGCCTCGCCGGACTCCATGCCGGGCTGGCTCGGCACGTTCGTGGAGTGGAACCCGATGTCGGCGACCGCGACGGCGGTCCGTGACCTCTTCGGCAATCCGGGCGGCGAGCCGGGGCACGTCTGGGCGGCGGTGGTGTGGCCGCTGGTGCTGCTCGCGGTCTTCTTCCCGCTGGCGGTACGGAAGTTCGGGCAGCTCGGGAAGTAGTCGGCACCTTGTGGCGCGGAGGTGGGAACCCGAAGGCGGTGAGCGGTGTATTGAAAGCAGCGGTTCACCGCGGACCGCCCGAGGGAGGACAGGGGGACGTGCGATGCGCAGGCCCGTGGGAGGAGTGGCCGGCGCCGTCGTGGCGCTGGTGTTGGTCGTGTTGAGCGGGTGTACGGGGTCGAGGTCGGCGGTGGAGCAGGGCGGTTCGGGGAGCCCCGGGGCCTCGGGAAGTCCGGGTGCTTCGGGGGGCCCGAGCGCTTCGGGGACGGTCGGCAAGAGGCCGGTGGCGCGTCCGGATCCGGGGCTGTTCGGCGCACCGCCCCGGATTCCGTCGGCTCCGGGGTTGCCCGGCTGGTCGCACAGCCTGGGCTTCGCGCGGGACGGCAGCGGGTTCGCGCTGCTCGCCTCGTGCGTGAGCGACCAGGCGGCCCCGGAGAACGGCTTCTGCAGGCAGCACGTGGCCGTGCGGGACGCCGGGGCGAAGGAATGGGTGCTGCGCCGGTCCCCGCTGCCGAGGGTGTCGGGGACGGACGGCATCTCGGCGAACCTGGTGCCTCTCGGCCCCGGCCGGGCGCTCGTCGAGGAGGGCGGCGCCGAGCCGGGATCGCGGACCTGGTTCACCGAGGACGGCGGGCGCAACTGGCGGGCGGGCGACCGGCGTACGGTCGGGACGACCCCGGCTATACCCGAGGGGGCGGTGCTCGCCACCGACTGCGCCGCGCCCTCCGCGGCCCTGCCGGACGACTGCGAGCGGCAGCGTCTCGTGGTGATCTCGCCGCAGGACGGGCGGCGCCGGGCGCTGGCCCGGGTGCCTCTCCTGGGAGCGCATCCCCGCCCCCAGGAGCAGCCGGAGCCCGACGGGTCCTGGTGGGTCTCGGGCACGGACCCGCTGTCGGGGCGGGCGGCGGTCGCCGTCTCCCGGGACGGGGGTCGTGGCTGGACGGTCAGCCGGCTGCCGAGTCCCGTCGTGAGCCCAGGCTGGCACACGGCGGTGGCGGTGGGCAGGGACGCGGTGTACGCGGCGGAGATGGGGGAGTTGGTGGGCGGCGAGCCGGTCAAGAACCCGATGCGTGCGTTGCACCGTTCGGTGGACGGCGGGAGGACCTGGCAGCGGATGTGGACGACGGGGCCGGGCGAGCAGCCCCGCTCGCTGCTGGGCCTGCCGGTCCCGGGGCCCGGCGGCCGGGTGGAGATCGGCGCGGAGCTCTCGGCGTACGGGAGCGTGGACGGCGGCCGTACGTTCGTCCGGCTCGGCGAGGGCACGCACCACACCCGCCGCACCCCGCTCGGGCTGCTGCGCGAGGAGTCCCGCTGCCGGTACGCGCTGAGCGCGGACGGGGTGCGATGGTCGGAGTTCCAGCTGGCCTGCGAGGACCCCGCGGGCGATTGAGGAAGAGGAGGGAGGGCCGGGCCACCCTCCTGGGCGCGGGGCGGGCAGGGCCTAGTGGTGGAAGGAGGTCGCGCTGCCTCGATCGTCGGTGAACGGGTGGGGCTGGCGCCGCAGTTCGGGCAGGAGCCGGTTCAGGTCCTCGATGAAGAGCGCGGCCAGGTCGGCGGAGAAGCCGTTGCGGCAGACCACACGCAGCACGGAAAGGTCCTCGCGGTTGGCGGGGAAGGTGTAGGCGGGGACCAGCCAGCCCTGTTCACGGAGGCGCCGGGAGACGTCGAAGACATCGAAGGAGGTGACGTCCTCGGCGGTGGTGAAGGCGAAGACGGGCAGTTGGTCGCCACGGGTCAGGAGCCGGAAGTCGCCCATGGCCTCGATCCGTTCGGCGAGGCCGCGTGCGATGTCGCGGGTGGTCTGCTGCACCGCCCGGTAGCCCTCCCGGCCGAGCCTGAGGAAGGTGTAGTACTGCGCGACGACCTGGGCGCCCGGCCGGGAGAAGTTGAGGGCGAAGGTGGGCATGTCGCCACCCAGGTAGTTGACGCGGAAGACGAGCTCCTCGGGGAGTTCCTCGGGGGAGCGCCAGAGGGCCCAGCCGACGCCCGGGTAGACCAGGCCGTACTTGTGACCGGAGGTGTTGATGGAGGAGACCCGGGGGAGCCGGAAGTCCCAGACCAGGTCCTCGTCGAGGAAGGGGGCGATCATGGCACCGGAGGCGCCGTCGACGTGGACGGGGATGTCGAGGCCGGTGCGTTCCTGGAGGGCGTCCAGAGCCGCGCAGATCTCGGCGACGGGCTCGTAGGAGCCGTCGAAGGTCGAGCCGAGGACGGCGACGACTCCGATGGTGTTCTCGTCGCAGAGGGCGGCGGCGGTCTCGGCGTCGAGGTGGAAGCGGTCGCCCTCCATGGGGACGAGGCGGGGCTCGACCTCCCAGAAGTTGCAGAACTTGTCCCAGCAGACCTGGACGTTGACGCCCATGACCAGGTTGGGGCGGGCGCTGCCGGGGTAGCGGTCGGCGTTCCGTTTGGCCCAGCGCCGCTTGAGGGCCATACCGGCGAGCATGCAGGCCTCGCTGGAGCCGGTGGTGGAGCAGCCGACGGCCGTGGCCGGGTCGGGGGCGTGCCACAGCTGGGCGAGCATGGCGACGCAGCGGCGCTCCAGTTCGGCGGTGCGCGGGTACTCGTCCTTGTCGATCATGTTCTTGTCGCGGCACTCGGCCATGAGGACGCCGGCCTGGGGTTCCATCCAGGTGGTGACGAAGGTGGCGAGGTTGAGCCGGGAGTTGCCGTCGAGCATCAGCTCGTCGTGGACGAGCTGGTAGGCGCTCGACGGCGGCAGCGGGCCGTCGGGCAGCTGGTGGTGGGGTGGGGCCTCGGTCATGCCGCCGACCGGGTTGGCCTCGCCGAAGAAGGGGTTGAGGGCGAGCCGGCGTTCGGCCTGGGCGGGGGAGGCGGGGGAACCCTTGTGCAGCGGCATGGGGGACTCCTTCTGTCCGGTGGGGATGGGTCAGCGCAGGGCACGGCCCTGATGGTCGAGTTCGAGCTGGGGGCGGCCGGTGACGATCAGCCAGGCGGGGAGGGAGGCCAGGCAGAGCAGGGCGAGCATCGCGGGGGAGGAGGCGAGGACGGCGCCGGTGAAGAGGCTGATCCAGCCCTGCCGGGTGGTGGCGAGCAGGACGCCGAGGACGGCGGAGGAGACGGCGACCGCCGGATGGACCTCGGGGACGAGGGCCTGGGCGAACAGTCCGAAGGCGGCCCCGATGAAGACGGCGGGGAAGATCCGGCCGCCCCGGAAGCCGCAGGAGGCGGCGACGAGGAGGGCCACGAGTTTGACCGCGGCCAGTTTGGCGAGTTCGCCGGAGGACCAGCTGCCGACCGAGGCAGTCAGTTCCTTGGTCTGTTCCAGGCCCTTGAAGAGGGTCAGCGGTCCGCCGAGGGCGCCCAGGAGGCCGAGGGCGAGACCGCCGAGGGGCAGCATCACCATGGGGTGGCGCAGCCGCCGGAAGGCGGCGTGGACGTAGGGGAAGAGGTAGCAGGAGGCGAGCCCGAAGACGGCGGCGGCGGAGGCGATCACCAGGGCGGCGAGCACGTCGCCCCAGCCGGGGTCGGTGAGCGGCGGGAGGCCCATGTCGAAGCTGGGGTCGGCGAGCAGCTGGGTGGTCATGGCGCCGGCGCCGGCGGCGGCGAGCGGGGCGAAGAGCCGGTCCCAGAGGGAGCCGCGTCCCGGCTGGCCGACGAGGGCCTCGGAGATGACGAGGGCGGCGGCCACCGGGGTTCCGAAGAGGGCGCCGATGGTGGCGGACGAGGCGAGGGCGATCCAGGCGGCGCCCGGCACCGCGGGCGCGACCTTGCGGCCGAGCCAGTAGGTGAGGGCGATGTTGCTCGCGATGATCGGGTTCTCGGGGCCGAGGCTGACACCGCCGGCGAGCGCGAGCGTGCTCGCGAGGAGGAGCCCCGGTACGACGACGAGGGCGAGCGGAGGCCCGCCGAGGCCGGTGGAGGCGGGGTCGGGGCCGGCGTGTCCGGGTGCCTTCCAGACCACGAGGCCCACGGCGATGCCGGTCGCCGTGAGCATGGTGATGATCCAGAGGGAGGAGTGGCCACCGATACCGAGGGCGTCGGGCAGGTCGTCCCAGAGGACGTCCTCGAACTCCTCCGCGAGGGTGCTGATGCCCAGGAACAGCAGGCTCGCCGCCACCCCGACCACAAGGGCGGGCAGCACTTGCGGCAGCAGGACCTGCAAGGGGGTCTTGTCGGCGGAGGGCGAGGGGCCGGGCGGAACGTGATCGGTGGTCACCGCCCCACCATAAGTGAGCAAATGCCCCACAACATCCCGAAATTCGGGTCGAACGGACGTGCACCTCACGTCGCGTCAGTCCCGAGGCCGACACGCGTACCGGCAGAGAAAGGGGGGCGGACGGCCGATGGGCTGCTCCGTGAGGGCCTGCCGGAGCACCTGCACGCCGACATCCGCGCGAACGCGCGACGCCTGGGGGCTGCCCCGGAAACCTGACCGCGGGTCCCTCGGCCTGGACCGCGGGTCCCTCGGCCTGGACCCCGGGTCCCTCGCCTGGACCGCGGGGCCATCGACCTGCCCCCGGGCGCCCCTCGGCCTGGACCGCGGTCCCTCGCCCGGACCCCGGGCCCATCGACCGGACTCTGGGGGTCTCGGGGCCCTCGAGCCCGCCCCAGGGGCCGGCCCGAGGGGCGCGCAGCGGGCTCAGACGCGCTGTGCGATCACCACCGCCGTGCCGTACGCGCACACCTCCGTGCCCACGTCCGCCGCGTCCGTGACGTCGAAGCGGAACATCAGCACGGCGTTCGCGCCGCGCGCCCGGGCCTGCTCCACCAGGCGTTCCATGGCCTGGTTCCGGGTCTGCACGAGGGTCTTCGTCAGACCCTTCAGCTCCCCGCCGACCATCGACTTGAGGCCCGCGCCGATCTGGCTGCCCAGATGGCGGGAACGGACGGTGAGCCCGAAGACCTCACCGATGACCTGGCGGACCTCGAAGCCCGGCACGTCGTTCGTCGTCACGACCAGTACGTCGGGGTGCGACCCCTGGCCGCCTCCGTACTCCTCGATGCCCATCGGCATACACCTCCTGGCCCCCAGCCTCAGGGGCGCGGGCCCTCTCCGCATCCCGTAGGCCCCGGGTGGAACCGGTCGCGTCCCGCCCACGTTGATAGCTTGGGGCCAGCCGTCCCCCATGTCCCCACCGACCGCAGGAGCCCGGAACCCGTGAACACGCTTGCCCTCGGACCGAGCTGGTTGGACCCGGACTATCTGATTCAGACCTTTGGTCCGATCGGTGTCCTGGCCATTGTCTTCGCCGAGTCCGGCCTCCTCATCGGGTTCTTCCTGCCCGGCGACTCACTGCTCTTCACCACGGGCCTGCTGATCACGACCGGCAAGCTGGACATGCCGCTGTGGCTGATGTGCACGCTGATCGTGGCCGCGGCGGTCCTCGGCGACCAGGTCGGATACCTCTTCGGACGCAAGGTCGGCCCGTCTCTCTTCAAGCGCCCCGACTCGAAGCTCTTCAAGCAGGAGAACGTCGAGAAGGCGCACGAGTTCTTCGAGAAGCACGGCCCGAAGTCGCTGATCCTGGCCCGCTTCGTCCCCATCGTGCGCACGTTCACGCCGATCATCGCCGGCGTCAGCCGCATGAACTACCGCCTGTTCATCACGTACAACATCATCGGCGGTGTGCTCTGGGGCGCGGGTGTGACCCTGCTCGGCGCCTCCCTCGGCAAGGTCGAGTTCGTGCACAAGCACATCGAGATGATCCTCGTCGGGATCGTCCTGCTCTCCGTGGTCCCGATCGTGATCGAGTACCTCCGGGCCCGTTCCCAGTCGAAGAAGGCACAGGCCACCGGCGGCGACCACGATGACCACGACATCCCTGGTGACCACGACGCCCCCGGCACCCCCAACCCGCCCCGCGGCCGGCACGCCAAGCGCTGACCCGGACGCGTTCGAAGCGCTGGAAGGGCCCCGCACAGCGTGCGGGGCCCTTCCCGTGTCCCGGCCGACGGCCCCGGGCAGGGCCTAGAAGCCCCTGGTCCGCTTGGCCGCACGACGGGCCGCGGCGGCACCGGGAGCCTGCATGAAGAGGCGGGCCAGCTCGCCTCCCAGGTTCACCCCGATCGCGATCGCCAGTGCCAGGGCCGCCGCCTTCGCCAGCGAGGCGAAGCCCTGGTCCAGGTTGTTCTGGGCGATCGCGAGCACCCCGAAGTACGTCGCCGAACCGGGCAGCAGCGGGCCGATCGCCGCCGTCACGTACGGCAGCGACGAGGTGTGCTCGTAGCGGGCGATCAGCTGGCCGAAGAGGCCCACCAGACCCGCCGCCACCGCCGTCGCCATGACCGTCGACCCGTCCGCGGTCACCGCTATCGACGCGTAGATCACCCACGCCACCCCGCCGTTCAGCGTCGCGAAGAGCACCGTCGCCCGCGACTGCTGCAAGAGGATCGCGAAGGTCGCGCACAGCACCATCGATGCCAGGATCTGCGTCACCGGCCGCTCCACCGCGTGCAGCGCCCCCTCGGGGTTCAGCTGGGCGTCGAACTGCACGGCGATGTACAGCACCGACAGCACGCCCACCACGATCGCGACGAAGAAGTACGCGACCTCCAGGAGCCGGGCCGAGGCCGTGATGTAGAAGCCGGTCAGACCGTCCTGCACCGCCGCCACGAGCGCCCGCCCCGGGATCAGCGCGAACAGGCCACCGGTGATCACCGCCGACGGCCGCAGATCGGCGTGCAGCATCGTCAGGAGCACCCCCATCGCCGCCGGCGGCATCGCCGCCACCAGGAACTGGTAGAACTCCGGCATCCCGCGTCCGGCGAACAGCCACGCCAGCCGGTCGCCGAGCACCGCGCCCAGCGCCGCCACGAAGAACACCGTCGGACCGCCGCCCAGAAGCACCGAGGCCGCGCCGGCGAGCACGCCCGCCGCCGCCGTGAGGACCCAGCCGGGGTACGGGTGCCGGTTGCGCCGTATCTCCGCGAGCCGCCCGTACGCCTCCTCGGGCGTCACCTCGTGCGCCCGCGCGTTGATGTCGGCGAGCAGCGTGTACACCGCCGCGAGCCGCGTGTAGTCCGTGCCCCGGCGCCGTACCGTCCGGTTCGCCGTGATCGGGTCGTCCACGAGCGACGGCTGGTACGTGACGGAGAGCAGGGTGAACGTCACCGTCGGCTCGACCCGGTCCAGACCGTACGAGCGGCAGATCGCGAACATCGCCGCCTCGACGTCCTCCGCGCCCTCCCCGCCCGCGAGCAGCAGCTCGCCGATACGCAGGGTCAGGTCGAGCACACGCGGCACCGAGGGACCGCTCTCGTCCTCCTTGCGCGTCGCCTCCGGCACCGGCCGCTCACCCACCGGCAGCCGCAGCATGGTCCGCATCCGGTCCTGCCACGGCGCGTTCTGCGAGAGCCGCACCAGGGGCACCCCGTACGCCGGGGTGAAGGCGGGCGGCGAGGTCTTCGCCGAGTACGTGGCGGGCGGCGCGAACGCCGAACCCTCCTGCTCGGCCGGCGGCTCCGTCGTCAGCCCGGGAGGAAGGGCGAACTCGGAGGTCGGGTGCTCCTCCTCCGGCGGTGCGGGCTGCTCCACCCCGACCGGCGGCACGAAAGCGCTCCGTGCCTCGTCCGACACCGGCTTCCGGTCCTCCGGAGAGTCCGCCGGAGAGTCCTCGGGGACCCCTGCCGAACCGTCCGCCGAACCGTCCGGCGTGCTGTCCGCCGAACCGTCTGCCGTGCCGTCCTCCGGATCGTCCTTCGAGCCGTCCGGCTCCGCCACCACTCTGTCCGCCTCACTCCCTGGGAACCGTGAATTCCAGTATGAGCGTGCGACGGATGTGCGAAAGGCGGTGCACCCAACGGGTGCACCGCCTTCACACGCTCACAACAGAACCGGCTCAGTGGCCGCCCTGCTCCTTGGCGCGCGCGTACGACTTCTCGATCTCTTCCTCGGCCTCGGCGCGACCGACCCAGTCGGCGCCCTCGACCGACTTGCCCGGCTCCAGGTCCTTGTAGACCTCGAAGAAGTGCTGGATCTCCAGGCGGTCGAACTCCGCCACGTGGTGGATGTCCCGCAGGTGCTCCATGCGCGGGTCCGTGGCCGGGACGCACAGCAGCTTGTCGTCGCCGCCCGCCTCGTCCGTCATGCGGAACATGCCGATCGCGCGGCACTTGATCAGGCAGCCCGGGAACGTGGGCTCGTCGAGGATGACGAGCGCGTCGAGCGGGTCGCCGTCCTCACCGAGGGTGTTCTCGACGTAGCCGTAGTCGGTCGGGTAGGCCGTCGACGTGAACAGACGACGGTCCAGACGGATGCGACCCGTCTCGTGGTCGACCTCGTACTTGTTACGCGATCCCTTGGGGATCTCGATGAGAACGTCGAACTCCACGGGTGGCTCCTCCTGAATCAACACAACTGAATGCTCGCGACGACGCGCGGTGATTAAGTGTCCCTCACGCACGTGTGTGATCGCGAAAGGGGCTGGTCAGCAATGCCCGAGCCGAGGATGTGGCAGCTCACGGCGGCCAGGGCCAGTCCGAGGGCGGCGGAGGCCGCCGTGAGCTGCCACATCC
>NZ_LIPQ01000428.1 GCF_001418135.1 Streptomyces aureus
GCTCCCCGCACCCCCCGGTGCGTCCGGCCGTCCCGCATCGCCGGCCCTTTCTCCCTCCCCACAGCCACGAGGTACGCGATCATGCGACGCACTCCCTCGGGGACGTTCACGGTGCTCACCGCACTCTGTGCCGTCCTCTTCTCCCTTCTCGGCTCCCTGCTCGGCCCGGCCGGTACGGCCCAGGCCGCCACGGCGACCGTCACCAACGCCACCCAGTTCACCGACCCGGCGGGCAACCCCGTGCACGCCCACGGCGGCGGAGTCGTCAAGGCCGGCTCGTACTACTACTGGTTCGGCGAGAACCGGAACGCGGACAACACCTTCCGGTACGTCTCCGCCTACCGCTCCACCGACCTGAGGACGTGGGAGTTCCGGAACCACGTCCTCACCCAGAGCACCGACCCCGAACTGCAGTCGGCCAACATCGAGCGCCCCAAGGTCATGTACAACGCGGCCACCGGGCAGTTCGTGATGTGGATGCACAAGGAGAACGCCACGGACTACGGCGAGGCGCGCGCCGCGGTCGCCGTCTCCTCGACCGTCGACGGCGACTACACCTGGCTCGGCAGCTTCCGCCCGCTCGGCCACATGTCCCGTGACATCACGACCTTCGTCGACACGGACGGCGCGGGCTACATGATCTCCGCCGCCAACGAGAACGCCGACCTCCACGTCTACCGGCTGACCGCCGACTACACCGGCATCGCCTCCCAGGTCCAGAAGCTCTGGCCCGGACAGTGGCGCGAGGCCCCCGCCCTCTTCGAGCGCGACGGCGTCTACTTCCTGCTCACCTCCGGCGCCACCGGGTGGTCCCCCAACCAGCAGAAGTACGGCACCGCGACCAGCGTCACCGGAACCTGGAGCGGTCTGAAGGACATCGGCGACGGGACCGCGTACGGCTCCCAGACCGCGTACGTCCTGCCGGTCCAGGGCGCCGCCGGCACCTCGTACCTCTGCCTCGGCGACCGCTGGGGCAACTCCATGGGCGGCAACGTCAACGACTCCCAGTACGTCTGGCTGCCGCTCCGCTTCCCCACCAGGACGACCATGGCCATGGACTACTTCCCGCAGATCACGGTGGACACGGCGGCCGGCACGGTGAAGGGCCTCGGCAGCTGGGAGACCCTCACCGCCGCGCACAGCGGAAAGTGCGCCGACGTCGCCGACCGGTCCACCGCCGACGGCGGCGCCGCCATCCAGTGGAGCTGCGGCGGCAACAGCGTCAACCAGTAGTTCTGGCTCCGGAGCGCCGGCAGCGGCCAGTTCCAGATCGTCGCCCGCCACAGCGGCAAGTGCCTCACCGTGAACGGCGGTTCGACCACCGACGGCGCCGCCGTCGCGCAGTACACCTGCGACGGGAGGGCCGGGCAGCGATGGAGCGTGACCGGCCAGAGCACGGGCGTCCAGCTGGTCGCCGTCCACAGCGGCAAGTGCCTCGACGTCACCAACACGTCCACGGCCGACGGCACCGCGCTCGTCCAGTGGACCTGCAACAGCGGCACCAACCAGCGGTGGAGCCGCACGGCGGTCTGAGCACGCCGTCCGGGCGTGCCCCCCCGTCCGGGCGTGCCCC
>NZ_LIPQ01000429.1 GCF_001418135.1 Streptomyces aureus
GATGCCCTCGCCGTCTACCTCCGCCTGGTCGCCCCCCTCACCCGCGAGACCGGCAACCGCGCCTACGAACAGCTCGTCGGCCTGCTCCTGGGCATCCGCGACTGTCACCGCCACCTCGGCACACCGGACGACTTCACCGTGTACATCACCGACCTGCGCGCCACCCAGAAGCGGAAGCGGAACCTGATGCGACTGATGGACGACCACGGGCTGTCAGGCGTGTGACGACGACCGTCGCGCCGATGGCAGCCTCCGGGGAAGCCGATACAGGACGATGGAGGACCTGTTCGCGCGGTGGACCTGCCCGGACCGGGAGGCAGCCTATGGAACGAGGACGGCACCACCTGGAACGCCAAGTTCTCGGTGCCGGGCGCGTTCGAGTGAGGGGTGGAGACGATGTGGCCACGGGTCGACGGCATGCGGGCCATGGAGCTGGGGGCTCCGGGAGGCATGAGGGACGAGTTGAACGCTCTCGTCCTGGCCGGGGTCAAGCGTGCCACCACCGGGCTCCTCGACGAGTACACCGAGGAGGACGAGAGCCTGGAGCACGTCGGTGAGCGACTGGCGCTGCTGGACAACGAAGGCCTTGCCGTCGCCACTCTGGAGATCACGGGCGTCGAGGTGACGGCCTTCGGCGAGGTGACGTGGGAGCACGCCGCCGCCGAAGGCGAGGGGGATGCCGATCTCGACGCGTGGCGCGCCGTCCACCGGCGTTTCTGGAGCGGTGAGGGAACCCCGGTCGAGAACGGCACCCTCGTCGTCTGTCTGGCCTTCAGGGTCACGGACGGCCCGGCCGTCGTGTCGTCCTCGGCTTGACCCTCCGATCCCGCGTCCCGGAAACGGCAACAAAGATTGTTCTGGTTTCGGGTGGGCCGCACCCTGGCGGCGGAGGTGATCGCCATGACCGGCGCCCACAAGGAAACCAGTGTTCGGACCTCGTACGACGTGATCGTCATAGGCGGCGGGGCGGGTGGGCTCAATGCCGCGCTCGTGCTCGCGCGGGCGCGGCGCAGTGTCGCCGTCGTCGACGCGGGGGAGCCCCGTAACGCTCCCTCGGCTCATATGCACAGCTTCCTCTCCCGTGACGGGGTGTCGCCGCTGACCGTGCTCGAGACCGGGCGGGCCGAGATCGCCCGCTACGGGGCCGTGCGGATCGAGGGGCGTGTCGACCAGGTCGAGGCGCGTGACGAGGGCGGCTTCGTCGTGCGGCTCGACGGTGGTGCTTCGCTCGACGCGCGGCACGTCGTGCTCGCCACCGGGCTGCGCGACCAGCTGCCCGAGATCCCCGGAGTGCGGGCGCTGTGGGGCGGGGACGTGCACTTCTGCCCGTACTGCCATGGTTACGAGGTGCGCGACCAGCGGATCGTGGTGCTCGGCGTTCATCCGGCCTCCGCCGGGCAGGCGCTGTTGCTGCGGCAGTGGTCGCACGACGTGGTGTACGTCTCCCACGACCGGCCGCTCGGTGACGACGAGCGTGAGCGCATGGACGCCCGCGGCGTTCAGGTGGTCGAGGGGTCCGTGGCCACCCTGCTCAGCAAGGACGGGCGCCTGCACGCCGTCGAGCTCACCGACGGGCGCACCGTCGACTGCGCCGGTGTCTTCCTCTTCCCGCAGATGAGTCCGAACGACTCCGCCTTCGACGGGCTCGGCTGCGAGCGCGACGAGCAGGGCTGGCTGGTCACCGACCGCGCCGGGCGCACCAGTCGCCCCGGCCTCTGGGCCGTGGGCAACGTGGTGGACTCGCGCGCCCAGGCCGTCACCGCGGCCGGCATGGGAGCCGCGGCCGCGTTCGCGCTCAACCACGACCTGGTCGACGAGGAGATTCAGAGGGATCTCCTGGCCCACCGGGCCTCCCGGGACGAAGGGGCCGTTCCCGCGGCCTGACTCGCCGTCCCTCCGGCGTCCGTCCCCGCGCCGCCTCCCCCTCCTCGCCCGTCTCCGGCTCAGTCGCCGGAGGCGGGCGTTCGGCCTGTCGGCCTGGCGCGGATGTGCATGCGTTCGCCCTGGCGCCCGAAGAGGCTGAGGACTTCGACCGAGCCCTGTCCCGTGCTGCCGAACCAGTGCGGCAGCCGGGTGTCGAACTCGGCCACCTCGCCCGGGTCCAGGACGATGTCGTGGTCGGCCAGTACGAGCCGGAGCCGTCCGGAGAGCACGTACAGCCACTCGTATCCCTCGTGGGTGCACAGCTCCGGGGTGTCGCGGCTCGCCGGGAGGACCATCTTGTAGCTCTGCAGCGGGCCCGGCTGCCGGGTCAGCGGCAGCACCGTGTTGCCGTTCACCGCGTGCGGCTTGAGCCGGACCCTCGGGTCGCCCACGTCGGGGGCGCCGACCAGTTCGTCGATCGGGACCTGGTGGGCCTGGGCGATGGGCAGCAGCAGTTCCAGGCTGGGGCGGCGCTGGCCGGCCTCCAGGCGCGAGAGGGTGCTCTTGGAGATTCCGGTGACCTCCGACAGGGCGGCGAGGGTGACACCGCGGGCGGTACGCAACCGCTTCAGTCGGGGACCGACGGCGGACAGGGCCTGGGCGATGGACGAGGGCTGCTCCACGCCGTCATTACATGCACTCGTTCCGGAATTTGCAAAGAGAGGTGCTGTTTTCGGACGCCGGTCCGACGTGCACGCCCCATGCGTGCGCGCCCTCACACGCGTGCGCCCCGCCCGTCGCGCGCCGGGGGGTGGGGCGCGCGGCGGACGGGGCGGTCTTGCGGCGGAGACCTCGCGTCAGAGGCCTGCGTCCAGTGGCCCCGCGGCGGAGACCTCGCGTCAGAAGCTTCGCGTCAGAGGCCCAGCGAGCGGCCGATCAGTTCCTTCATCACCTCCGTCGTCCCGCCGTAGATGGTCTGCACCCGGCTGTTGGCCCACTCGCGGGAGATCGCGCTCTCCTTGAGGTAGCCGAAACCGCCGTGGATCTGGAGGCAGCGGTTGGCGATGTCCACCTGGAGCTCGGTCGTCCACCACTTCACCTTCGCGGCGTCGGTCACCGACAGCCGGCCCGCGTCGAGTTCGGTGACGCAGTGGTCGAGGTAGACCTGGGCAATCGTCAGTTCCGTGTCCATCGTCGCCAGTTGGAAGCGATTGTGCTGGAAGGTGCCGATCGGCCGGCCGAAGGCCTCGCGGGTCTTCGCGTACTCCAGCGTGTCGGCGAGCATCCGTTCCGCCGCTCCCACCGCCACGGTCGCGATGCTGAGCCGCTCCCGGGGCAGTCCGGCCATCATGTAGGCGAGGCCGGCGTTCTCCTTGCCGATCAGGTTCTCGGCCGGCACCCGGCAGTCGTCGAAGAACAGCTCGCAGGTGTCGCTGGCGTGCCAGCCGAGCTTCTCCATGCGCCGGCCGCGGGTCAGGCCGGGCGCGCCGCGCTCCACCACCAGCAGGCTGATGCCCTGGGCGCCCCGGTCGGGGGCGGTCTTCGCCGCGACCACGACGACGTCGGCGTTCTCGCCGTTGGTGATGAAGGTCTTCTGCCCGTTGAGGACGTACGAGTCCCCGTCCCGTACCGCGGTCGTACGGATGTCGGCGACGTTGGAGCCGGCGTCCGGCTCGCTCATCGCGATGGCGGCGATCAGCTCGCCCGCGCACAGTCCGGGCAGCCAGCGTTTGCGCTGGTCCTCGGTGGTCCGCTCGGCGAGGTACGTGGCGATGACGTCGTTGTGCGCCACGAAGCCGGGCGCCGTGGCCCGGGCCCACATGATCTCCCGCTGGAACACCGCCGGATAGCGGTAGTCCGGCTCGCCGCCTCCGCCGTACGCCGGGTCGACGCCGATGCCGAGGAGTCCGGCCCGGCCCGCCGCCCGCCACACGGAGCGGTCGACGATGCCCTCCCGTTCCCAGCGGGCGTGGTGCGGGACGACCTCACGGTTCAGGAACTCCCGGCAGGTCTCCCGGAACTGTTCGTGCTCCGGCCCGTATCGCGACCGCGGGCCGCTCGTGCTCCGCGCCATGGCTCAGCCCTTCCCGGGGTCGGTGTCGTCACCGATGATCGTCAGCGTCTCCTTGGGGTGCTGGACCGCGGCGAAGTGGCCGCCCTCGATCTCCACCCGGTGGACCGGCGCGGAGCTGTGCGCCGACCACGGCCACACCCGCTCCGGCGGGGCGTGCACGTCCTCGCGCGCGGCGATCAGGGTGAGCGGGAAGTCCACCCGCAGGCCCGCGGCCTCCCGGGCGAACTCCGCCCGTACGCAGTCGTCCTCGCGGAGCATCCGCAGCAGGATCCGGCTCATCGCCGGTTCGGCGAGCACGGCGGGCGGAGTCCCGCCGTCGGCCGCGGTACGGGCGAGAAGCTCGTCGTCGGGGACGGCGGCGAGCAGCGCCCCCGGCCGCTGGAGGGCCGGCGGTACCGCCCCCGAGAGCACCGACCGCACCGGCGCCAGGCCGGTCTGCCGCGCGACGTGCTCGGCCACCGCGAGGCTCATGGTGGCGCCGAAGCTGTGCCCGAAGGTCGCCCAGCGCAGCCCGGGGGACCGCTCGCGCTCGGCGAGCAGATCGGCCACCACCTGTTCGGCCATGGCCCGTACCAGACCGTGGTAGTTGACCGCCTTGCGCTCCTGGCGGCGCGCGCCGCGGCCGGGCGCGTCCACGCCCCGGATCCGCAGCTGGGGTTCGCCGAGGGTCTGCCAGCCGCGGTAGACCTGCGAGGTCGCCCCGGCGTGCGGGAAACAGTAGAGCCGCACCGGAGGGCTCGTGACAGGGTGCACGGTCATTCCTTCATGCTCCGGGCCAGCTTCTCGGCCAGCATCAGGGTGGTCAGATTGGTGGGGGCGCTGGGGATGACGGGGAAGAGCGAGGCGTCGGCGATCCGCAGGTTCTCGGTGCCGTGCACCCGGCCCTCCTGGTCGGCGACGGCGTACGGGTCGGAGTGCGGGCCCATCCGGCACGAACCGGCCGCGTGCCAGCCGGGGTTCATGATGTGCCGGACCCCGCTGCGCAGCACGCCGTCGTTGGCGACCATCCGGTCGCTCCAGAACTGAGTACGCGTCAGGCGGGCGGACAGGCCTGGGGAGCGCAGGAAGCCCCAGGCCCTGCGGACGCCGTGGCAGAGGCGCTCGATGTCCTCGGGGTCGGTCCCGAGGCCGAGTTCGATGACCGGGGAGGCGAGCGGGTCGGCGCTGTCGAGGAAGACCCGGCCTCGGGAACGGGGCCGCAGCAGCATCACGGACATGCCGACGACCAGGGGCCAGCCGAGCCGGTCGACGAAACCCGGGATGGTGTGGCTCTCCACGTTGTTGAGGAGGCCCATCTGGACGTCGACGTCGTCGTCGAAGCCGCTGCTCATACGGGCCGCCACCTGGCGCCAGGGCAGACCCGGCGTACACACGCCGTCGGCCGGCCGGGACCAGATGACGACGGACGGGTGGTCCACCAGGTCGCGGCCCACGCCGGGCAGGTCGGCGACCGGGTCGATGCCGAGGGCGCCGAGCAGGGCCGCGTCGCCGACGCCGGAGCGCTGGAGGATCACGGGGGTGCCGACGGCACCGGCGGCGAGGATCACGTGCCGGGCCCGGACGGTGTCGAGCCGACCGTCCCGCTCGGTCTCCACGCCGACGGCACGGCTCCGGTCCTTCGGGTCGAACAGCACCCGGGTGACCCGTACGCCGGGACGGACGTGGAGGTGGGGCAGGCCGCGGGCGCCGGAGAGGAAGGCGGTGGCGGCGTCGATGCGCTCGCCCTCGACCGTGTTGCCGGGGATCGGGCCGACGCCGGCCTCCTCCCCGGAGTTGAGGTCGGGGAGGTCGGTGACGCCCTGGCGGTTGCACTCCTCCCAGAAGGCGGCGTCCAGGGCGTGGACCCGCTCGCGCGGGGTCCGGCGGATCGGGAGCGGGCCGCCGTCGCCGTGCGGGGGACGGTCGGGGTGGTCGACGTCGTTCTCGATGGCCCGGTAGTAGGGCAGCACCTTTTCCCAGGCCCAGTCGGGGTTGCCGCGCTCCGCCCAGGCGGCGAAGTCGCGGGGCAGTCCGCGCAGGGCGATGGCACCGTTGACGGCGGAGCCGCCGCCGACCACCTTGCCGAGCTGGTAAGGGAAGCGTTCCCACAGGGCGCGGGCCGGGTGCCCGGTGCCGTCACCGCCCTTGAGCAGATCCTCCAGACGGCCGCTGCTGCGGAGGTTGGCCCGGTAGTCCCAGTTGAACCCGGCGAGGACGAGCCGGCCGGCGTCGGCCAGCGGGTGGGCACGGTCGCGGGGGACCGGCTGGTCGGGTCCGGCCTCCAGGAGCAGTACGGTGCCGGAGTCGCGGGCGGCCAGCCGTGCGGCGACGAGCGCGCCGGCGGAGCCGCCGCCGACGACGACGTGGTCCCATTCGGCCACGGCGGTGTCCGGGGTCGGGGCAGGGGTCGTGGTCATGCCGCGGACCCCTTGGACTCCTCGGATCCGACGGGCTGCGCAAAGACCGTGGACCCCTCCGGCTCCGCCGCCGGGGCGATCAGTTCGGCGAAGGACGAGATCGACGCGTTCATGAAGAGGCCCTCGACCATCTCCTGCTCCATGTCCGCCTCGATGCCGAACTCCGCGCGCAGCACCGTGAGCAGGCCGACCGCGTGCAGCGAGTCGCCGCCGATGTCGAAGAAGCCCTCCTCGACGCCGAAGTCGTCGTGGCCGAGCTGCTGGGACCAGAGCGCGAAGAGCCGCTCCTCGACCCGGCTGCGCGGGGCGACCCGGGTGCCGGCGGTCTCGGCGTCGTCGTTCCACGGCGTGGGAAGCGCCTTGTGGTCGATCTTCCCGTTGGTGGTCAGCGGCAGGGTCTCCAGGGTGAGGAAGCGGCTGGGCACCATGTAGCCGGGCAGTGCGGCGGCGAGCGCCTCGCGCAGCTCGGCCGGGTCCGGCGTGGCGCCCGCCTCCGGCACCACGTACGCCGCGATCTGCCGCTGTCCGGTACGGGCGTGGGCGGGCGCGGTGACGAGGGCGGTGCGCACCTCGGGCCGGCGCAGCAGCGCGGCCTCGATCTCGCCGAGCTCGACGCGATAGCCGTTGATCTTCACCTGGAAGTCCTCGCGGCCGAGGATCTCGATGTCGCCGCCGGGCAGATAGCGGCCGAGGTCGCCGGTCCGGTAGATCCGCTCCCCGGTGACCGGGTGGACCGGGAAGCGTTCGGCGGTGCGCTCGGGGTCGCCGAGGTAGCCCTGGGCCACGCCGGTGCCGCCGATGTGGATCTCGCCGGTGACCCCGACGGGCGACGGCTCCTGCCACTCGTTGAGGACGTGCATGGTCTGGTTGGCGAGCGGCTTGCCGTACGGGATGCTCGACCACTCGGGCCGGACGGTCTCGACGGGGTGGTGGATCGACCAGATGGAGCCCTCAGTGGCGCCGCCGAGGCTGATCACCCGCATCGCGGGGAGCTTCTCGCGGATCCGGGCCGGCAGGTCGACGGGGATCCAGTCGCCGCTGAGCAGGGCGAGGCGGAGCCGGCAGCCGCGTGGCACCGCGCCGTCGCCCAAGGCGTCGATCCACATCCGCATGGGCGCGGGGACGCTGTTCCATATGGTCACCCCGTAGCGCCCGACGAGCTGGGACCAGTGGGCGAGGTCGTTGCCGCGCGCCGGGTCGGGGACGACGACGGTGCCCCCGGCGCCGAGCAGGCCGAAGAGGTCGTACACGGACAGGTCGAAGCCCGCGGGGGCGAGCGCCATGGTGCGGTCGTCCGGGCCGACGCCGAAGCGGCGGTTGATGTCCTGGACGGTGTTGGCGGCGCTGCGATGGGTGATCATCACGCCCTTGGGCTCGCCGGTGGAGCCCGAGGTGAAGATGACGTACGCGAGGTCGTCGGGTCCCTGACGGCGCCCCGGCGACCACTCCGGGCAGGCCAGGGTCTCCGCGTCCTCGGGGGTGAGCACGGTCACGCCGTCCGGCCAGGGAAGCGACTCGCGCAGTTCGGGGTCGGTCACCACGGCCCGTACCGAGCAGCGGGCGAGCAGCTTCAGGCGCCGCTCCTCGGGCAGTTCGGGGTCGATGGCCACGTACGCGGCGCCGGTGTGCAGGACGCCGAGCAGCGCGGCGTACTGGGCGGCGCCGGGCCGCATCGACACGGCGACGATCTCGTTCGGGGCCGCGCCGGGGGTGCGGAGCAGCCGGTGGGCGATCCGGTGGGCGGACTCGGTCAGCTGCCGGTACGTGGTCTCCGTGCCGGGCGTGATCACCGCGGGCGCGTCGGGGGTGCGCCGGGCCGCCTCGGCGACCAGTTCGTGCAGGAGCGCGGCCGGGATGTCCTGGGTGGTGGCGTTGGCCTGGGCGCGTTCCTCGGCCTCCGCTGCCGGCAGCGGCACGACGCCGCGGGTGGCGTCCCAGAGTTCGGGCTCGTCGACGAGGCGGTCGAGCAGCGTCGAGTACGCCGCGAACATGGCCTCCAGGGTGTCGGCGGGGAAGAGGCCCTCGACGGCGTTCCAGTTGACCGAGAGCCGGCCGTCGAGCTCCAGGATCTGGTTCTCCAGCCACACCTGCGGCGTACGGCTGTGGTCGTGGACCAGGGGCCCGAAGGACTCCAGGCGGCCGGCGCCGGGCGCGCCGCTCCTGCCTTCCCCGGCCCCGAGGGTGCTGGAGAACACCACGGGCAGCGACGCCCTGCCGTCGTCCCTGCGGCGGGCCAGGTCGCGCAGCACCCGGATGCCGCCGTGCGGGTGCGCCAGGTCCTCCAGGAGACGCTCCTCCAGGTCACGGGCGCGCTGGGCGAAGCTCTCCTCGGGGCGGCCGCCGACGGCGAGCAGGCTCGGGTCGAGGAAGTTCCCGATGACGTCCTCCACCCGCGGGTGCAGGCCGAGCCGGTGGAACTGGGTGACGGTGAGGGTGAACTCCTGCCGCCGCGACCAGGTGCGGAGGACCTCCGCGTAGGCGGCGAGCAGCACGCCGGACGCCGTCAGGCCGTGCCGCTCGGCCGCCGCCCTCAGCGCCGCCCAGCGTTCGGGGGAGAGCCGTGCCCGGTGCCGTACGAAGCGGGGGGTGCCGAGCTGCTCCGGCGCGGCGGCCAGGGGCAGTTCGGGGGCGCCCGGCAGGGTGTCCAGGCGGTCCGCCCAGTAGGCGGCGGACTCCCGGCCCAGGGCGTCCTCGCGCAGCTCCTCCCGCGCCAGGACGTAGTCGCGGAACGAGAGTTCCGACGGCTCGGGCTGCCACGCCGGGTCGTCGTAACATCGGCGCCACTCGTCCATGAGCCGGTACAGCCCGCGCATGTCGAGGAACAGCAGGTCCACGGCGACATGGAGGCGCAGCCGGTCGTCGTCGAGCCGGCTGGCCCGGACATCGAGGAGCGGCGCCCGGTCCAACGGCAGTACCTGCTCGGTCAGTTCGGCGCGGACGCGCTCCAGCTCCGCCGTCCGCACGGACTCGGGCCGGCCGCGCAGGTCCGTGACACGGATGTCGTACGGGTCCACCTCGGCCACGGGGACGACGCGCTGGGTCTGGTCGGTCCCCGCCACCGTGCGCAGGGCCTCGTGGCGGACGATCACGGTGCGCAGGGCCTCGGTGAGCCGGCCGGGGTCGAGAGCGGGACAGTCGAACTCCAGGTAGTACTGGCTGGAGATGCCGCCCAGTTCGAGCCCCTTGTGGCGGCCGATCAGATACGCCTGCTGGATGTCGGTCAGCGGGAAGGGTTCGTGCCGGTGCTCCGGCCGCGGCTTGAGCTCGAGGAGCCGGTCCTCGTCCAGGCGGGGGTGACCGGCACCGCCGCGCAGCCTTGCGAAAAGATCCTCCATCGTCGTCCGTCCCTTTTCCTCGGATGCCCTGCCGGGCTTTCGGATGCCGTGCCCGGGTCCTCGGCCGCCCTCCCGGGCTTTCGAATTCCCTTGCGAGAAACGACGTTAGACAGCGGGGGTAAACGGTCTCAATACGGTGGGACCGTAGGGACGACCGAAGGATTTCGGTGCCGCTGGACCGCTGCTGGACCGGCCCTGGACCCGCTCTGGAGCACCCTGTAGGGCCACTTGACCTGCGGCGGGACGGCGGCGACATCATCGGCTCATGGGAATTCGAAACTCCCCGGAGCAGACCGGGAAACGCATACTCATCGGTGCCACCGGATCCATTGCGGTGACCAGACTTCCGGCGTATGTCGAGGCGATGCGCCGGCAGATCGAGGGCAGCACGTTCACTGTTCTGCTGACCCACACTGCGACCTCGTTCATTTCCCCGGAGAGCGTCGCGCTCTTCGCCGAAAGGGTGGTGAGCGGGGAATCCCCGGCGGACTGGCCGACCGACAAGCCCTCCCGGCTGGCCGCCGACCACGACATCCTCGCGGTGCTGCCGGCCACCGCCCACACGCTCGCCTCGGCCGCCGCCGGAGCCGCGCCGAACCGGCTGCTCACCGTCGCGCTGTCGGTGGACTACCCGGTGGTCCACTTCCCGGTGATGGGCGCCAGGATGTGGCACAAGGCGGCCGTGCAGCGGAACATCGCGCGGATCCGCGAGGACGGCGGCATCGTCAACGAGCCGGAGTGGCACGACGGGTTCGACCCGACCACGGGAACGGTCAGCCGGCATCCGGCCCTGCCCGCGCCGGAGACCGTGGCCACGGTGATCGAGGACCTCCTGGCCAAGCGGCGTCCTTCGTCCTGACCTCGGTGACACACGCTTCAGGGCCCCGCCGGATCCGGCGGGGCCCTGAAGCGTGTCGTGCGGGGCGGGTCGTGCGAGCGGCTACTCCGCGATCGCCGTGGCCTCGATCTCGATCAGGAAGTCGGGCTCGGCGAGGGTGGCGACCCCGACCAGGGTGGTCGGCCGGATGACGTCGGCACCGATCCTGGCGGCCGCGCGCTCGGCGCCCGCCGTGATCGCGTCCCACTTGTCGAGCGACCAGTCCACCGCGTAGATGGTCAGTTTCACCACGTCGTCGAAGGTGGCGCCGGCCGCGGCGAGACCGGTGGCGATGTTGAGGTAGACCTGCTCGGTCTGCGCCGCCAGGTCGCCCATGCCGACCGGTTCGCCGTCGGCGGTCCGCGGGGTCTGGCCGCTCAGGAAGATGACGCGGCTTCCGGTGCCGACCGCCAGCTGCCGCCAGCCGTAGGGCTTGGTGAGTCCGGGCGGGTCAATGTTCTCGACGGCCATGGGGTGTCCTTTCTGCAGGGAGGGACGGGGCGCGGTGGTGCGGTGCCCGGGAGGGCGGGCGGTCAGCTGTATTCGCGGCAGGTCGCGTAGTACTTGCGCAGCAGGCTGACCAGCTCCGGGTCGAAGCGGGAGGCGAAGAGCAGCTCGGCCGGCGGGGTGAACTCGGGGTCGAGCTCGTCGGCCCAGGCGAGGGTGGCCGGGCGCAGGTCCATCTCGATCCACTGGTGCCACTCGACGGGGATCGTCCAGTCCTGCTCGTAGCCGATGCCCATCTGGTGGTCGATGAGGAGGTCGACGATCTCCTCTCGGGTCCCGGTCCGGTAGGGCTGCCGCAGCGGCGCGAAGCGGTCCAGGTCGGCCTGCGGCTCCTCGCCGAGGATGCGGGCGGCGAAGTCCTGGGCGAGCAGCGGCGACAGGTGGAGTCCGTCGCGGTAGGTGCCGGTCATGATCGTCAGGCCCTGCATGCCGCCGTCGCCGAGCAGCGGGAAGCCGTCCATGGAGACCGGGCGGTTGCCGACCTGGACCTTGGTGACCTCGCTGTTCCAGAGGTTGCGGCGGACCTGGCGGTGGGCGCACTGGAGCAGGAAGACCAGGTCGCGCATCTCGGCGGTGTCGCGGGGTTCGACGGCGATGACGTTGGTGGCGCCGACGTAGACGTGGCCGTCGCCGCGGGGCACCACGTGCAGGCCGCACGCGAAGGAACGGTTCGGCGTGCGGATGACGCTGTCCGGGCCGGTGCCGTCCTGCGTCTTGATCAGCGCGGAGACTCCGTAGCCGCTGACCATGCGGGGGATGCGGGGGCCGACGGGCAGACTGTCGAGGAGTTCCTGGGTGCGGGCGCCGGCGGCCAGGGTGACGTGGTCGGCGGAGATCGTACGGCCGGAGGCGAGCACGACTCCGGTGACCCGCTCGCCCCGGTACTCGACGCGGGTGGCGAACTCGGGGACGAGGGTGGCGCCGGCCCGGACGGCGGCCGATTCGAGGCGCTCCAGGAGGGCGGCGGCGTTGACCGCGTGCTCGCCGGGTATGTGGAAGGCCTTCAGCGGGCGGGAGATGGGCTCGGCGTCCACCCAGTCGAGGTCGGAGGGCTCCACGTCCTCGAACGGCTCTTCGTAGCGGGTGAGTTCGGCACGGATGGCGTTGTAGTTGGCGTCGTCGATCTCGGCGGTGCCGATGGTGTTGAGGACGACGGTGGTGCCCTGGGCGGTCTTGACCGGCGCGCCCTCCGTCTGCTCCTCCAGCTCCTCCAGCCACGGTCCCCACAACTCGGTCGCCTTGATGCCGAGTTCGAGCTTGTGGCGGCCGTGCTCGGTGGCCAGCAGCGAGGTGGTGACCTCGCCGAAACAGCCGAGCATGGCGCCGGCCGCGGCCGATCCCGCCCAGGGCCGGTGGGGCTGGCCGAGCACGGCGACGCGCTGTCCGCGTCGCGCCAGGACCCAGGCGAGCGACAGTCCCAGGACTCCGTTTCCGGCGATGACGGTGTCGTAGCCGGTACCGTCCGCGTCTGCGTTCCTGTTGGCGTTCATCAATGTCCAATCTCCCGGGGCGCCGGCAGGCGCCCCGATGGGTGTGGGTGGGTCGATGGCGTCGGAACTGCTGGTGCGTGTGGTGCGTGTGGGGCCTTGGTGCGCGGAAGGCGCGAGGGGTGGTCGGCAGCCGCGCGGAAGGGGCGCGGGGTGGTCAGCGGCGCCGGAACTCGTAGAGCGTGAAGTCCATGTGGACGATGCCGCGTTCGTCGGTGTGCGCCTCGACGACGGGGGATTCGCCGAACTCGGCGGCGGGCAGCTCGACGGACTCGGTGCGGAGCCGCTTGCCCTCGAATCCGGCCTCGTCGGCGGCGCGCAGCATCTTGAACGGGTTGCCCATGGCCTCGCTGGTGCCCAGGTAGACGCGACCGTCGGTGGCCAGATGGCGCACCACATCGCGGAAGAACCGGTTCACCAGGCCGTACCCGGGATCGAAGACCGCGCGTTCGATGTGCCCGGCGTACGGGCGGTCGGCGGGCGCCTCGATGAACGGGGTGTTCCAGAACACCGTGTCGAGCTGCTCGTCGGGGTCCAGGGCGTCGAAGAGGTCGCTGGTCAGCGCGGTGAACCGGTCCGCGACTCCGTGCCGCTCGGCGTTGCGCCGGGCGTTCTCCACGGCGGCCGGGTTGATGTCGGTGGCGAGCACCCGCGCCGCCCCGTGCTGCGCGGCGAGCACGGCCGCGACACCGGCGCCGCAGCCCAGCTCCAGGAAGCGGGTGCCCCGCTCGTACGGCACCCAGGAGGCGAACAGGCCGGGGCCGGGGTCCGTGTAGGGCGGGAACACCTCGGGCAGCAGGTCCCATTCCCTGCCGAGCAGCGAGAAGGTCGACTGCGTGGGGCGGTCGGGGCTCTGGATCTGTGACACGACCCAGGTGCCGAGTTCGTAACCCAGCTCGTTGTCCATGAGGTCCTCCCTGTGGGGGAGCCGGCGGAGAGTCCCGGGGGACGGAGCTCTCCGCGGCTACCGGTGATGTGCCATGACGGTGGATCAGTTGTCCGCGACCGCCTGGGCGTTCGGGGTGACGTTCGCGCCCGCTGGAGCGCCCGCGGGCCCGGCGTCGCGGGCCGCCCGGTTGCGCGCCATCGTGCGCTCGACCAGGACGACCGGGATGGTGAGGGCGGCGAGCCCCGCGCCCAGCCACGGGATCGAGGTGAGACCGGCACCGGCGCCGAGCGCCACGCCCGCGAGGACGGGGACCACGCTGATGCCGAGCTGGAACATGGAGACGGCGGTGGCGCCGGCGAGCGTCGGCGCGCCCGCCGCCACCGTGAACACCCGGCCGTAGACCGCCGGGTTGAGGACGAAGCCGGCGACGCCCAGGAGCAGGACCAGGGGGACGACGGCCACGGCGTGGTCGGCGAGGAGCGCGAGGAGCACGGAGCAGACGAGGATTCCGCCGGCCCCGACGAGCAGGGCGTGGTGCGGGCGCCCGTCGGCGATCCGGCCGCCGATGGAGAGGCCGATGAAGGCCCCGATGCCGAAGAGGACGAGGATGCCGGGCACCCACACGGAGTCGACGCCGGTGACGTCCGTGAGGAAGGCCGCGAGGTAGTTGTACGAGATCATGTACGCGGCGGTGCTGAGCAGCGTCGCGGCGTACACCACCCACAGCTGCGGCTGCCGCATGGTCTGCAACTCGCGCTTCACGCTGGGCTCTTGAGCCGCCTTGGTGGCGGGCACGGCGACGATCGTGGCGATCGCGCTCAGCACGGTCAGTGCGACCACCGCCCAGAACCCGCCCTGCCAGCCGGTGAAGTGGCTGAGGAAGGCGCCGGCCGGGCCGCCCGCGACCATCGCGATGCTGAGACCGCTGACCACCACCCCGGAGGCCCGGGCGGTGCGGTCGGGGGTGACGAGGGAGATCGCGGTGACCGCGGCGACGGCCCAGAACCCGGCGTACGCCAGGCCGATCAGGAAGCGGGTGACGAGCAGCACGGTGAAGTCGTCGGTCAGCAGACCGACGGCCACCCCGGCGGCGAACACGGCCTGCGAGATCACCAGGGTCGTACGGCGCGGCCAGCGCAGCGTCAGCACCGCGAGCGGCGGGCCGCCGATCACCACGCCGATGGCGAAGGCCGAGATGAGGGCACCGGCGGACGACAGCGAGATGTCGAGGTCGTCGGCGATGTCCGGGAGGACACCGGCGAGCAGGAACTCGGCGCTGCCCATCGCGAACAGGCTGAACGCGAGCAGATAGACGGCGAGCGGCAGCCTGCCGTTGGCCTTCGGAGCGGCGGCTTCCTGCGGTTCGGTCTGGACGCTCATCGGTGGCCACCTCCCGGCTGCGTGACGGCGAGGTACGGGGTCTGGGCGACGTGCGGGACGGTGCTGGGGCGCGGGGTGGCGG
>NZ_LIPQ01000043.1 GCF_001418135.1 Streptomyces aureus
CTCGGCCCCAACGGCGCGGGCAAGTCGACGCTCGTCCGCCAGCTCACCGGGCTCATGCGCCCCGACTCCGGCAGCGTCCGGCTCCTCGGCCACGACCTCGTGCGCCACCCCGAGCGGGCGTCCCGCCTCCTCGCGTACCTCGGCCAGGAGTCCACCGCCCTCGACGAGCTGACCGTCGCCCTCGCCGCCGAGACCACCGGGCGGCTGCGCGGCCTCACCGCCCGCGACGCGCGCGCCGAGCGCGACACCGTCCTGGACGAGCTCGGCCTCGGCGCGCTCGCCGCCCGGCCCCTCAAGAAGCTCTCCGGCGGCCAGCGCAGGCTCGCCTGCTTCGCCGCCGCGCTCGTCGGCGAACGCCCCGTCCTCGTCCTCGACGAGCCCACCACGGGCATGGACCCCGTCGCCCGCCGCGCCGTCTGGGCGGCCGTCGACCGGCGGCGCGCCGAACACGGCGCCACCGTGCTGCTCGTCACCCACAACGTCATCGAGGCCGAGACCGTCCTCGACCGGGTCGCCGTCCTCGAACACGGCCGGGTCATCGCCTGCGACACGCCCGCCGGACTCAAGGAACGGGTCGCGGGCGAGGTCCGCGTCGAGCTGGTCTGGCGCGAGTCCGCCCCGCTCCACCTCCCGGAGGTCGCCGCGCTGCGCGCACTCGCCCAGGAGACGGGCCGGCGCTGGATCCTCCGGCTCGCCCCCGACGCGGCCCGCACCGCCGTCGCCACCGTCACCGGCGGGGCCGCGTTCGCGGCGCTCGACGACTTCACCCTGGCCACGCCCAGCCTGGAGGACGTGTACCTGGCGCTGGGCGGCGCGACCGAGGGACTGGTGAAGGCATGACCCTCCCCGTACCGCACGCACACCGCGCACACCGCGCACACCATCGAAGCCCTGTCCCGCACGTACCGCCCGTACCGCACGTCACCCCCAGGAGCTGTACGCCGTGAGCACCGTGCCCGCAGAGGCCCTGCCGACCGGCGCGCCTTCCGTCCGCACCGGCGCCACCGCCGACGACGAGGCCGCCGCACCCCTCGCCCCGCGCGCCCGGCTGCTGCCGGCCCTGGCCGCCGTCTACCGCGCGCAGCTGTCCCGCGCCCGGGTCGCCCGCATCCCGCTCCTCTTCGTGGCCACCTTCCAGTCCATCGGGATCATGGTCCTGATGCGCGGGGTCGTCGACGGGGGCTCCGAAGCGCGCGCCGTCGTGGCCGGCTCCACCGTCCTCGTCGTCGCCTTCGTCGCGCTCAACCTGCTCGCCCAGTACTTCGGCCAGCTGCGGGCCACCGGCGGCCTCGACCACTACGCCACCCTGCCCGTGCCGCCCGCCGCCGTCGTCCTCGGCGCCGCGGGGGCGTACGCCTCCTTCACCGTGCCCGGGACCGCCGTCACCGCCGTCGCCGGTTCCGTGCTCTTCGGACTGCCGCTCGGCCACCTCTGGATCCTCGCCGCCGTCGTCCCGCTCGCAGGCGCCGCGCTCGCCGGTCTCGGCGCGGCCCTCGGACTCCTCGCGCCCCGGCAGGAGCTGGCCACCCTCCTCGGCCAGCTCGGCATGTCCGCGGCGCTGCTCCTCGGCGTGCTCCCGGCGGAGCGGCTGCCGGACCCCATCGGCTGGGCCCGGGACCTGCTGCCGTCGACGTACGGCGTGGAGGCCCTGGCCCGCACCTTCGACCGCAGTCCCGACTGGGCGGCCGTCGCCCTCGACCTCGCCGTGTGCGCGGTGGTCGGCGTGGTCTCCCTGGCCGTCGCCACCTGGGCGTACCGGCGGGCCGCCGTCCGCTGAGGCGGGCCACGGACACACCTGGCACGATGGCGGGGTGACCGCACCCCTGACTCCGCCTCACCAGCCTCCGCCGCACGACCCCGACTGGCCCCCGCCGCCCCCGCCGACGCTCGGTCCGGCAGGGGATCCGATCACGGCGGCCGAGGTTCTTCAGGGTGTCCTGGTGACCGTCGTCTCGGCGATCGCCGGAGCGGTGCTCGGAGTGCTGTGGTTGAACCTGGCCCCGCGGGTCCTGCTCATCTCGGACGGCAAGGGCGTCTACCTCCGCAATTCGGAGGGGGAGGCGGCCATCGGCTCGGACGGAACGTTTGTCCTGCTCGCGCTGGCCTTCGGCGCGGTCGCCGCGCTCGTCGTCTTCCTCGCGCGCCGCAAGGGCGGCGTCCCGCTGGTGCTCGGCCTCGCGCTCGGCGGAGGCCTGGGCTCGCTGCTCGCCTGGGGCCTCGGGACGTACTTCGGCCCGACGCGCGACGTCGTCGCCCACGCGAAGGCGGTCGGCCCCAACGTCGCCTTCGAGGCACCCCTCGAACTGAACCTGGCGGCCGCAGCGATGCTGGCCTGGCCGCTCGCCGCGATGATCGTGCACCTCGCGCTCACGGCCCTCTTCGGCCCGCGCGACCCGGAGCCCGGACCGTGGGACCAGCCGAAGGCGTACACCCAGGGGCCGGGCCGGAGCTGACGGCCCCGGCTCCCCCGACTCCCAAGGCTCCCCGGGGGCCGCGCCGCCCGCCGCACGCGGCCGACCGTCAGACGGCCGACCGTCAGGCGGGCCGGCCGTCGGGCGCGGCCGATCACCCGGGCCCGGCCGATCACCGGGCCCGGCCGACCGTCAGGCGCGGCCGATCGGGGCCACGACCGCCGACGTGAGGGCGGCCAGATCCGCGGGGGAGAGCTCCACCTCAAGGCCGCGCCGGCCCGCCGAGACGCAGACGGACGCGTGGTCCGAGGCCGAGGCGTCGAGGACCGTGCGGAGCCGCTTGCGCTGGCCCAGCGGGGAGATGCCGCCCCGCACGTAGCCCGTGGTGCGCTCGGCCGCCGCCGGGTCCGCCATCGCCGCGCGCTTGCCGCCGACCGCCGAGGCCAGGGCCTTCAGATCGAGCTGGCCGGCGACCGGGACCACCGCGACCGTCAGCTCGCCGTCGACGTCCGCCACCAGGGTCTTGAAGACCCGGTCCGGGGAGACGCCGAGGGCCTCGGCCGCCTCCTCGCCGTACGAGGGGGAGGCCGGGTCGTGCTCGTAGGCGTGCAGGGTGAACGGGGTGCCGGCCTCCGTCAGCGCCACCGTCGCGGGGGTGCCGCCGCTGTTCTTCTTCTGCTTCTTCGCCACGCGCGCGCTCTTCCTCAGTTCGGGTACGTCGGGGCCTGTGTCAGGTCCACCACCGGCAGCGACGGCAGATGCCGGAGGACCGCCGTCTCCGCGCGCAGCAGCGACAGCTCCTCGCGCAGCCGGGTCGCCGTGTCTGGGGCCTGGAGCAGCCGCTGCTTCGACGGCGTGTCCAGCACCGCAGCCGCCGCGACCAGGTACGACACCACCGACGGGTCGTCCGGCAGCTCGCTCGTGGTCAGCGAACGCTCGCGCGCCCCGGCCAGCCGCTTCTGGTAGCTGCGGAAGGCCCGCAGCACCCCCTCGGAGAGGCTGCCGGCCTCCTCGCCCTGCTCCTCCGGGATCTCCTCGACCTCGGCGACCAGGAACGGCCCGCTCGCGTCGACGGACAGCAGCTTCACCCGGGTCGTGCCGGTGGCCGTCACCTCGAAGCTGCCGTCGGCGCGCTCCCTGATCTGCACCGCGTCGGCGACACAGCCCACCCGGTGGAAGGACTGGATGGGGTCGGAGCCGAAGCCCGCGGCCGGGCCCTTCTCCGGCAGCGCCGTCTGGTCCGGCATGCCGGGGGCCGTCGGGGCGACCTCGCGGCCGTCGCGGATGGCGACGACGGCGAAGCGGCGCGGCTCCGAGTCGTCGATCGTGAGCAGCTCGCGCATCATGGCGCGATAACGCTCCTCGAAGACGTTCAGCGGCAGCACGAGGCCCGGGAACAGCACCGCGTTGAGCGGGAAGAGAGGCAGGCGAGCGGTGGTCACAGCGGTCAGCCTAATGGCCGCCGGGCCCGCCCCGTCCGGCCCGTCCCTCTCGGGTGTCCCGGAGAGGGGTACGGCGGGCCGACTCGGTCCTGACCATGTCCCGCGCGGCGAGGAACCCGAGCAGGGGGTCCCCCCTGCTCGAACGGAGCCGAGAGCCCGGGGGAGGGTCCTCCCGTACGGCTCCCCGCCCGGCTCCCCACGGGAAGGAGGTCGCGTGGACCCCGATCCGGCCGAACTCCGCCCGCGCCTCCTCCCACCGCGCCCGCTCCACCAGCACGTACGCCAGCAGGTTGCGGACCTCGGCGGGCCACGGGTCGCCGGTCGGGAAGACCTCGGACAGGGCCAAAGCCCGGTCCGCGGCACGGTCGATCCGCGCCTCCGGCACGGACGGATCCCGGTCCGGCGCCACCCGGAGCCGGTCGTAGGCGGCCCGGACCGGCAGCGCGCGTACGAGCGAGTCCGGTGCGGCGTCGTCGGCCGCCTGTTCGGCGAAGTCGAAGGCGGCCCGGTGCGAGCCGTACCACTGCGCCGACAGGTACTTGAGCGCCGCGACATGGCAGCCGTAGTGGTGCGGGGAGCGGCGCACCGCCTGCTCCCAGAGCGACTCGAAGACGGCGGGCCCGGCGTGCGCCCCGCGCGCGTGGTCCAGGGCGAGCCGCCACGGCACCGGGTCGTGCGGCGCCTCCTCGGCCATCGTCTGGATGAGCGGCGTGAGTTCGCGCAGCCGCTCGGCCCGGGCGGGCGACTCCCAGGCCCGCCGGACGGCGAGCTGCGCGGTGACGAGCAGGGCGTCGGGATCGCGGGGCGTGGCGGAGAGCCAGTGGGTCAGCCAGTCGTCCCTGCTGTACGCGAAGGTGGCGAGCCGGGTGACGTACCGGTCGCGGTCCTCCCACTCCCCGGCGTCCCGGGTGGTGGCGAGCAGCTTCGCCGCGGGCTCCGGATCGGCCAGGGCGGCGGCGACCAGGGCGGGGGCGAGCCGCTCGTCCGGGGCGTCGAGCAGCACGTCGTCGTCCGGCACGAACCCGGCGGCGAGCCGCGGGGGGTGCCGGACCGAACGAACGGTGCCGATCAGGGCACGAAGCAAGGACATGGTGCGACGTATTCTCTCCCGGCCCCCGCCTCCGCGGCAGCCGGTCTCACGGCCCGCTCACCAAACCTTCGCCGCCGCCCGCCGCGTACACCAATCCTCCGCCGTTCCACCTCCCGGGCGCACGGAGGTCACGCCGTCTCCGCATGTCCGCACGGCGGGGAGGCGGCCACGCCGCCTCCCCCTGCTCAGCAGCCGCCTCACCCCCTGCTCAGCAGCCGGGTCGCTCCCGCCGCCACCGTCGTCGCCAGGATCCAGCCCAGCAGGATCAGTACCGCCGCCGCCCACTGCCATGTCCCCTCAAGGCGCCAGTAGCCGTCCTGGCCGAGATTGATCACCGGGAGCAGCAGATCGAGCGCGTACAGCGGACCGTTCCACGCCGGGGCCTCCTCCGCCTTCAGCGGTATCGGGCGGTAGCGGGAGAAGGCCACCGTGCCCGCCGCCCACAGGACCGCCATCCACAGCGCAGCCCTGCCCGGCCGGTAGCCGTAGGCCACGGTCCAGTCCTGGAGGTAGCCCCAGAGCTTCCCCGCCACCGGCAGGGTCTCGCGTCTGCGCCGCTGCTTGGCCAGCAGCACCTCGCGGGCGTCGGCGTCCTCCCCGCTGTTGCGCAGGACGGTCGCCAGGCGTTCGTACGGCTCGGGGGCGTACTCCGGGGTCGCCGCCGCCACCCACTCCAGGCGCCGGGCCAGCGGGAAGTGCCCGTACGGCACGAGGTTCTCGTAGGCGAAGCCGCCCATCGCGAGCCCGCCGGGCCCCGGCCAGCTGGTCGACAGGTCGATCAGGGTGACGACCTTCGCGCCGTTGAGCACGACGCGGCCCTCCTCCGGCCGCTCGCCGTTGAACCGGAGCTCCGGGGTGACGATCCGGCGCAGCGAGACCTCCTCCCGGCGTGCCCCGCTCAGCAGGAACCGGGCGTGGTGCAGGTCCACCGCGTCACCGAAGCGGCCGTCGTCGAGCCGCACCCCGCCGTGGAACTCGACCGGCTTGCGGTGGGCGCCCTGAGCGGGCGTCACGCCGTACGGCGGGGTGGCCGTCGAGTTGCCCGTGCTCCCCGCGGTGTCCGTGTCCTCGTACACCCAGGCCGCGTTCAGATAGAGCGAGCGCTCCACGGTCAGCTGCGGTGCGTTGAGCGCGCGGCGGCCCTGCGCGCCGCGCAGCACGCTGCCCCGCAGGCTGAGCGACACGCCGATCTTCGCCCCGCGCAGACTCAGCTCCCCGTGCGTCTCGATCAGCTCGGCCTGGAGGTCCTGGGCGACCACCATCCCGTCCGCGGTGATGGCCCGGCCGCGCCGGTCCGGCCACACCTGGATCTGGTTGACGAGCAGGTCCGTGCCGATCTGCGCGTCGGTGAGCCGGATGCCCCACCGCACCCGGCAGCGCGGCAGGTGCAGGTCCCCCTCGGTGTGCAGCCGGGCCGCCTCCAGGCGCGGCAGCGCGCACTCGACCATCCGGAGCGTGCCGAACCGGGCCTCCGGCAGCACCACCTCGCCGTCGAAGCGGCAGCCGTGCAGCTCCACGTACGGCCCGATCGTCCCGCCCGCCAGGTTCAGCACGCCGGTGATCCGCACACCGCGCAGTTTCAGCGCGGCCACCCGCCCGGACCTGGCCGGCGGCCCGGCGAGCAACAGCAGCGCCACCACGTCGGCGCGGACGCTCCGCTCCTCCCCCCAGTCCCGTCCCCCGAAGGGGTCGTCCCGCTCCGCGATCCCCTCCGTCAGATCGCACGTCCTGCCGACGACGAACGCCCGCCACACCGCCCGCTCCGGGCCTGTGAGACCGTCCGGCATCCCGTCCTCGTGCGGCTCGGTCAATGCCGCCCCCTCGCTTTCCACGATCCGCTCGCACGATTCCGCGATTCCGGTTTCGATCGTTTTCCGGGGATCCCGTGGATTCGTACAGCCGTTCTTCCCGCTGAGTGACGGGCTGAACGCTAACGGTCAGGAGTGGCGACAAGACGCCAGTGTGGCCCGTATCAGCCATTGATACGGGCGTCCGACGCCGTGAGCCGTCTGCGAGAATTGACCCGTGATCTCTCGAATCGATCTGCGCGGCGAGGCCCTCCCCGAGGGTTCCGCCCTGCGCGACCTGCTGCCCCGTGCCGAGTTCGACGTGGAAGCCGCCCTGGAGACGGTGCGGCCGATCTGCGAGGACGTCAGGCATCATGGCGCGGCCGCGGTGATCGACTACGGGGAGAAATTCGACGGCGTCCGCGTCCCGGGCCTGCGCGTCCCCGCCGAGGAGATCGACCGCGCCCTCGACGAGCTCGACCCGGCCGTCCGCGCCGCCCTAGAGGAGTCCATCCGGCGCGCCCGCATGGTCCACCGCGAGCAGCGCCGCACCACCCACACCACCCAGGTCGTCCCCGGCGGCACGGTCACCGAGAAGTGGATCCCGGTCGAGCGCGTCGGTCTGTACGTGCCGGGCGGCCGCGCCGTCTACCCGTCCTCCGTCGTGATGAACGTCGTCCCGGCCCAGGAGGCCGGCGTCGAGGGCCTGGCCGTCGCCTCGCCCCCGCAGAAGGAGTTCGGCGGGCTTCCGCACCCGACGATCCTCGCCGCCTGCGCCCTGCTCGGCGTCGACGAGGTGTACGCCGCCGGCGGCGCCCAGGCCGTCGCCATGTTCGCGTACGGCACGGAGGGGACGGCCGACGAGCCCGGCTGCGCCCCGGTCAACCTCGTCACCGGCCCCGGCAACATCTACGTGGCCGCCGCCAAGCGCCTCCTCAAGGGCCGGATCGGCATCGACGCCGAGGCCGGCCCGACGGAGATCGCGATCCTCGCGGACTCCACCGCCGACCCCGTGCACGTCGCCGCCGACCTCATCAGCCAGGCCGAGCACGACCCGATGGCCGCCTCCGTCCTCGTCACCGACTCGGACGAGCTGGCCGCCGCCACCGAGGCCGAGCTGAAGACCCAGGTCGCCGCCTCCAAGCACGTCGACGACCGGATCGTCCCGGCCCTGTCGGGACGCCAGTCCGCGATCGTCCTCGTCCGCGACCTGGCCGACGGCCTCAAGGTCGTCGACGCGTACGGCGCCGAGCACCTGGAGATCCAGACCCGCGACGCCGCGGCCGTCGCCGACCGCGTCCGCAACGCCGGCGCGATCTTCGTCGGCCCCTGGGCGCCCGTCTCGCTCGGCGACTACTGCGCGGGCTCCAACCACGTCCTGCCCACCGGCGGCTGCGCCTGCCACTCCTCGGGCCTCTCCGTGCAGTCCTTCCTGCGCGGGGTGCACATCGTGGACTACACGCGCGACGCGCTCGCCGACGTCGCCCACCACGTGGTGACCCTCGCCGAGGCGGAGGACCTCCCCGCCCACGGCGCGGCGATCAAGGCACGGTTCGGATGGAAGGTGCCGGAGACCAAGTGACCGGAATCGACGATCTCCCCGTCCGGGACGAGCTGAGGGGCAAGTCCCCCTACGGCGCGCCCCAGCTCGACGTCCCCGTCCAGCTGAACACCAACGAGAACCCGTACCCGCTCCCCGAGCCGCTCGTCGCGCGCATCGCCGAGCGCGTCGCCGAGGCCGCCCGTACCCTCAACCGCTACCCCGACCGGGACGCGGTCGAGCTCCGCACCGAGCTCGCCCGCTACCTCACCCGGACCGGCGGGCACCCGGTCGCCGTCGAGAACGTCTGGGCGGCCAACGGGTCCAACGAGGTCCTCCAGCAGCTGCTGCAGACCTTCGGCGGCCCGGGCCGTACCGCGATCGGCTTCGAGCCCTCGTACTCGATGCACGCCCTGATCGCCCGCGGCACCGGCACCGGCTGGATCTCCGGCCCGCGCAGCGAGGACTTCACCATCGACGTGGCGGCGGCCGCAGCGGCGATCGCCGAGAACCGGCCCGACGTCGTGTTCATCACCTCGCCCAACAACCCCACCGGCACCGCCGTCGCCGCCGACACCGTCCTCGCCCTGTACGAGGCGGCCCAGGCGGCCAAGCCCTCCATGGTCGTCGTGGACGAGGCGTACGTGGAGTTCAGCCACCGGGACTCGCTGCTGCCCCTCATCGAGGGCCGCCCGAACCTGGTGGTCTCCCGGACCATGTCCAAGGCCTTCGGCGCCGCCGGACTGCGGCTCGGCTACCTCGCCGCCCACCCGGCCGTGGTCGACGCCGTCCAGCTGGTCCGGCTGCCGTACCACCTCTCCGCCGTCACCCAGGCGACCGCGCTCGCCGCCCTTGAGCACACCGACACCCTCCTCGGGTACGTCGAGCAGCTCAAGGCCGAGCGCGACCGGCTCGTCACCGAGCTGCGCGGGATCGGCTACGAGGTCACCGATTCGGACGCCAACTTCGTGCAGTTCGGGAAGTTCCCCGACACGCACGCGGCCTGGCGGCGGATCCTCGACCGGGGCGTCCTGGTCCGGGACAACGGCGTACCGGGATGGCTGCGGGTCACCGCCGGCACCCCCGAAGAGAACGACGCGTTCCTCGACGCGGTTCGTGAATTGATGAAGGAGCAGGAGCGATGAGCCGCGTAGGCCGCGTAGAGCGCACCACCAAGGAGACCTCCGTCGTCGTCGAGATCGACCTCGACGGCACCGGAAAGGTCGACGTGTCGACCGGGGTCGGGTTCTACGACCACATGCTCGACCAGCTCGGCCGGCACGGTCTGTTCGACCTCACCGTCAAGACCGACGGCGACCTGCACATCGACTCGCACCACACCATCGAGGACACCGCCCTCGCCCTCGGCGCCGCCTTCAAGCAGGCCCTCGGCGACAAGGTCGGCATCTACCGCTTCGGCAACTGCACCGTCCCGCTGGACGAGTCGCTCGCCCAGGTGACCGTCGACCTCTCCGGCCGCCCGTACCTGGTGCACACCGAGCCCGAGAACATGGCGCCGATGATCGGCTCGTACGACACGACGATGACCCGGCACATCTTCGAGTCCTTCGTCGCCCAGGCCCAGATCGCGCTGCACATCCACGTGCCGTACGGGCGCAACGCCCACCACATCGTGGAGTGCCAGTTCAAGGCGTTCGCCCGCGCCCTCCGCTACGCCTCCGAGCGCGACCCGCGCGCCGCCGGAATCCTCCCCTCCACGAAGGGCGCGCTCTGACCGTGAACGGCCTCTCCACCATCCTCATCGTCGTCGGGCTGTTCCTGCTCGGCGGCATCTACTCCTTCGTCAAGCAGCAGATGCCCAAGGGCCTCATCGCGCTCGTCGCCTTCGGCGCCGCGATGTGTCTCGGCGCTGGTGTGCTGCGGCTGGACGTGTGGGCATGACCGCGAGCACCCCCAAGAAGGTCGTCGTCTTCGACTACGGATTCGGCAACGTGCGCTCGGCCGAGCGCGCCCTCGCCCGGGTCGGCGCCGACGTCGAGATCACCCGCGACTACGACACCGCGATGAACGCCGACGGACTCCTCGTCCCCGGCGTCGGCGCCTTCTCCGCCTGCATGCAGGGACTGAAGGACGCGCGCGGCGACTGGATCGTCGGCCGCCGGCTCGCCGGCGGCCGCCCGGTCATGGGCATCTGCGTCGGCATGCAGATCCTCTTCGCCCACGGCTTCGAGCACGGCGTGGAGAGCGAGGGCCTCGACGAGTGGCCCGGTACGGTCGAGCCGTTGAACGCCCCCGTCGTCCCCCACATGGGCTGGAACACGGTCGACGCGCCGCGGGACACCGAGATGTTCGCGGACCTCGACGCCGACGCCCGGTTCTACTTCGTGCACTCCTACGCGGTGCGCGAGTGGACCCTCGAAGTCGGCAACAAGAACATCCGCGCCCCCAAGGTCACCTGGGCCACCCACGGCGAGCCCTTCGTCGCGGCCGTCGAGAACGGCGCCCTGTGGGCCACCCAGTTCCACCCCGAGAAGTCCGGCGACGCCGGAGCCCAGCTCCTCACCAATTGGATCGAGACCCTCTGATCATGGCTCAGAAGCTTGAACTCCTCCCCGCCGTCGACGTCCGCGACGGCCAGGCCGTCCGCCTCGTGCACGGCGAGTCCGGCACCGAGACCTCCTACGGCTCCCCGCTCGAAGCGGCCCTCGCCTGGCAGAACTCCGGCGCCGAGTGGCTGCACCTCGTCGACCTCGACGCCGCCTTCGGCACCGGTGACAACCGACAGCTGATCGCCGAGGTCGCCCAGGCCATGGACATCAAGGTCGAGCTCTCCGGCGGCATCCGCGACGACGCCTCGCTCGCCGCGGCCCTCGCCACCGGCTGCACCCGCGTCAACCTCGGCACCGCCGCACTGGAGACCCCCGAGTGGGTCGCCAAGGTCATCGCCGAGCACGGCGACAAGATCGCCGTCGGCCTCGACGTCCGCGGCACGACCCTGCGCGGCCGCGGCTGGACCCGCGACGGCGGCGACCTCTACGAGACGCTCGCCCGCCTCGACTCCGAGGGCTGCTCCCGCTACGTCGTCACCGACATCGCCAAGGACGGCACCCTTCAGGGCCCCAACCTGGAGCTCCTGAAGAACGTCTGCGCGGCCACCGACAAGCCCGTCGTCGCCTCCGGCGGCGTGTCGTCCCTGGACGACCTGCGGGCCCTGTCCGGCCTGGTGCCGCTCGGCGTCGAGGGCGCGATCGTCGGCAAGGCGCTGTACGCCAAGGCGTTCACCCTCGAAGAGGCGCTGGAGGCGGTGGCTTCCGTATGACCGACGGCGTGAAGAAGGTCGTCACCGGCGCCCCCTGGGAGGAGCAGTTCGGCTACTCCCGCGCGGTGGAGCTGCCGAACGGCCTGGTCCTCGTCGCCGGCTGCACGTCGGTGATCGGCGGCCAGATCGCCGGCGGAGGCCCGTACGACCAGACGGTGAACTCCTTCAACGTGGCCTTCGGCGCCCTGAAGCAGCTCGGTCTGGGCCCGGAGGACGTCGTCCGCACCCGGATGTACATCACCCACGCCCGGGACGTGGACGAGGTCGGCCGCGCCCACAAGGAACTGTTCGACGACGTCCGCCCAGCGGCTTCGATGATCATCGTCTCCGGCTTCGTCGACCCCAGCCTGGTCGTCGAGGTCGAGGTCGAGGCCTACAGGAGTGGTGCGGCATGAGTCTCGCCGTACGTGTGATCCCCTGCCTGGACGTGGACAACGGCCGGGTCGTCAAGGGCGTCAACTTCCAGAACCTGCGGGACGCGGGCGACCCCGTCGAGATGGCCAAGCTGTACGACGCCGAGGGCGCCGACGAGCTGACCTTCCTCGACATCACCGCCTCCTCGGGCAACCGGGAGACCACCTACGACGTGGTGCGCCGCACCGCCGAGCAGGTCTTCATCCCGCTCACGGTCGGCGGCGGCGTCCGTGCCGCCGGGGACGTCGACAAGCTGCTGCGGGCCGGCGCCGACAAGGTGGGCGTCAACACCGCCGCCATCGCCCGCCCCGAGCTGATCCAGGAGATCGCGGAGCGCTTCGGCCGCCAGGTGCTCGTCCTGTCGGTCGACGCCCGGCGGACGGCCTCGGGCTCCTTCGAGGTGACGACGCACGGCGGCCGCAAGGGCACCGGCATCGACGCCGTCGAGTGGGCGCACCGGGCCGCCGAGCTGGGCGCGGGCGAGATCCTGCTCAACTCGATGGACGCGGACGGCACCAAGGACGGCTACGACACGGAGATGATCGCGGCCGTGCGCAAGCACGTGACCGTGCCGGTGATCGCGAGCGGGGGAGCGGGCAAGCTCGCCGACTTCCCGCCGGCGGTCGCGGCGGGCGCGGACGCGGTGCTCGCGGCCTCCGTCTTCCACTTCGGCGACCTGCGGATCTCGCAGGTGAAGGACGAGCTGCGGGCGGCGGGCCACCCGGTCCGCTGACCCGGCGTTCCGCTTGGTGAAGGGCCCCTGCGGGGGCCCTTCTTCTTCGCCGGACGTGCAGGATTATTTGTGCAATTTCTGTTGCGCAAGTCTTCTTTCGTACCTAGGGTCAGTGTCATGACCTCGCCGGAGAACCGCCGGATCACCGATCTCGGCACCCTGAAAGCCATCTCGCACCCGCTGCGGATGCGCCTCTACCGCGCCCTCTTCGTGGCCCGCACCGCCACCGCGTCCCAGCTCGCCGACCAGGTCGACGAGGCGGTCTCGCTGGTCAGCTACCACCTGCGGAAACTCGCCGAGCACGGCCTCATCGAGGAGGCCGAGACCCAGTCGACGGACGGCCGGGAGAGATGGTGGCGGCCGAGCTCGTACGGCTTCAGCATCCACGACGAGGACCTCCGCGACGCCCCCGAGCTCGCCGCGGCGAGTGCCGCCTTCGGTCGTACGGTCGACGAGCAGCGCACCCAGATGTACGCCCGCTTCCTCGACGAGAGGCACACCTGGTCCGACTCGTGGCGCTCCGCCTCCCTCAGCGCCGAGTGGCTGCCCCGCCTCACCGCCGACGAGCTCACCGCCCTCGGCGCCGAACTCGACGCCGTCCTGCACAAGTACGACCAGCAGGCCCGCGCCGCCGAGGCCGCCGGTGACGACGAGGGCCGCGAGAACGTCGCCATCCACCTCAACGGCTTCCCCTACCGCTCATGACCGCCACCGCCACCGCCGCCGCCACGACGCGGCCCGCCCACCGGAACCCCCAGGTCCTGCGCTGGCTCGGTGCCTACACCGCCTCCACCCTCGGCGACAGCGTCTACTACCTCGCCCTCTCCTGGACCGCCGTGAGCAGTGGCACCCCCGCCCAGGCCGGGCTCGTCATGGCGATCTCGGCCGTGCCCCGCGCCCTGCTCATGCTCTTCGGGGGAGTGATCGCCGACCGCCTCGGTCCGCGCCGGGTCGTCATCGCCTCCGACGCCGTCCGTTGCCTGGTCGTCCTGAGCCTCGCCGCGGTCCTGTTCCTCGCCGCGCCCGGCCTGTGGGCACTCGCCGGCGTCGCTCTCGTCTTCGGCGTCGTCGACGCCCTCTTCCTGCCCGCCGTCGGCGCCCTGCCGCCCCGCATCACCGAACGCGACCAGCTCGCCCGCGTCCAGGGCATGCGCGGCCTCTCCTACCGCCTCGGCTCCGTCCTCGGAGGACCGCTCGGCGGCCTCGCCGTCGCCCTCGGCGGCCCGGCTTCGGCCTTCGGGGTCGCCGGACTGCTCTTCGCCCTCTCGATACCCCTGCTGTGCGGGCTCCGCCTCCGGCCGCTGCCCGCCGCGGACGAGGCCCGCGGCGGCACCGCCCTGCGCGACCTCGCCGACGGACTGCGCTACCTGCGAGGGCAGCGCGTCCTGGGCCCGCTGATGATCGTCGTGCTCCTCAGTGACCTCGGCTTCGTCGGCCCCTTCAACGTCGGCCTCGCCGTCCTGGCCGACCAGCGCGGCTGGGGCGCGTCGGGCATCGGCTGGATCCTCGCCGGCTTCGGTACGGGCGCGGGCGCCGCCTCGCTGCTCCTGACCGTATGGGGGCGCGTCCCGCGCGCCGGAGCCGTCAGCGGCTGGACCATGACGCTCGGCGCCGTCGCCATCGGTGCCCTCGCCTTCGCGTCACACCTGGCCGTCGCGGTCGCCGTCGCCCTGGTCGTCGGCCTGCTCGCCGGACTCTCCGGGTCGCTGTGCAACGCCCTCCTCCAGACCGAGTGCGACCCCGCCTACCTCGGCCGCGTCACCGCGGTCTCCAGCCTCATGAGCCTCGGCCTCGCGCCGCTCGGCTTCCCGCTCACGGGCGCGGCGATCGAGCTGTGGGGCATCGAACTGGTGTACGTCGCGAGTGCGGCGATCTGCGCCCTGGCGGGCCTCTGCAGCCTGGTGGTCACCGCCGTCCGGCGGGCCGAGCTGCCCCGCTGACCGCTCAGAGCCCCAGCTGCTTCGTCTCCCGCAGCCGCTCGATCGCCTCCGGCTCCCCGTCCACCTCCACCTTGGCCGAGGCCTGGCGACCGTACAGGTACATCGTCAGCTCGCCCGGCTCCCCGGAGACCGTCACCACCGGGGTGCCGCGGTGCGCCACCACTGTCTGGCCGTCCGGGCGGCGCAGCACCAGGCCGACCGGGACCTTCCGGCCCAGCAGACGGGCGGTGCGCTCCAGGCGGGACCAGAGGGCGTCGGCGAAGACCGGGTCGAGCTCCCGCGCCGACCATTCGGGCTGGGCACGGCGTACGTCCTCGGCGTGGACGTAGAACTCGACGACGTTCGCCCCCTCGTCCACCTGCTTGATGGTGAACGGCGAGAACCGCGGCGGCCCCGAGCGGATGAGCTGGATCAGCTCCTCGTACGGCTTGTCGGCGAACTCCGCCTGCACCCGCTCCTGCCGGTCCTTCAGCACCGGTACGAGCGAACCGGCCGCCGCGTCCGGACGCCGTTCCCGCACCACCACATGGGCCGCGAGGTCCCGGGTCCGCCAGCCCTCGCAGAGCGTCGGCGCTTCGGGGCCCGCCGCCTCCAACAGGTCCGCGAGCAAAAGCCGTTCACGTTTGGCATGGGTCGACATGGCCTCCAGCGTACGGCCGACGCCACCGGTCCGCCCAGTGGACGCCCCGCCGGACACCACCCCGGGTCGCGGCACAATGGCGCCATGAGCAGCACGCCCCGGACCCCCAGCGACCTCGACCCCGCCATCGCCGCGCGCCTCAGGCGCGGCCCCGACGGGCTCGTCCCCGCCATCGCCCAGCAGTACGACACCGGTGAGGTGCTGATGCTCGGCTGGATGGACGACGAGGCCCTCCACCGCACCCTCACCACCGGCCGCTGCACCTACTGGTCCCGCAGCCGCCAGGAGTACTGGGTCAAGGGCGACACCTCCGGTCACGTCCAGCACGTCAGGTCGGTCGCCCTCGACTGCGACGCCGACACCGTCCTCGTCAAGGTCGACCAGGTCGGCGCCGCCTGCCACACCGGCGCCCGGACCTGCTTCGACGCCGACGTGCTCCCCGTATCCGGGTCCGACACGGACCCCGTATCCGAGTAGGGTCTGGCGCCATGGATCTCGACACCTTCCGCAAGCTGGCGGCCGACCGCCGCGTCATTCCCGTCAGCCGCCGGCTGCTCGCGGACGGCGACACCCCGGTCGGGCTCTACCGCAAGCTCGCCGCCGAACGGCCCGGCACCTTCCTCCTCGAATCCGCGGAGAACGGCCGATCCTGGTCCCGGTACTCCTTCATCGGCGTCCGCAGCGACGCGACCCTGACGGTGAGGGACGGCGAGGCCCACTGGCTGGGCACCCCGCCCGTCGGCGTCCCCACCGACGGCGACCCGCTCCAGGCCCTGCGCGCCACCGTCGAGACCCTCCACACCCCCCGCGACCTCGCCTCCGGAATGCCGCCGTTCACCGGCGGCATGGTCGGCTACCTCGGCTACGACATCGTCCGCCGCCTGGAGAAGATCGGTGACTCCACCCGGGACGACCTCCAGCTCCCCGAGCTGACCATGCTCCTCACCAGCGACCTCGCGGTCCTCGACCACTGGGACGGCTCGGTCCTGCTGATCGCCAACGCGATCAACCACAACGACCTGGAGACCGGCGTCGAGGAGGCGTACGCGCACGCCGTCGCCCGCCTCGACGCCATGGAGGCCGACCTGGC
>NZ_LIPQ01000430.1 GCF_001418135.1 Streptomyces aureus
GGGTTGAGCCGTCGGGATCTCGGGGCGAGGAAGGGCGGGGCGGGGTGGGTGAAAAGTCCTGTTCTGAGGTGATCACGGATACGCTCGGAGCATGAGCTGGCTCCGGGCGCTGAAGGAGACCGCCCGCTCCGGGCTCACCGTCGAGCGGCGGCGGCTCGACCCCGTCATCGCCGCCCGCGCCGCCCTCGGACTCGCCCTCGTCGTGGGCTTCTCGCTCGCCGTCTTCGGCCCCGTCGTCGCCGCCTCCTCCGCGTTCGGCGCCTTCCAGGCGGCCATCGCGACCTTCCAGCGTTCCTGGCGCCCCCGCCCCACCCTCGCCCTCGCCTCCGGCGCCAGCCTCGCCGTGTCGACCTTCATCGGCTATCTCACGGTCTCCCACGAGACGCTCTTCCTCGCCCTGCTGCTCGTCTGGACGTTCCTCTCAGGGCTCGCCTGGTCCGCAGGCCCCACCGCCGGCATCATCGCCTCCTCCAACGTGGCGATCATGCTGGTCACCGTCACCCTCCCCACCTCCGTCGCCACCGCCGCCGGCCACGCCGCCATGATCTTCGCGGGCGGTGTCGTCCAGGCCGGCCTGGTCGTCCTCCTCCCGGTCCGCCCCTGGGGCGCCCAGCGCGACGCCCTCGCGGACGCGCTCGCCGCGGAGGCGGACTACGCCCGCCGCCTGCGCCACGACCCGGTCGCCCCGTTCGACCCCCTGCCGCTCATGACCGCCCGCAGCGCGGCCGCCGTGACACCCGGCCAGGCCCGTCGCCGCCCGGCGGAGCTCCACGGTGCCCGCGGCCTCGCCGAGCGCATCCGCCCGGTCCTCGCCTCCCTCGCCGACCCGGCCGTCGGCGTCCCGGCGGAAGGCCCGGCACGCGCGCGCGTACAGGAGCTGCTCGCGGCCGCGGCCTCCGTCCTGGACGCCGCCGCCCACGCCATCCGGCACGGCGAACCCGTCACCCTCCCGCCGCCGGCCGTCGCCGCCCTCCGCACCCCCGACACCGACGCGATCCTCCACGGCCCGTCCCGCCGTGCCGCCCTGCGGCTCGTCGCGCTGCTCGGCGACGTCGTCGAGACGGCCGAGCCGAGGACGGAGACCTCGGGCCACGGCGCCACGCCCCGGGAGCGCCCCACCCTCGTCCGGCTGACCCCGATCGTCGTCGCGAAGGCGCGCGCCGAGCTGCGCCGGGACTCGCCGATCCTGCGGCACGCGATCCGCGTATCGGCGGTCACGGCCGCCGGCTATCTGCTGGGCACGGTGCTCCCCCTCGGGCACGGCTACTGGGCGCCGATGGCGTCGGTGATGGTGATGCGCCCGGACTTCTCGCAGACGTACGCGCGCTCGGTGGCCCGCTTCGGCGGCACCCTCGTCGGAGTGGCCCTCGCGACGGCGGTCGTCCAGTCGGCCCACCCGGGCATGTATCCGTCGGCCGGCCTCGCGGTGGTGTGCGCCTTCGCGGTGTACCTGCTGGTGCGCTCGGGGTACGCGGCCGGCCAGGTCTTCGTCGCCGCCTACGTCGTCTTCCTGCTCGGCATGGAGGGCGTGGGGGTCACCCAGACCGTGCGGGACCGGGTGACGCTGACCCTGATCGGCGGGCTCCTCGCGATGCTCGCGTACGCCGTCTACCCGGCGTGGGAGACGCCCCGGCTGCGCGGCCGGCTCGCGGACTGGATCGCGTCGGTCGGCCGGTACGCGGCGGTCGTCACCGCGCGGTACGCCGATCCGGCCGGGCCGGCGAGCCCCGACGTACGGGAGGCGCTCCTGGACACCCGCGCGGCCCGCGTCGCCTGGCAGGAGGCCGTGGAGAGGGCGACGCACGAGCCGGTACGGCACCGGGGCCTCTCGCACGCGGCGACCGAACAGGCCGACCACGCGCTCGCGGAGTTCGGACGGGTGGCGATGCTCATGGAGGCACACCTGCCGGAACGCGGCGCCGAGCCCGTCCCCGCCGCCGCGACCCTCGCTGAGTCCCTGCGCATGGCGACGGAACGGGGCGCCAAGGACGTACGGGAACGCAAGGAGCCCGGCTGGGACGACCTGCGCGAGACGGTCGAGGCCTGGTCCGACGACGCACCGGACCACTTCCTGCTGCACAAGGGCGCGGCCCTCCTCCTGGAGGCCCTGGACGAGGTCACGACGGCCCTGACGGACTCCACGCGGGCGCGTGCGCGGTAGCGCCGCCCGCTCCTCCCGCACGGCGGGGACGTCGGCCGTACGAATTTCGCGAGCATGTCATCCGGCGTGCGGCCGGGAGGAGTTGGTAGGGGAAGAGGGGCGCGGATGTGACGCGGTCCTCCACCGACATCCATCCAGGAGCAACCGCATGAAGAAGTACTGGCTGGCGGCCGCCGGCGTCGTGGCCGCCGTGGCGATCGCGGCACCGTCGGCCGTCGGAGCGCCCACCGGGACCTCCCCCACCTCCACGGCTTCCACCACCTCCGTCGCGACCGGCACCGCGGCCCGGACCGAGCCTGCCAAGGTCACCCCGGCCAAGGCCGCCGTGCCCGCCCCGAACCCGGTCCGTACCGTCCGTCCCGGCGAGCGCGTGGACGCCGGCGGGGGCTTCACTGTGTGGCTGACCCGTGACGGCAAGCACTGGACGGGCCCGGACGACTACGAGAACTTCCGCAGCGTCGTCGACGGCAACATCGACCGCTCCGAGCCCGGTGTGAGCCACCAGAGCCAGGGCGACGCGACGGGCACCTTCCACTCCGGCCTCTACTACGGGACCCGCGAGGCGGGCCGCGTCGAACTGAGCGACACCGAGGGCCACAAGACCGTCGCCACCCTCATCGCCCTGCCCGGCCGCCCCGACTGGGGTGTCTGGTACGCCCACACCGGGCCGGCGGGCGGGAACGGCGGCAGCGGCCTCGGCGTCACCCTCTACGACCGCGCGGGCAAGCCGCTGGCCGAGCTTCCGGGCTTCGAGTTCCCGGCCGGCCGCGGCTGACCCGTGGCAGAAACGTGGCGGGGCCCGGCACGGGGCGGGCCCCGCCGCTCTCCACGGCACCATCGATCCACCGACCGAACGCGAGGTCCGACACCGTGCCGCACGAGTCCGTCACCGAGGTCGCCGAGGTCACGGCGGCCACCGGGGCCGTCGGGATGTCCAGGGTCATGGGCACGACCGGCGTCACCGGCGTCACCGGAGCCACCGGGGCCATCGGGATGACCGCGACCTCCGAGGACGACGGCTTCAGTGAGTTCGCCGCTGCCGCCTGGCCGCGTCTGGTGCGCACGGCCCGGCTCCTGACCGGGGACTTCCACGAGGCCGAGGACCTGGTGCAGACGACGCTCGCCAAGGTGTACGCGCGGTGGCGGCGGGTTCCGCGCGGGGAGGTCGACCTCTATGTGCGCCGGGCGCTGATCAACAACAACCTCAGCCGGATCCGCCGGAAGCGGGTCGTCCATCTCCTGACGCCGGTCCTGCCGGAGTCGCTGCGCCACACCTCCGCGGGTCACGCGGAGGCGGTCGAACAACGCACCGCGCTCCTGGCCGCGTTAGCGGATCTGACCGCCCGTCAGCGCGCGGTCATGGTGCTCCGTTACTGGGAGGATCTGACCGAGCTGGAGATCGCGAGCGTGCTCAACTGCTCGATCGGCACGGTCAAGACCCATGCCCGTCGCGGTCTGGCCGCGCTCCGCGCCCACCCGGGGCTCGTCACCGTCCCCGCCCCGCCTCTCCCCGCCCCTACCGGAG
>NZ_LIPQ01000431.1 GCF_001418135.1 Streptomyces aureus
CCCCCGCACCACCCCGCAACGAGCCGCACCTCCTGCACCCAGCACCGCATCGCACCACCTCCCTGAACCCCGCGTCGCCGCCGACGTGTAACCGACCGGAGGAACCGCCGTGGCCGCCAAGCCCCAGGTTCGCAATGCACAAGACGCAGGCTCCGCCCCCGACGACCGAGAGACGCATCCGGTCGACGAGACGCTGCCCCCACTGAAGATGCTCACCAGCGGCCTCCAGCACGTGGCCGCCATGTACGCAGGGGTTGTCGCCCCGCCGCTGATCGTCGGAGCGGCCGTCGGCCTCTCCGGTACCGAACTCACCTTCCTGACCGGAGCAAGCCTCTTCACCGCGGGGCTCGCGACCTTCCTCCAGACGCTCGGGGTCTGGAAGATCGGCGCCCGGCTCCCCTTCGTCAACGGCGTCACCTTCGCCGGTGTCGCACCGATGCTCGCCATCGTCGACACCACCGACGACAAGGCCGACGCCCTCCCCGTGATCTTCGGCGCGATCATCGTCGCCGGCCTCCTCGGCTTCCTGGCCGCCCCCTGGTTCTCCCGGCTCGTGCGGTTCTTCCCGCCGGTCGTCACCGGCACCGTGATCACCCTCATAGGTGTCTCCCTCCTCCCGGTCGCCTTCGGCTGGGCCCAGGGGCCCAACCCCGCGGCCGAGGACTACGGTTCGACCACGTTCCTGTCGCTCGCCGCCATCACGCTCGTCGTCGTCCTCCTGCTCCGCCGCTTCACCCGCGGCTTCGTCAAGCAGATCGCGGTCCTCCTGGGCCTCGTCATCGGCACGGTCATCGCCATCCCGTTCGGCGTCACCGACTTCTCCCCGGTGACCGAGGCGGACATCGTCGGCTTCCCGACGCCGTTCCACTTCGGCGGCCCGCAGTTCGCCCTCGCCGCGATCATCTCGATGTGCGTGGTCATGCTGGTCTCCATGACCGAGTCGACCGCCGACATGCTGGCCCTCGGCGAGATCGTCGAACGGCCCGCCGACGAGAAGACCATCGCGGCCGGACTGCGCGCCGACACCCTCGGCTCCGCGATCAGCCCGCTCTTCAACGGCTTCATGTGCAGCGCCTTCGCGCAGAACATCGGCCTGGTCGCCATGACCCGGATCCGCAGCCGCTTCGTCGTCGCCTGCGGCGGTGGCTTCCTGGTCCTGATGGGCCTCTCGCCGGTCGCCGCCTCGCTGATCTCGGTCGTCCCCCGGCCGGTCCTCGGCGGCGCGGGCGTCGTCCTCTTCGGCTCGGTCGCCGCCAGCGGCATCCAGACGCTGGTCAAGGCCGGTCTGGAGAAGGACAACAACGTCCTGATCGTGGCCGTCTCACTGGCCGTCGGCATCATCCCGATCACCGCGCCGGAGTTCTACCACGCCTTCCCGGAGACGGCGAAGATTATCCTGGACTCGGGCATCTCGACCGGCTGCGTCGCGGCCGTCCTGCTCAACGTGGTCTTCAACCACCTGGGCCGGGGCCGGGACGACGACGACGTCACCGCCCCAATGGAGCCCGGCGAGGAGATCTCCGGCAGCCACACGGCGAAGGCGGCGCACGTCCACTGAACCCGCCCCCTGCCCCACCG
>NZ_LIPQ01000432.1 GCF_001418135.1 Streptomyces aureus
TCGCCGAGGCCGAGGCGATCGCGGCCGCGGTCGCCTTCCTCGCGAGCGACGACTCGTCCTTCGTCAACGCCAGCGACTTCCTGGTCGACGGAGGCATCGCGGGCGCGTACGTGACGCCCCTCTAGACCGCCGCCACACCCCCACACCCCCACATCCCCACCCGGCAGCCGGGCGTCGCAAGGCGCCCGGCTGCTTGGTGTCCAGACAGCCCAAACAGCCCAGACAGCCCAGACAGTCCCGCAGCGCGGACAGTCCCGACAGGAGCGTGATCATGAACCACCGACTCCGTACGTCCACCGCCACCGCGGCCTTCGCCCTCGCCGCGACCAGCCTCGTCTCCGGCACCCGGACCGCCGAGGCCGCGCCGGGCGCGTGCCCGACCCTGCGGATCTCCGACGGCTGGTACGGAGAGAACAAGGCACGCATCGACCGACTGATCGCGGACCACTGTCAGGACAAGGGTTCCAGGGGCAGGAAGCCCGTCGCGGTCTTCGACTGGGACAACACGGTCATCAAGAACGACGTCGGCGACGCCACCTTCCACTGGCTCCTCCGCAACGACCGCGTACGCCCGCCCCGGCACGGCGACTGGTCCACCACCAGCCGCCACCTCACCCCTGAGGCGGCCACCGCCCTCGGCGAGGCCTGTCCCGCCGGGGTGCGCGTCCTGCCCACGGCCACCGACAGCCGCTGCGCCGACGAACTCCTCTCCGTCTACGCCTCGGGTGCCACCACGACCGGGAAGACCGCCTTCGCGGGCCACGACCGCCGCCGGACGGAGCCCCAGTACGCCTGGCTCGCCCAGCTCCTGCACGGCTGGACCACCCGCCAGGTCGAGTCGTTCGCCGCCGCCGCCCGCGCCGAGAACCTCGCCGCCCCGCAGGGTGCCACCCAGCTCGTCGGCACCACCCGGGTCACCGGCTGGGTCCGCTACTACCCGCAGCAGCGCGACCTGATCCGCACCCTCCAGGACGCCGGCTTCGACGTCTGGATCGTCTCCGCCTCGCCCGAACCCGTCGTCGACGTCTGGGCGAAGGGCGTCGGCGTCGCACCCTCCCACGCCATCGGCATCCGCAACACCACCGACCGCGGCCGGCTCACCGCGCACCTCAAGGGCTGCGGGACGGTACGGGACGGCGAGGACACGATGATCACCTACATCGACGGCAAGCGCTGCTGGATCAACCAGGAGATCTTCGGGGTCCGCGGGCCCGCGGCCGAGCGCGTGCAGCCCGCCTCCCGGCGCCAGGTGTTCGCCGCGGGCGACTCCGACACCGACGTCTCGTTCCTGCGGGACGCCACCGGCCTGCGTCTGGTCCTCAACCGCAACAAGAGCGAACTCATGTGCAGGGCGTACGAGAACGGCGACGGCCGCTGGATCGTCAACCCCATGTTCATCGAGCCGAAGCAGCGCAAAGCCACCCCGTACCCCTGCGCGAGCACCGGCTACACGGCGGGAGACGGCACGGCGGAGCCGGTCCGGCGGTCCGACGGAAGTGTGATCCCGGACCAGCCGGACAAGGTCTTCCCCCTCCTCTGAAAGCCTCCAGAGGGCCGAAGGGCCCGGCGGGAAGGCCCAGGGGGTGTCTTGCCGATCATGCCGGGCTCGCGATCCGGCCCGATCGGCAGGACACCCCTAGAGGAAGGTCTGGCCCTCGCCCCGGTACGTGGGCACGGCGGCGGTGATCCGATCGCCCTCGATCAGCTGCAGACTCGCGAACCGCTCACACAGCTCGCCCGCCTTCGCGTGCCGGAACCACACCTTGTCGCCGATCCGCAGATCGTCGGCGGGCGAGCCCATCAGCGGGGTCTGCACCTCGCCCGGACCCTCCTGGGGGTCGTACCTCAGCCCCTCGGGCAGGTACGGCACGGGCAGCCGGTCGGGCCCGGCGGCCCCGGACGCCGGATAGCCGCCACCGAGGACGGTCACCACCCCGACCCCCGGCCGGCGGACGACGGGCTGCGCGAAGAGAGCCGCGGGCCGCCCGCTGAACGAGGTGTAGTTGTCGAAGAGCCGCGGCACGAAGAGCCCCGAACCCGCGGCGATCTCCGTCACCGCGTCCTCGGCGGCGGTGTGCTGCACGCTGCCGGTGCCGCCGCCGTTGACGAACTCCAGATCCGGCGCCACGGCCCGGACGGCACGCACCACGGCCGCCCTGCGCTCGGCCAGCTCCCGGCGGGCCGCCGCCTGCATGAGCCGGATCGCCCGCGACCGCAGCGGCCGGCCCGCGACGGCGTCCCCGACACCCGCGACATGCCCCTCGTACGCCATGATCCCGACCAGCCGGAACCCGGGACGCCGCACCACCGAACGGGCCAGCTCCGCGAGTTGCGCGGGCCCACGCAGCGGGGAGCGACGGGCACCGACGCGGATCCGGCCGCCGAGGAGGCTGAGCGCCGTGTCCAGCTCCAGACAGACCCGGACCTCCTCCGTCCCGCCCGCGCGGGAGGCGTCGATCAGATCCAGCTGCGCCACGTCGTCGACCATCACCGTCACGGCGGCGGCCAGCTTCGGATCGCGCGCCAGCTCACCGAAGCCGGTGCGGTCCGCCGACGGATAGGCGAGGAGGACGTCCTCGAACCCGGCACGGGCCAGCCACAGCGACTCGTCGAGCGTGAACGACATGATCCCGGCGAAGCCCTCCCGCGCCAGCACCCGCTCCAGGAGCGCCCGGCACCGCACGGACTTGCTCGCGACCCGGACGGGCTTGCCGCCGGCCCGGCGCACGAGATCGTCCGCGTTGGCGTCGAAGGCCTCCAGATCGACGATCGCCACGGGCGCGTCGAGATGAGCGGTGGCCCGGTCGTACCGGGCCCGGTCGGCGGCACGGGGAGTCATGGCCCGAGCTTGCCAGACAGGTTTACGGGTGGGTAGCCCCTGAGTTCCCGTACCAGGGGGAACAGCCCGTAGAGTGACGGGCATTGTCGACACGAGCGGGGGGGGGCGGGGATGACCGGCGAACAGCGCCCCGGCACGACCTCCCGCATCACGGACGCCCTCCTCCGACCGGACCCGGCCCCGGCTCCGTCCGAGATGGAGATGACGACGCGGCTGCGACCGATCAGGCCGGGGGACACGCCGCCGACGCCGGGAGCCGGAGCGGTGGCCGCGACGGCCCCGGTGGCATCGGCAGCGCCGACGGCCCCGCCGAGGC
>NZ_LIPQ01000433.1 GCF_001418135.1 Streptomyces aureus
CCGTGCCGCCCGCCGCCGTGTCCTGGCGGGCGCGACCGCGCTGCTCGCGGTGTGCGGTGTGCTGGCGTGGTGGCTGATGCCCTTCGGTTCCCCCGTTCCCAGCGGCTCGGTCACCTTCAGTACCGGAGTCGCCACCGGCGTCTACCAGCGATACGGGGACCTCCTCAAGCAGGACCTCTCGCAGGACCTGCCCGAGGTGTCGATAACGCTGAAGGAGAGCGAGGGCTCCCAGCAGAACGTGCAGCGGGTGGCCACCGGCGAGGCCGACTTCACCATCGCGACGGCGGACGCGGTCGCCCAGTACATGCGGGAGCGCAGGCCCGGCTGGGAGCGGCTGCGCGGCTGCGCCCGGCTCTACGACGACTACGTCCAGATCGTGGTGCGGAAGGGCTCCGCGCTGCAGACGGTGCGGGACCTGCGCGGCCTGCGGGTCGGCGTCGGCCAGGACAGGTCCGGCGTACGGCTGATCGCCGACCGGGTCCTCGCGGCCGCGGGCCTCACCCCGGACCGTGACATCGTGCCGGTCCCTGCGGGCATCGACACCATGCCCGGCCTCCTTGAGCGGGGCGAGCTCGACGCCTTCTTCTGGTCGGGCGGCCTGCCCACCCAGCCGGTGCAGACGCTGTCCGAGCGCTTCGAGGTCCGGCTGCTGCCGCTCGACGCGGCGCTGATCGACCGGCTCCACGACGTCGGCGACTCGACCCGTCACTACCGGTCGGCGGTGATCCCGGCCGACGCGTACGCCAAGGCGCAGGACGGCCTGCAGATAGAGACCCTCGCGGTGGCGAACCTGCTGGTCACGACCGAGGAGGCCGACGACGACCTGGTCGAGGGCTTCACGCGTACGGTGATCGGGAGCCGGGACCGGATCGGCCGCCGGGTCCACCCGGCCCAGCTGGTGGACCTGCGGACCGCCGTCTACACCGAGCCCCTGACGCTCCACGAGGGCGCCCGCCGCTACTACCGCTCGGTGAAGCCCTGAGCTCCAGCTCCCTGAGCCGCTCGGAGGTCAGGGCCCTGGCCGCCCGGCCCACGGGCATGCTGCGAACGGGTCCGCCGGACGGTGCGCGTCGACATCGACGACACGCGGCTGTCGGTGCCCTCCCGTAGGTTCTGTCCGTTCGGCCCGACCGTCCTACCGTTCCTCCGGGGTCCACGCCTTCCCCGGCTGCGCCGCCGGGGCGTTCCGGGGCACGGTGACCGTCACGCGCAGCCCGTGGGGCTCGTTCGGTGCGAACGCGATGCCGCCGCCGCCCGCGGTGAGCAGGACGCGGGTGATCGAGAGGCCGAGGCCCGACCCCTTGATGTTCTGGTGCCGGCCCGAGCGCCAGAAGCGGTCGCCGACCCGGCCGAGCTCCTCGTCCGTGAGGCCGGGCCCGTGGTCGGCCACGACCACGGCGACGCTCTCCCCACCGGGCTGTGCCTTGGCCGTGACGGTGACCTCCTCCCCGGCCGGGGTGAACTTCAGCGCGTTGTCGATCACCGCGTCCAGCGCGCTGGAGAGCGCCACCGGGTCCGCCCATGCCGTGACCGCCCCGCACTCCCCGGTGAGCACGACGCCCTTGTCGTCGGCGACCGGCCGCCAGGACGCGACCCGCTCGGCGGCGAGCGCGCCCACGTCGATGAGCCGCAGCTCGGCCGCCGCGTGCTCGGCGAGCGCCAGGTCGAGGAGGTCGTCGAGTACCTGCGAGAGCCGCTTGCCCTCGGTCCGTACGGAGGCGATCTCCTCGTTCCCCTCGGGCAGCTCCATGGCGAGCAGCTCGATCCGCAGGAGCAGTGCGGCCAGCGGGTTGCGCAGCTGGTGGGAGGCGTCGGCGACGAACGCCCGCTGCTGTTCGAGGGCCTCCTCGACGTTGTCGGCCATCTCGTTGAACGAGAGCGCGAGCCGCCGGAGTTCGGGCGGTCCGCCGGTCGCGGCGACCCGGGAGTTCATCCGGCCCGTGGCGATGTCGTGGGTGACGGAGTCGAGGACTCGGACGGGCCGGAGGACCCAGCCGGTGAGCCGGAAGGCGGCGCCGACGGCGACCAGCATGGCCAGGGACTCTCCCGCGAAGATCAGCAGCCAGCCGCGCAGGATGCGCATGCGGAGCTGTCCGGTGGGCGAGTCGGTGACGACGACCGCGATGACGTCGCCGTCGCTGACGACCGGTGAGGCGATGATGAGCCGGGCGTGGGTCTGCCAGGGCCACACCTGGGGCGGGTCGTGGCTGCGGCGGCCGAGCAGCGACTCGTTGAAGGCGCGGCGGCCCTCCCCTTCGTACGGGACGACCCAGTCCTCGGGGGCGGCGGCCATGGACCGGTTGTCACGGTAGAAGATGCCGGCCCGGATGTCGTACACGTCGTGGTAGCTGGCGAGTTCGCCGCCGAGGGTGGTGCGCCGCTCGTCGGTGCTGGGGTTGGTCTCGCTGACGAACTGGGCGAGCGCGGCGAACCGCGCGGCGTCGTCGAGCCGGTCGACGACGACGCGCTGCTGCTCGGAGGCGGCGAGGCTGGCGGCGAGCGGGAAGCCGAGGGCGAGCAGGACGCCGGCCATCAGCACGATGAGCAGCGGAAGGAGGCGGGTGCGCACGAAGGGGCCGTCCGGCGGTTACGCGGCGGGGGTGACCAGGCGGTAGCCGACGCCCCGCACGGTCTCGATCAGGGCGGGCATCCGGAGCTTGGAGCGCAGGGAGGCGACGTGCACCTCCAGGGTGCGGCCGGTCCCCTCCCAACTGGTGCGCCAGACCTCGCTGATGATCTGTTCGCGGCGGAAGACGACTCCGGGGCGCTGCGCGAGGAGGGCGAGCAGGTCGAACTCCTTGCGGGTGAGGGGCACGCTCTCGCCGTCGACGCTGACCCGGCGGGTGGGCAGCTCGATGGTGACGGAGCCGAGCCGCAGCTGGGTTCCGTCGGCGGCCGCGCCACCGCCCGTCGTCTCCTCCGCACCGGCGTTGCGCCGGCTGACGGCGTGGATGCGGGCGAGGAGCTCGCCGGGGTCGTAGGGCTTGACGACGTAGTCGTCGGCGCCGAGGTTGAGCCCGTGGATACGGGAGCGCACGTCGCCGCGCGCGGTCACCATGATCACGGGGGTGGTGGTGAGCTTCCGGATGCGGCCGCAGACCTGGTAGCCGTCCTGGTCGGGCAGACCGAGGTCCAGCAGGATCACCCCGTACGAGGGTCGCTCGCCCTGCGCCGTGGGCAGCACGGCCTGGAGCGCCTCCTCGCCGTTGCGGGCGTGGGTCACCGTGAAGCCGTGCTTCGCGAGGATCGCGGAGAGGGCGGCGGCGACATGATCGTCGTCCTCGACGAGCAGCAGTCGCATACGTACCTCCTCCGTGGTCGCGGTCCGGTTACCGGCTCTCTGTGTACCAGGTGGTACCAAGGCATGAACGCCGATCATCGGTGTCACAGTCAAGTGTCCCCCTGTGACGGCGGCGTTTCCGTTATGCAGCCGGTACGGCCTTGGGTGTCCCGTTCACACACTGTGTCCGGTTGCGGCCGGATCGTTATCCTCAATTTCCGCTCAGATGTGATGACGGTCGTCACATCGGGTCTCTAGTGTCCTCCCCAACCGAGGAGGACGGAGCTAGAGCCCGATGAGCGGAGAGTCAGTGTCCAAGTCCGTGCCCAGGGGGCCCGAGGACACCCCGCGCGCCACGGACGACCTGGTCGTACTGTCCGGCGTGAACAAGCACTTCGGCGCACTGCATGTCCTCCAGGACATCGATCTGACGATCAGCCGCGGCGAAGTCGTGGTCGTCATCGGACCCTCCGGGTCCGGCAAGTCGACGCTGTGCCGCACGATCAACCGGCTGGAGAGCGTCGACTCCGGCACCATCACCATCGACGGCAAGCCGCTGCCGGCGGAGGGCAGGGAGCTCGCCCGCCTGCGTTCCGACGTCGGCATGGTCTTCCAGTCGTTCAACCTCTTCGCGCACAAGACGGTGCTCGAGAACGTGATGCTGGGCCAGATCAAGGTCCGGAAGACGGAGAAGAAGGCCGCCGAGGAGAAGGCCCGCGCCCTGCTCGACAGGGTCGGGGTCGGCACCCAGGCGGACAAGTACCCGGCGCAGCTCTCCGGCGGCCAGCAGCAGCGCGTGGCGATCGCCCGCGCGCTCGCGATGGGCCCGAAGGTCATGCTGTTCGACGAGCCGACCTCCGCGCTCGACCCCGAGATGATCAACGAGGTTCTCGAGGTCATGCAGCAACTGGCGCGGGACGGCATGACGATGGTCGTCGTGACCCACGAGATGGGTTTCGCGCGCTCCGCCGCCAACCGGGTCGTCTTCATGGCGGACGGTCGCATCGTCGAGCAGGCGACGCCCGAGGAGTTCTTCAGCAACCCGCGCAGTGACCGGGCCAAGGACTTCCTCTCCAAGATCCTTCACCACTGAGCGAGTTCGGGCCTATTCTTCCCAACTCACTTCTAGACCAAGGGACATTCCTCGATGAAGCTTCGTCGCACCCCTGCCGCCGCCGCGGCCGCCGTCGTCCTCGCGCTGACCGCCACCGCCTGTGGTACCGGGTCGGACTCCGGCAGCAACGGTGACAAGATCACCATCGGCATCAAGTTCGACCAGCCGGGCCTCGGCCTGAAGACCCCGGACGGCACGTACGCCGGCTTCGACGTCGACGTCGCCAAGTACGTCGCCAAGGAGCTCGGCTTCGCCGAGGACAAGATCAACTGGAAGCAGGCGCCGAGCGCCGAGCGCGAGAACCTGATCAAGAACGGTGACGTGAAGTTCGTCGTCGCCAGCTACTCGATCAACGAGAAGCGCCTCAAGGAGGTCGACTTCGCCGGCCCGTACTTCGTGACCCACCAGGACCTGCTGGTGCGCGCCGACGACTCCTCGATCACCAAGGTCGACGACCTCAACTCCAAGAAGCTCTGCTCGGTCACCGGGTCGACCTCCGCGCAGAACGTCAAGGAGAAGCTCGCCCCCAAGGCCGACCTCCAGCAGCTCGGCGGCTACTCCGAGTGCCTGACCGGCCTGGAGAACAAGCGGGTCGACGCGCTGACCACGGACGCCTCCATCCTCGCGGGCTACGCCTCGCAGAAGGAGCACCAGGGCAAGTTCAAGCTCGCCGGTCTCTCCATGAGCGACGAGAACTACGGCATCGGCCTCAAGAAGGGCGACAGCGAGCTCAAGGGCAAGATCAACAAGGCCCTGGAGAAGCTGGTCTCCGACGGTACGTGGGACAAGCTCGTCAAGCAGCACTTCGGTCCCTCGGGCTACAAGAACGACCCCGCGCCGAAGATCGCCGGCTGAACCACCCCGCCCGGTCCGTGACGGCCGCCCCGCTCGACGGCGGCCGTCACACCGGCACCGGCCGCTGCCCACGCACCGGCCTCCACACCGACCGACCACCAGGGGAGAGCGCGGGGCATCGTGTTCGACTTTCTTGATTCCGGGCAGTACGACCTGCTCGGCGCCTTCTGGGTGACGGCGAAGCTCGCCCTCTACTCGGCGATCGGCTCCCTGATCTGGGGCACCGCCCTCGCCGCCATGCGAGTCAGCCCGGTACCCCTCATGCGGGGCTTCGGCACCACGTACGTGAACCTCGTCCGGAACACCCCGTTGACCGTCGTCATCGTGGCCTGCTCGTTCGGCCTCGACCAGACGCTCGGGATCACACTCGGGGCGGACCGCTCCGAGGACATCGGCTTCCGGCTCGCGATCCTCGGGCTCATCGCCTACACCGGCACCTTCGTCTGCGAGGCGCTGCGCTCGGGCATCAACACGGTGCCGGCCGGTCAGGCCGAGGCCGCCCGTGCGCTGGGACTGAGCTTCTTCCAGGTCCTGACCCTGGTGGTCCTCCCCCAGGCGTTCCGCGCGGCGGTGGCCCCGCTCGCCAACGTCCTCATCGCCCTCACGAAGAACACCACCGTGGCGGCGGCCATCGGCGCCGCCGAGGCGGCCCTCCTGATGAGGGAGATGATCGAGAACGAGGCCGACGCGCTCTTCGCCGTCTTCGCCGTCTTCGCCTTCGGCTTCATCGTTCTCACCCTTCCGACCGGCCTGTTCTTCGGCTGGGCGGCCAAGCGACTGGCGGTGAAGCGATGAGTTCCGTCCTGTACGACACCCCCGGACCGCGGGCCAAGCGGCGCAACCTGCTCTTCACGATCGGGTTCCTCGCGGTCCTCGCCCTGGTGGCGTGGTGGGTCCTGGCGGCCCTCAACGACAAGAACCAGCTGGCCGCCGACAAGTGGAGTCCGTTCGTCACCGACTCCCGGGTCTGGACGACCTATCTGCTGCCCGGTCTGACGGAGACCCTCAGGGCGGCCGGCCTCGCGATCCTGATCGCGCTGCCGCTCGGAGCCCTCCTCGGCATCGGCCGGCTCTCCGACCACCGCTGGGTGCGGGTCCCCGTCGGCGCCGTCGTGGAGTTCTTCCGCGCCATCCCGGTGCTGCTCCTCATGGTGTTCGCGAACGCCCTCTACCGGGAGTTCACGACCGTCAGCTCCGACTTCCGCCCGCTCTACGCGGTCGTCACCGGCCTGGTGCTCTACAACGCCTCGGTGATCGCCGAGATCGTCCGGGCCGGTGTGCTCTCGCTGCCGCGCGGCCAGGGCGACGCGGCCGAGGCGCTCGGCATGCGCAAGGGCCAGACCATGATGTACGTCCTGCTCCCGCAGGCCGTCACCGTCATGCTCCCCGCCCTGGTCAGCCAGCTCGTCGTGATCGTCAAGGACACGGCACTCGGCGGCGCGCTGCTCGGGTTCACGGAGCTGCTCAGCCAGAACCGGCAGATCACCGCCAACTACGGCGCCAACACGATCGCCACCTTCACCGTCATCGCGCTGATCTACATCGCCCTCAACGCGATCGTCACCGCCCTCGCGGGACGCCTGGAGAAGCGCCTGCGCCAGGGCAAGAAGTCCGCCGCGGCGGTCATCCCCGCCCAGGGCGGACCCGCCGACGTGAAGAGCGACGCCGTGAGCGGCGCCTGACCCCTCCAGGGGTCCGTGGGACAACAGGGGTGGGCCGGAGCGGTACTGACTTCAGGTCAGCCGCACCGCGCCCACCCCGTCGCTTGACGCAAGCACCCTCAGTGGGTTGCATACGGTCTGTGATCAAGCACCGGGCTCGTGCCACACTCAGATGTGCTGCCCCCATGACCGTCCGGCCTTCAGGAGCCGCGCCGTGGACCCGGTGATCATCGTGGGCGCGGGGCCGGTAGGCCTCGCGCTCTCCCTCGCGCTCGCCGCGCAGGGCGTGCCCAGCATCGTCCTCGACGAGGGCTCGGGCAAGGACGAACCACGCCCCGCACGCAGCGTCGTGCTGCGCGCCGACATGGCCGCGATGGTCGAGCGGCTCGGCTGCACCACCCTGCGTGACGAGGGTGTCCGCTGGGTCGGCTGGCGCGGCATGCGCCGCCGCCAGGTGGTCCGCCACCTCACCCTCGACCTGGGACTCGGCGGTACGGAGGAGTGGTCCGAGGACCCCGCCGCGCCCTCCGCCCCGGCCGCGCCCCTGCACATCCCGCAGCACGCCCTCGCGCGCGGGCTCCGTGACGCCATCGCCCACCAGAAGCTGATCCGGCTCGTCACCGAGGCCCGGCTCGACACCATCGAGCAGGACCGCGACGGCGTCGTCGCCCACACCCGGGGCCCGGCGGGCACCTGGTGGCGCGGCAGCCACCTCGTCGGCTGCGACGGCGCCCGCTCGACCGTGCGCAAACTGCTCGGCATCCGCTTCCCGGGCCGTACGGCCGTGGAACGGCACGCGGTCGCCGCGCTCCGCACCGAACTCCCCTGGCCCGGCGAGGCACTGTTGCACCGTCAGCCGCCGTGGCGCGGCGCCGCCGACGAGATCACCGCCCGCCCGCTGCCCGACGGGGTGTGGCGGATCGACTGGCTGCTGCCGCCCCGGGGCGACCTCGTCACTCCCGACGCGCTGATCGCCCGGATCCGCGAGACCCTGGCCGGCTGGTGCGACGGCGTGACACCCCCGTACGAACTCATCGACACCGGCGTCCACACCCTCCACCACCGGCTCGCCCGGCGCTGGCGGGTCGACCGTGTCCTCCTCGCCGGTGACGCGGCGCACCTGCTCGGCGCGGTCGGCACCCAGGGCCTCGACGAGGGGTTGCGGGACGTCGACAACCTCGCCTGGAAGCTCGCCCACACCTGGCACCACGGAGCCTCCGAACGGCTGCTCGACAGCTACCAGAGCGAGCGGCGCGCGGCCGTCGCCCACCGGCTGCGCGGTGCCGACCAGTCGCTGCCGGTGCTGCGGGGCGGCGGCGGCCTGCGGACGTACCTTCCGGGGGCCGCGCGGGGCCATGACGCCCTCCTCACCGACGGCCATGTGGGGCGCGGCCCGCTCGGCGCGCCCCCGGCGTACCCCCACTCCCCCCTCGCGCCTCCGTACACCGAGGGCCGGACGCCGGTCGGCACCCCGGAGGGCGCCCCCGTCGAGGACGTCCGCGTGACCGCTCCCGACGGCACGACCGTACGGCTCCGGGACCGGCTCGGTCAGGGCCGCCTCCTGGTCCTCCTGGTCGCCCCCGGCACGGGGGTGTGGGACCGGCGGCACTGGCGCGGCGCCGGGGTGATGCCCCGGCTCGAAGAGGCGGTCGCCGCCCTCCCGGCGAAGGCCGAGGTCCTGGTGACGGAGGCCTACCCGGGCGCCCCCGCCCACGCCGTACTGCTGGTACGGCCCGACGGTCATCTCGTCGCGGCCTTCGCCGGGGTCCACCCGGCGGGTCTCTACGCGGCGGCGGACGCGGCCCGGGGCGGCTCGCCGACCGACGAGCCGGAGGACGGTCCGGAGACCGGGACGGACCCCGGAGCCGAGGCCGGGACGAAGGCGACATCGAAGTCCGGAGCGAAGGCGGGAGCGAAGGCCGCGGCGAAGGTGGGGGCCACCGGAGTGTCCACGGGGAGTGACCGCACAGCGGACATCCATTGATTCCCATCGGCGCGCATGGTGTACTCCGGAGCGTGACCGACACCGATGTGCGCCTGTGGCGGAGGGTCCATATGGACCTCGTCCGCTATGCGGGCTGCGTGTGTCGCCCGTCCTGCTGATCTCGCCCCTTCCCCGCGCGCG
>NZ_LIPQ01000434.1 GCF_001418135.1 Streptomyces aureus
GACGGAGATCCGGTCAGCGGCCGAGGGCCGCCATCGCCGCGTTGTGGCCGGGGATGCCGCTGACCGGATCTCCGTCACGCGGACCGGACGGGAGGTCCCCCACGGTGGCCTCTCCGTTCGGACGCGTTGACGTCGCCCCGCCCCCGCCTGGGGTGTGAAGCTGATCTGCGAGCGCGCTTAAGAAATCCTCGATGGACCGCGAGCGCTCGGTACGGAAGATTCAGTTCCAGGGATCTTGGGCGCGTTGCCGTGCCCGTACCCCGCACATCACAGGAACACGCACGTCGGGAGCCGTGGCATTGAAGGCGTTGGTCAAGCTGAAGGCGGAGCCGGGACTCTGGCTCACGGACGTGCCCGAGCCGGAGACCGGTCCTGGCGACGTACTCATCAAGGTGAAGCGGACCGGTATCTGCGGGACCGACCTGCACATCCGCTCCTGGGACGGCTGGGCGCAGAAGACGATCGCCACGCCGCTGACCCTCGGCCACGAGTTCGTCGGCGAGGTCGTCTCCGTCGGCCGTGACGTCGCCGACATCACCATCGGCGACCTGGTCAGCGGCGAGGGCCACCTCGTCTGCGGCAAGTGCCGCAACTGTCTGGCCGGCCGCCGCCACCTCTGCCGCGCCACCATCGGCCTCGGCGTCGGCCGGGACGGCGCCTTCGCCGAGTACGTGGCGCTGCCCGCCTCCAACGTGTGGGTGCACCGCGTCCCCGTCGACCTCGACATCGCCGCGATCTTCGACCCCTTCGGCAACGCCGTGCACACGGCGCTCTCCTTCCCGCTGGTCGGCGAGGACGTCCTCGTCACCGGCGCGGGCCCGATCGGCATCATGGCCGCCGCCGTCGCCAAGCACGCGGGCGCCCGCAGTGTCATGATCACCGACGTCAGCGAGGAGCGCCTCGCCCTGGCGCGCAAGACGGGCGTCACGCTCGCCCTCAACGTCGCCGAGCAGACCATCGCCGACGGCCAGCGCACTCTCGGGCTCAAGGAGGGCTTCGACGTCGGCCTTGAGATGTCCGGCAACCCGCGCGCGATGCGCGACATGGTCGCCAACATGACCCACGGCGGCAAGATCGCCATGCTGGGCCTGCCCAGCGAGGACTTCGCCGTCGACTGGGCGAAGATCGTCACCTCCATGATCACGATCAAGGGCATCTACGGCCGCGAGATGTTCGAGACCTGGTACGCGATGTCGGTGCTCCTGGAGGGCGGACTCGACCTCTCGCCCGTCGTCACCGGACGTTACACGTACACCGACTTCGAGGCCGCCTTCGACGACGCGGCCTCGGGCAAGAGCGGCAAGATCATCCTCGACTGGACTGCGGGAGCCTGACCCATGTTCGATTCCGTACGCGACGACATCCGTGCCACTCTCGACGAGATCCAGAAGGCCGGACTGCACAAGCCCGAGCGCGTCATCGGCACCCCCCAGTCGGCCACCGTCGCCGTGACCTCGGGCGGCCGCCCGGGCGAGGTGCTCAACTTCTGCGCCAACAACTACCTCGGCCTCGCCGACCACCCCGAGGTGGTCGCCGCCGCCCACGAGGCGCTCGACCGCTGGGGCTACGGCATGGCGTCCGTCCGCTTCATCTGCGGCACGCAGGAGGTGCACAAGGAGCTGGAGGCGCGCCTCTCGTCCTTCCTCGGCCAGGAGGACACGATCCTCTACTCCTCCTGCTTCGACGCCAACGGCGGTGTCTTCGAGACGATCCTCGGCTCCGAGGACGCCGTCATCTCCGACGCCCTCAACCACGCCTCGATCATCGACGGCATCCGCCTCTCCAAGGCCCGCCGCTTCCGCTACGCCAACCGCGACATGGCCGACCTGGAGCAGCAGCTCAAGGAGGCCACGGAGGGCGGCGCCCGGCGCAAGCTCATCGTCACCGACGGCGTCTTCTCCATGGACGGCTACGTCGCCCCGCTCGGCGAGATCTGCGACCTGGCCGAGCGCTACGACGCCATGGTGATGGTCGACGACTCGCACGCCGTCGGCTTCGTCGGCCCCGGCGGCCGCGGCACCCCCGAACTGCACGGCGTGATGGACCGCGTCGACATCATCACCGGCACCCTCGGCAAGGCCCTCGGCGGCGCCTCCGGCGGCTACGTCGCGGCACGTGCCGAGATCGTCGCCCTGCTGCGTCAGCGCTCCCGCCCGTACCTCTTCTCGAACACCCTCGCCCCGGTGATCGCCGCCGCCTCCCTCAAGGTCCTCGACCTGCTGGAGTCCGCCGGTGACCTGCGCGACCGGCTGCGCGCCAACACCGAGCTGTTCCGGACCCGGATGACGGCGGAGGGCTTCGACATCCTCCCCGGCGACCACGCCATCGCCCCCGTCATGATCGGCGACGCGTCCGAGGCCGGCCGCATGGCCGAGCTGCTCCTGGAGCGCGGCGTGTACGTGATCGGTTTCTCGTACCCGGTCGTGCCGCAGGGCCAGGCCCGCATCCGTGTCCAGCTCTCCGCCGCCCACTCCACGGAGGACGTGAACCGGGCCGTCGACGCGTTCGTCGACGCCCGCGCGGCCCTGCGGGGCTGAGGCGGGCGCGGGCCCCGCGGCCTGCGAGACTGGGGGAATGATCGAAGCACGGCGGTTGCACATCCTCCGTGCGGTGGCAGACCACCGCACGGTCACGGCGGCGGCCGCCGCGCTCTATCTCACCCCCTCCGCCGTCTCCCAGCAGCTCGCCGCCCTGGAGCAGGAGACCGGCCACCGCCTGGTGGACCGCAGTGCCCGTGGCGCCCGCCTCACCCCGGCCGGCGAGATTCTCCTCAGCCACGCCAACGCCGTCCTCGCCCAGTTGGAGCGCGCCGAGTCCGAGCTCGCGGCCTACGGATCCGGCGAGGCCGGTACGGTCACGGTCGCCGCCTTCGCCACCGGCATCGGACTCGTGGTGGCCCCGGCCATCAGGGCACTGGCCGACTCGGCCCCCGGCATCCGGGTCCGCGTACGGGACGCCGAGGGCGACGAGAGTCTGATGATGGTCCTCGACCGGCAGGTCGACGTGGCCGTCGCGGTCGAGTACCGGGGCGCGCCGGGCGAGGACGACGCCCGCCTCACCCGCGTCCCGCTCTACGCGGAGCCCTTCGACGCGGTCCTGCCGCCCGGCCACCCGCTGGCGGCCGGTGAGCGGGTCGCGCTCGGCGACCTCGCGAAGGACGCCTGGATCGGCCAGTCCGCAGGCAACCCCTGCCATGACGTCACCGTCCTGGCCTGCGAATACGCCGGGTTCACGCTGAACCCGGAGCACTCGTCCGACGACTTCCGCGCCGTCGTCGCCCTCGCGGCCGCGTCCGCCGGCGTGGCGCTCGTGCCGCGTTCGGCGCTGCGCGGCATGGAGCTCACGGGCGTGGAGGTCCGCCCGATCGAGGGCGTCGCCCCGACCCGCAGGGTGTTCGCCGCCGTCCGGCGGGGCGCGGAGGACCACCCGCTGATCAGCCCCGTACTGACCGCCCTGGGGGTGGCATCGGAATCCGGCGCCTGACGCCCGGTCTCCGCCAAACACCGTGCAAGTGCCGGCGGAGCCCCGTGGGCCCCACCAGACTGGGGAGCCGTGGAAACCATGGTGCGTGTCAGTCACGGCGAGGTCTGGGCGGACGACGCGGGAGGGGACGGCCTGCCGCTGGTCCTGCTCCATCCCGGCGTCGGCGACTCCGCGGTGTGGGACCCGGTCCTGCCGGCGCTCAGCGCGCGGCGTCGGGTGATCCGCTACGACGTGCGCGGCTACGGCCGCTCGCCCGCGCCCACCGCCGAGTACCTCCCGGTCCGTGATCTGGCCGCGGTCCTCGACCACTTCGAGATCGAGCGGGCGGTTCTCGTGGGCTCCAGCATGGGCGGGGCCACCTCGGTGGACTTCGCCCTGGAGGCGCCCGAGCGGGTGGCGGGCCTCGCCCTCCTCGTTCCCGGTGTCTCCGGGTACGAGGGGCTGGCCACGGGCGAGTTCTTCGAGCGCTTGGAGCCGCCGGCCACGGCGGGCGACATGGAGGGCATCGTCCGGCTCGGCCTGCGCGTGTGGGCGAAGGCCGGCGGCGGCACCCCCGAGTCCGACCCGGTCGCGGCCGCCCTGTGCCGGGCCGTGCTGCCCGCCTGGTTCAGCAACATCGGCCATCAGCTCACCGGTGCGCCCGCCTTCGACCGGCTCGGGGAGCTCTCCGTACCGACCCTGCTCGCGCTGGGCGAGCTGGATCGGCCGGAGGTCGTGCGCTGCAACGAGGAGATGGCCGACCGGATCCCGGGCTGCCGTCTCGTCCGGCTGACCGCCTCCGACCACTACCCGACGCTGCGGGAGCCGGAGCGCGTGGCCCGGCTGATCGAGGAGCTGTACGCGGAGGCGGTCAGCCGGACGA
>NZ_LIPQ01000435.1 GCF_001418135.1 Streptomyces aureus
CGAGGGCGAGGACCTGGCGACCCTGGGCCGCAGCGGCGCGCTGCTCGTCCTGCACCTGGCCGCGCGGTACGTGGACCGGGTCGTCGCCGAACTCGTCCCCCACTACGGCACGGACTGCCCGGCGGCGGTCGTGGCGATGGCCAGCCGCCCCGACGAGATCGTGCTGCGGGGCACGCTCGAGGACATCGCGCCCCAGCTGAAGGCGGCCGGCATCACGAAGACGGCCGTCATCCTGGTGGGCCGCACGCTGGGCGCCTCGGAGTTCCGCGACAGCCACCTGTACGACCCGGCACGCGACCGCCACGCCTGCTGACGCCGGCCGCGCACGGACGCGCCGGGGCCCCGGGGAGTCCGATCCCCGGGGCCCCGGCGCGTGGACGTCGGACCTCCGACGTCGGTGGGTCAGGCGTTGGGCCGCTTGCCGTGGTTCGCGTTCTTCTTCTTGCGGGCGCGCTTCTTGTTGCCTCGCTTGGCCATGGGGCTCCCTCTCGCTCAGGGGGTATGTGCTGGTAAGCCTAGGTTCGTGGCCCGGGGGCCGCATGTCGGCCGTCAGCGGCGTGCGGTCTCATGGGGACGTGACTGTCTACGACGTGGCCCGGGCGCTGCCGGGCATCGAGGAACTGCGCGACCACAGCCGGGGGCTCGCGATGACGGAGGCCGTGCTCAGCCCGGAGTGGGAGAGCCGGTACTACTCCTTCGACGCGCACTGGTCGGAGACCGAACAGCTGGCGTCGATGAAGGACGGTCAGGGCGGCGAGTACACGATCGTGCTGTCCGCGGCCGGGGCCTTCGCGCGTGGCTTCGACCACGAGTCGCCGATGAGCCCGTACGGGGCCGCCGCGGACGGGGAGACGTGGCCCGGGGTGCTCGACGGGGTCCCGGAGGCGTTCCGGGAGTACCTGACGGAGCCCGCCTTCACGGACGAGGACGGGATCCACGTGACCACCGCCTGTCTGTGGCGCGAGACCGCCGACACGGCCTGGCACACGGGCCCGGTCGAGTTCACGGACCTGGAGGACCACGAGGACCCGGACGGCTCCGGCGGCCTCTTCCACCACCTGACGGACCGCTCGGCGGAGGCGTACGCGGAGTGGGCCTCGGACTACTACGAGCGCCCGGTCGACATCGAGGCCGTACGGCACGTCCTCGCCCTGCGCCCCCTGACAGCGGAGGTCGTCGCCGCCCTCAACCCGGAGGTCACGCTCGCGGACCTCGCCGAGGACGTACGGGAGATCGGCTACCCGACGGCCTGACGGGCCCGGAAGCGGAGGGACCGGGCGTGGCGGCGCGCCCGTCCTGGCCACCGGCGACCGGTGGCGGCGCGCCCGTCCTGGCCACCGGCGACCGGTGGCGGCGCGCCCGTCCTGGCCACCGGCGACGTGTGGCCACGCGCCCGGTCCCGCCACCGGCGACCCGTCGCTACGCGCCCGGTCCCGCCACCGCCGACCGGCCCACCACCGTCCCCGCGCGGTCGATGCAGATCACGTCCACCGCCACCGGGGCGCCCCGGAGCACCGCCAGGGCCTCGTCGCGGGCCCGGGCGGCCACCAGGTCGCCCAGGGGGACGTGCGCGGCCTCGCAGAGGCGGAGCGCGGCGAGACCCGTGTTCGCGTCCGCGATCTCCGCGGCGAGGGCTTCGGACGCGCCGCCCGTGCGGGCCAGCTCCGCCAGGAAGCCCTTGTCGACCTGGGAGCGCGCCGAGTGGAGGTCCAGATGGCCGGCGGCCAGCTTGGAGAGCTTCGCGAAGCCGCCGCAGATCGTGAGGCGGTCGACGGGGTGACGGCGGATGTACTTGAGGACCGCGCCCGCGAAGTCGCCCATGTCGAGGAGTGCGATCTCCGGCAGGTCGTAGAGACCCGCGACGGTCCGCTCCGACGTCGAGCCCGTGCAGCCCGCCACGTGCGTCAGACCGCCCGCGCGGGCCACGTCCACGCCCCGGCGGATCGAGTCGATCCACGCCGAGCACGAGTACGGGACCACGACCCCCGTCGTGCCGAGGATCGACAGGCCGCCCAGGATGCCGATCCGGGGGTTCCAGGTGGAGCGGGCGATCTCGGCGCCGTTGTCGACGGAGACGGTGATCTCGACGTCGCCGCTCCCACCGTGCCGGGCCGCGACCTCCGCCACGTGCTCCCGCATCAGCTGCCGCGGCACCGGGTTGATCGCCGGCTCGCCGACCTCCAGGGGCAGGCCCGGCAGGGTGACGGTGCCGACGCCCTCACCGGCCCGGAAGACGACGCCCGACCCGGCCGGCAGGAGCCGTACCGTCGAGCGGATCACGGCGCCGTGCGTGACGTCCGGGTCGTCGCCCGCGTCCTTGGTCACGGCGGCCATGGCCGTACCGGCGTCGAGGGACTCCGCCGTGAGCGCGAAGGACGGCGTCTGGCCCTTCGGCAGCGTGACGGTCACCGGGTCCGGGAATTCGCCGGTCAGGAGCGCCGTGTACGCGGCCGTCGTCGCCGCCGTCGCGCAGGCACCCGTCGTCCACCCCGGGCGGAGGCCCGTGTGCTTGAGTTGGGCCTCACGCCCGCCGCCTGAAGTCACGAAGAGGCTCCTGTGCACATACTCATTCTCGGGGGAACCACCGAGGCCCGCGCCCTCGCGGGACTGCTGCACGCCGAGGCCCGGGTCACCAGCTCCCTCGCGGGGCGGGTGTCGAGCCCCCGGCTGCCCGAGGGCGAGGTGCGGATCGGCGGGTTCGGCGGCGTCGACGGGCTCGTGGAGTGGATCGGCGGGCACGCCGTGGACGCGGTCATCGACGCCACGCATCCCTTCGCCGAGCGGATCAGCTTCAACGCGGCCCGGGCGGCCGCCACCGCCCATGTTCCCCTGCTGGCGCTGCGCCGCCCCGGCTGGGTCCCTGGAGAGGGCGACGACTGGCGCTCCGTGGCGTCCCTGGAGGCGGCGGCCGCAGCCCTCGACGGCCTCGGTGACCGGGTCTTCCTGACGACCGGCCGGATGGGCCTCGCGGCCTTCGCGGACCGCCCGGAGTGGTTCCTGGTCCGCTCGGTGGACGCCCCGGAGGCCCCGATGCCGGCCCGCACGGAGACCCTCCTCGACCGGGGGCCGTTCACCCTGGACGGCGAGCGGGAGATCCTGGCCCGGCACCGGATCGACGTCCTGGTGACGAAGGACAGCGGCGGCGCGGCGACCGCCCCGAAACTGGCCGCGGCCCGCGAGGCGGGCCTCCCGGTCGTCGTGGTCCGCCGCCCCCCGGTCCCGGAGGGCGTGCCGGTGGCGGCGACCCCCGGGGAGGCCGCCGCCTGGGTGCTGCGGTAGGAGTGCGTCAGAGCCAGGAGGCCCAGATGCCGTACGCCGTCGTACGGACCGACTGCTCGGTGCCCGAGGGGTCGGTGAAGACCACCCGGTAGTACTGGAGGCTCAGCAGGTCCTCGGCCACCGCCGAGTCCATGTACTGGTAGGGCGCGCCCTCCAGGGCCCCCGTGGTGAGGGTGGTCCAGGAGCCCGCGAGCGGGTTCCAGCGCTCCACCCGGTACTGCGTGGCGGTCCCGCAGGGCACGGAGGACCCGTCGGAGCACTGCAGCAGGAGGGCGGGGTACTGGGCGTCGCGGATGTGGGTGTCGGTCCAGCCCGGAGGCCGGGTGTCCGCGGGGGTGACGGTGATCTCGGCCGGGTCGAGTTCCCCGAGGACCGGGTCGGGGTCGAACCGGTCCATGGCGGCGACGCGGTAGGTGTGCGGGCGGCCGTCGGGGACGGTCGGGCAGAGGATCTCGGTCTCGGCCAGGGAGGTGCCCGTCCAGCAGTTCCTGGTCCACGTGGTCGCGCCGGTGGCGGGGTCGGTGGTGCTCTGCCACACCGCGTAGCCCTCGACGTCGTCGTCGGCGGGCGGGGTCCAGGTGAGGCGGACGCCGAGCGGGATCTGTTCGGCGGTCAGGTTCCGCACGGGGGCCGGGCGCACGGTGTCCGGGGTGGTCTCCGTGGCGGCGGGTCCGGGCTGCGACGCGTGCCCGTACCGGTCGATCGTCACGATCCGGTACTCGTACGTCGTCTCGGACCTGCCCTGGACGTCCCAGCAGCGGCCGTCGATCATCTTGCGTCCGGCGTAGGAGGGCGCGGTGTCGTCGGCCCACGTCCAGCTCACGTCGGGGCCGGTCAGCGGCCGGTCGTCCGAGGTGAACGGCTTGCATCCCTCGACGGTGCTGGTCTCACCGGTGGCTGTGTCGGTGCGGACGATCCGGTAGGCGGGAAGGGGATTCTCGTCGACGGTCCACGGATCGGCGCCGAGCCACCAGATCATCACGCCTTCGTCGAACCTGTTCGCCGTCGTCCGGAACGGGGGGATCGACTCGGCCCGGTCGGCCATCGACAGCGTGATCTCCACGGGGGCGGCGGCGTTGCCCTTCGCGTCGACGGCCCGCACCGCGTACCGGTACGTGTCGGCCACCGCGGCCGCCTGGCGCGGCACGACGTCGGTCGCCGTCGTGGTGTCGCCCGTGGGCAGGGCGTTCAGGTGCTCGCCGGTCGCGGGGTCGTACTGGACGACCCGGTACGAGGCGGCGCCGGCCACGGGGGACCACGTGAGGTGGGGGACGCCCGACCGGTGGTCGGCGCGGACGTCGGTGACGGGCGCGGGGGGCGTCAGATCCGCGGTGGTGAGGGTGGTGGCGGGCGAGTACGGGGACCAGTTCCCGGCGGCGTCGCGGGCCCGGCCGCGGTAGGTGGCGCTGCTGCCGTCGGCGGGCTGGCCGGTGTCGCAGATGGAGCCCCTCGCGCCGGAGTGGACGGTGGTCCAGACGCCGGTCACCGGGTTGTGGCGCTGTCCCTCGTACCACGCGATGTCGGCCGAGTTCTCCGCCGTGGTGACGAGTTGGGGGGCAGCGTAGGGGAGGCCGTCCGGGCAGGCGTCCAGCATGACGTGCGGGGCGATGGGCGGGGTCTTGTCGACGGTGGCGACGGTGAGGTCGGCACTGCCCGGGGACTCGTTGCCGGCCTTGTCGACGGCGCGGAGTTCGTAGAGGAAGCGCTGACCGGTGGCGGGCGGGTGGTCGCCGTACGCGGTGCCGGTGACGAGCGCGGTGCCGCCGGTCCTGGTCCAGGCCGTGGAGGTGCTCGGCCGCCGGTAGACGCGGTATCCGGCGTGGTCCATCTCCTTGTTGGCCGCCCACTTCAGGGTGGTCCTGTTCAGGGAGCGGTCGTACGCGACGGTGGCGCCGGTCGGTGCCAGCGGGCGGACCTTGTCGACGGTCGGCGACGTGTTGGGCGCGTAGCCGAACTTGACGTTGGCGGCGCCCGTCCAGGTCGCGTAGGACACGTGGATGGTGTGCCGGCCGGCCGGGACGGTCACGGCCACGGTCTTCTTCTGGGTCGTGGAGACGTTCTTCCACAGGTCGATCCTGCGGACGCCGTCGAGGTGGACGCGGATGCCGTCCTGTGCCTCGGCGGTGAACGTGAAGGGGCCACCGGAGCCGAAGTCACGGGTGACGGACCAGCGGACGGAGAAGTTGTCCCTGGGCAGCGTGACGCCCGCCGGGTCGCCGGTGCCGTAGTTCTCGGCGATGACGCTGTCGCAGGTGGTCAGCCTGGGCGTGCCGGTGAGGGTGGTGTTGGCGTAGTACTCCGCCTTCCACACCGGGGAGGCGCAGGTGACGGCAGCGGCGGCGGGGGCGGCGGTCAGGAGACCGCCGGATGCGGCGAGCGCGGCCGTCGTGGCCAGGGCGCTCAGCCGGTTACGGGTCGTCACAGAGAGAGGGCCCTTTCCGGACCTATGGGAAACAGGTGATGTGGTGCGGGACTCGTGGGGGAGCCGGGACGGTGCGGGTGGGGCCGGGTCACCGCCGGATGCGGACTCTACCGGCCGGTTCCGGCGCTGGACCAGGGGGCCGGGGCCTCCGCTCCGCCCGGCGCGACAGCGGCTTCCTCCGGGCGTTCAATGGAAGCGTGGTTACCGTCCGATGGCTGGTCACCGCGGGGATCGTGTCCGTGCTGGGCATGGGTTCCCTCGCCGGGACCGGTCCGACCCCGACCCCCACGCCTGAGCCTCCGCCGGCCCAGCCGCCGCCCCAGCTCGACGGGGCGGACGTGGACCGGGCCGTCGACCGGCTCGACCCGAGCGTCGCGGAGCTGATGAGGAAGACCGGGGTGCCCGGGGTCTCCGTCGCCGTCGTGTACAAGGACCAGGTCGTCCACATCAAGGGATACGGCGTGCGCGAGGTCGGCAAGGCCGGCAAGGTCGACGCCGACACCGTCTTCCAGCTGGCCTCCGTGTCGAAGCCGGTCGCCTCCACCGTCGTCTCCGGAGCGGTCGGCGTGGACGGCTGGCAGAAGCCGGTCAACCCCGAACTCCCCGAGTTCCGGCTGAAGGACCCGTGGGTGACGGACCACGTGACCGTCGCCGACCTGTTCTCGCACCGCAGCGGCCTCCCCGACCACGCGGGCGACCTGCTGGAGGACCTCGGCTACGACCAGGAGTACATCCTGTCCCATCTGCGGTACGAGCCCCTCGCACCGTTCCGCGCGAGCTACGCGTACACCAACTTCGGCCTGACGGCGGCCGCCGAGTCCGTCGCCGCGGAGAAGGGCGTTCCCTGGGCGAAGCTCGCCGAGGACACCCTCTACAGGCCCGCCGGCATGAACGACACCAGCTCCACCTTCCAGGACTTCGTCTCGAACCCCGACCGGGCCCACGGGCACGTCAAGGAGGCCGACGGGACCTGGAAGGCGCAGTTCGTCCGGGACCCGGACGCCCAGTCCCCCGCCGGTGGCGTCAGTTCCTCGGCCCGTGACATGGCGACCTGGCTGCGGCTCCAGCTCGCCAACGGCTCGCTCGACGGGAAGCGGATCGTCGCCGAGGACGCCCTCGACCTCACCCACCACCCCGAGTCCGTCGCCAACCCGGCGCACGCACCCGCCGCGAGGACCGGCTTCTACGGCCTCGGCTGGAACGTGTCGTACGACGACGAGGGCCGGCTCCGCCTCTCCCACACCGGCGCGTTCGCGCTCGGCGCGCACACCAACGTCACGATGCTGCCGGGCGAGCAGCTCGGCATCGTCGTCCTCACCAACGGCGCGCCGGTCGGCGTCGCCGACGCCGTCGCCCTCGACTTCTTCGACACCGCGCAGGACGGGAAGCCGAGCCGGGACTGGCTGCCGCTCGTCAACGCCCTGTACGAGCAGGAGGCGGAGGCCGGCCGCTCGGCCACGGACTTCGCGAAGCCGCCGGCCGACGGGACGCCCGCGAAGGCGAACAGCGTCTACACCGGCACGTACGGCAGTGACTACTACGGCCGTCTGACGGTGGCGGAGGAGAACGGCGGTCTCGTCCTGCGACTGGGGCCGGAGCCCCAGTCGTACCGGCTCACGCACTACGACGGCGACACGTTCAGCTTCCCCACGCGCGGGGAGAACGCCGTCGGCCCCACCGGCGTCACGTTCTCCCCCGACGGGAAGACCGTCCGCGTCGAGTACCTGGACGGCGAGGGCCTCGGCACCTTCACCCGCGACTGACCGCGGCCGGCCCCGGGGACGAGCCCGAAGAGCGGGCGGACCAGGTGCAACGGCGAACGGCGCCCCCGCGCCCGCACGGTGGAAGGGCTCCTGCCGCCCGGTGCCGAGCAGCAGGAGTTCCGACCTCCGTCGGCCGTCGGGGCCGTCAGCCGTACCGGCGCGGGGTCCAGGCGATCGTCCGGCCGTCGGCGCGCTCGACCGCCCGCGTCTGCGAGGAACCGATGAGGAGCAGGGTGCGCATGTCGACCTCGGACGGCTCCAGGGTCTTCAGGGTCACCACCCGGACCGACTGCTCGGGGCCGCCGACGTCCCGGGCGACGACCACCGGGGTCTCGGGCGACCGGAGTTCGAGCAGGAGGTCGCGGGCGGCGGCCACCTGGTGCGTACGGGACCTCGACCCCGGGTTGTAGAGCGCGAGGACCAGGTCGGCGGCGGCCGCGGCGCGCAGCCGGGTCTCGATGACGTCCCAGGGCTTGAGCCGGTCGGAGAGCGAGATCGTCGCGTAGTCGTGGCCGAGCGGGGCGCCCGCGGCGGCGGCGGCCGCGTTGGCGGCGGTCACTCCGGGGAGGACCCGTACGGGCACGTCCGCGTACTCCGGCTCGCAGGCGACCTCCAGGACGGCCGTCGCCATCGCGAAGACACCCGGGTCGCCGCCGGAGACGACCGCGACCTTGTGGCCGCGGCGGGCCAGGTCGAGGGCGAACTCGGCGCGCTCGGACTCCACCTTGTTGTCCGAGCCGTGCCGGATCTGCCCGGGGCGCAGCACCGGCACCCGGTCCAGGTAGGTGGTGTAGCCGACGAGGACGTCGGCGTTGACGAGGGCGCCGCGCGACTCGGGGGTGAGCCAGGGCGCGCCGGCCGGGCCGGTGCCGACGACGACGACCTCGCCCCGCTCCCGTACGGCGGGTTCGCGGTCGATACGGGAGGGCAGCACGGCGACGGAGAAGTACGGGACCGACCCGGGGTCGACGTCCACGAGGTCGCCGGTCCGCTCGCCCGCCATGAACGCCCGCTCCACGTACCGTGCGTCGTCGAGCCGGCCGGCCCGCTCCAGGGCCCGCTTCACGGTGGGGAAGGTGCGGCCGAGCTTCATCACGACCGCCGAGTCGGTGCCCGCGAGACGGGCCGTCAGCTCGTCCTCCGGCAGGGTGCCGGGGATGATCGTGAGGACCTCCTCCGCCTCGCACAGCGGCTCGCCGAGGCGGGCGGCGGCGGCGGACACCGAGGTGACACCGGGGATGACGGTCGTGTCGTAGCGGTCCGCGAGCCGCTTGTGCATGTGCTGGTACGAGCCGTAGAACAGCGGGTCGCCCTCGGCCAGGACGGCGACGGTGCGTCCGGCGTCGAGGTGCGCGGCGAGGCGGGCCGCGGCCTCCTCGTAGAAGTCGTTCAGGGCGCCCCGGTAGCCACCCGGGTGGTCCGTGGTCTCCACCGTGAGCGGGTACATCAGCCGCTCCTCGATGTGGTCCTCACGGAGGTGCTCGGCGGCGATCGAGCGCGCGATGGACCGGCCGTGGCGGGCCGAGTGGTACGCGATCACGTCGGCGGCGGCGATGGCCTTCACGGCGGCCACCGTCATCAGGTTCGGGTCGCCGGGGCCGAGCCCCACGCCGTACAGCTTGCCGGTCACTTCTGAATCTCCGCTTCGTGGGCGATCGCGTTGATCGCGGCGGCCGTCATGGCGCTGCCGCCGCGCCGGCCCCGTACGACGAGGTAGTCGAGGCCCAGGTCCTGCGCGGCCAGGGCGTCCTTGGACTCGGCGGCGCCGATGAAGCCGACCGGTATGCCGAGGACGGCGGCGGGCCTCCCGGCCCCTTCCGCGACCATCTGCAGGAGGTGGAAGAGGGCGGTCGGCGCGTTGCCGATGGCGACGACGGAGCCTTCGAGACGGTCCCGCCACAGTTCGAGGGCCGCGGCGGAGCGGGTGGTGCCGAGTTCGGCGGCGAGGGCCGGCACGGACGGGTCCGAGAGGGTGCAGACCACCTCGTTGTCGGCCGGCAGCCGGCGCCGGGTGACACCGCTCGCGACCATCTGCGCGTCACAGAGGATCGGCGCTCCGGCCCGGAGGGCGGCGCGGGCGTTCGTGACGACCTGCGGCGACCAGGCGATGTCGCGTACGAGGTCGGTCATGCCGCAGGCGTGGATCATCCGGACCGCCACCTGGGCGACGTCGGCGGGCAGGCCCGCCAGATCCGCCTCGGCGCGGATCGTGGCAAAGGACTGGCGGTAGATCTCCGCCCCGTCCTTCTCGTAGTCGAACATCCTGTTGCTCTCGCTCATCTCGTCGTGCGGGCCGCGGTCACGGCTTCGGGCAGGGCGGTACGGGGGGTGGGGACGCCGTCCACCAGGTAGTCGCCGCCGGCGGTGGCGAGGACGTCGGTCCAGGCGCCGTGAGGGTGTCCGCAGCGGCGCTCGCACCCGGAGAAGTGCACGGGGAGGAGGCGGTCCTCGATGCGTCCGGGGCCTCCGGGACCTCCGGGGTGGCCGTGGTCTTCGGGGTGGCCGGGGCCTTCGAGGTGTCCGGCGCCTTCGGGGTGCACGGGGCCTTCGGGGTGCACGGGGGTGGCGTCGGCGCGGACGTCGGCGAGGGACCTGGCGCAGCCGGGCCGCCCGGTGCAGGCGGTGACACCGGCCCAGGGGGAGTCGGGGCGGGTGATGAGCCCGGCCGCGTCGAGGGCGGGCAGCCGGTCGGCGCCGGCCCCGGCCACGACGACCCCGCGCCAGGGCGTGAGCCGGACTTCCCCGGCGGGGAGCAGTGCCCGGAGCTGGGCGGCGGTCAGGCGGCCGAGCGGGGCGAGGACGGAGAGGGCGGCGGGCCCGAGGACGCCGGGGGAG
>NZ_LIPQ01000436.1 GCF_001418135.1 Streptomyces aureus
GTATGGCCCGCCGCCGTATTTCCCCGCCCCCTCCCCTCCGTCACCCACGGCACACTGCTCGTGTGGGGCCAAAGCGGGTATGAGGAAAGAGGGGGCTCTCATCAGGAGCCTTCATGTCGAACAACCGCACCACCGCCCGGGGCCGCGGCCAGCCCGTCTCCAAGGACCGCCGGTCCGCCCAGAACGACCACCGGCCCGTCCGTCACGACCCCGAACCCCTCGCCGGGCTTCCCGAGATCGCGGATCCCCTGTCGGTGAGCACCGCGGACGCCCGCACGCTCTCGACCTCCCTGTTCGAGCGGCTGCGCTCGCTGGAGGAGGGCACGGCGGACTACTCGTACGTACGCAACACCCTCGTCGAGCTGAACCTGAGCCTGGTCAAGTACGCCGCGACCCGCTTCCGGCGCTCCAACGAGAGCTGGGAGGACATCGTCCAGGTCGGCACCGTCGGTCTGATCAAGGCGATCAACCGGTTCGAGCCCGAGCGGGGCAACGAGTTCATGTCCTTCGCCCTGCCGACCGTGCTCGGTGAGATACGGCGGCATCTGCGCGACACCAGCTGGAGCGTCCACGTGCCGCGCCGCCTGCAGGAACTGCGGCTGGGCCTGGCCAAGGCGAACGACGCCCTCGAACAGGAGCTGGGCCGCCCGCCGACGGTTGCCGAGCTCGGCGCCCATCTCCACATCACCGAGACCGAACTGCGCGAGGGCCGGCTCGCCGCGAACGGATTCACCAGTCGCTCGCTCGACGTTCCCGCGGACGACGAGGACGGTGGTCCCGGCATGCTGGCGCGCTGCCTCGGCAGCGACGACGACGCCTTCGAGAAGATCGAGAACCTGGAGGCGCTCAAGCCGCTCGTCGCCGCTCTCTCGACGCGCGACCGGACGATCCTGGCGCTGAGGTTCGGCGAGGAGCTGACCCAGGCGGAGATCGGCGCGCGCCTCGGCCTCTCGCAGATGCACGTGTCGCGTCTCCTCAGTCGCATCCTCGGCGATCTGCGTACGGCCCTGACGGCGGAGGAGCCTCCGAAGGCGACGACCGCGACCACGACCCACACGTGAGCCCCCGGCCGTCACGGCGACCGCGTCGGCGGCGCGCCGACCGGGCCGGGAGCCGCACGGCGACGGCGCGTCACGGGCCGCCGTCATGGGCCGCCCCGCCACGGGCGCCCGGAGGGTCCCCCGGAACCGGCCGTGACAGTCCACCCCGGCCCGACGCCGCCCGCGGAGAGTCCGGAGCAGGTGACCGTGGCGCGGCGGGAGGTGGCGGCGGCGTCGGGACAGCCGGCGGTCCGTTCGCCGGGACCGGGCTCGCGACCTCCACCCAGAAGGACTTGCCCGTCTCCCCGGGGACGGCTCCCCACGCGCGCGCGAGCCGGTCGATCACGATCAGGCCGTTGCCCCCCGGTTGCCCAGGCGCTCCCCGTGGCCGGAAATCCGGAATCCGGCTGCTCCGGTCACTCACCTCGATCCGCAGGTCCCCGGCCGTGCCGGTGGCCGCGCGGGACGGCGGGCCGCTCGCCGCACCGTCGCCCCGCGGCTCGGCGGGGGCGAGCCGGATGACCAGCTCCGTGGGGCCCCCGGCGTGCAGACAGGCGTTGGTCACGGCCTCCGACACGACCAGGAGGACGTCCTCGACCGCGAGGTCCCGCTCCTCCTCGGTGAGCCCGCTGTCCTCCGGCCGGCCGGGCCAGTCCCAGTCGGTGAGCGCGACCCGGCAGAAGTCACGGCACCGTGCGACCACCGACTCCCCGCTCCGCAGGACGAGCCGTCTGATCTGGCCCCTGGACCGGACCGGTTCGCTCATCCCTGCCTCCACCGTGCCCGGTGCCGTGTCGCGTTCACGGGTGCTCCCCCTCGGCCAGTTCGGCGGGCAGCTCGTCGTACACCGTGAAGACCGCCACGACGCCGGTGACGTCGAAGACCCGGTCGACGGGCGGGCGCAGCGCGGCCAGCTCCAGCCGGCTGCCGGCCTCCCGTGCGTCCAGCCTCGCCGTCAGCAGCAGATTGAGTCCGGTCGAGTCGCAGAACGTCAGTCGTCCGCAGTCCACGACGATCCGTTCGGGGCGCCGGTCCAGGACGTCGGTCAGCGCCGCGTGCAGGGGCTCCTGGGTGTCGCGGTCGAGCTCCCCCGCCACCGTGACGACGGCCGTGGCACCGCTCCACCGGACCGCGGCCGTCAGACGGGGGCCGATGAGCCCGGCGTCACCCGTCCCTGTCGCATCCCTTGGCATCCGGCACTCCGGTTCCCGTCGGCGCACAATTCCGAGCTGAGGCCGACGATACGCCGAGGGCTCCCGGCACGGCGAGCGGAAGCCCTCCGGCCGCGTGGCGCACCCGCCGTGGTCGGCCGGAGCCGCACTCGACAGGTTCTTCATATGATCCGACGAAGAGCCGCGGCGCGACGTCTGCGACCGTGCCGGCAGGGAAGACGCGGCGTACCGCCGCCGCCCCGGCCCCTCGGGCCCCTTCGAACCGGAAGGTGAGACGGATGACTGACCGCGAGACCGGGCTGGGACGCCCCCGGAAGCGAGGGGACGGGCAGACGGGCATACACGGAGACGGGGACGCGGCGCGCGACAGCGGGAAGACGACCCGTGAGGACGGGGAGACCTCTCACGGAGACGGACAAGGGCGCGGGCGCGACGAGACCGCGGACGAGCGCGCCGACCGGCAGTGGCAGGACCTCATGCAGGAGATACGGGTGGTCCAGACCGGTGTCCAGATCCTCCTCGGCTTCCTCCTGACGGTGGTCTTCACTCCCCGGTACGAGAGCCTCGGCTCGGGCGACAAGGCGATCTACATCCTGACGGTGGTCCTCGGCTCGCTGGCCACGGGCGCGCTGATCGGCCCGGTCTCCTTCCACCGCCTCGTGGCGGGCCGGCGGATCAAACCCCAGGCGGTGGCGTGGGCGTCCCGGCTGACCTTCATCGGGATCCTGCTCCTGCTCACCACCCTCACGACCGCGCTCGTCCTCATCCTCCGCGTGGCCACCGACAACGCGATCGTTCCGTGGCTCGTGGCCGGGGTCCTGGCCTGGTACCTGCTGTGCTGGTTCGCCCTGCCGCTGTGGGCCCGCACCCGGCACACCTCGAAGAGAGGGGAGTGAGGGGGGAGTCGGCGGGTAACCGCACGGGAGAGCCGCTCAGCGCATGCGGAAGGAGCACATCATGCCTCGCGGATCCAGCCCGAAGCGGGAACGGCAGTACGAACACATCAAGGAGAGCGCGGAGCAGCGCGGCGAGAGCGAGGAGCGCGCCAAGGAGATCGCCGCCCGCACCGTGAACAAGGAGCGGGCACGGCACGGCGAGTCCAAGACGGCGAGCCGCCTGTCCCGGGAGGACATGTCGTCCGGCGAGCGTGGTGGCCGGCGCTCCCACACCGGTGCCCAGGGGCGCACGTACGACCAGCTCTATGAAGAGGCCAAGCGCCGGAACATCGACGGCCGTTCGAAGATGAACAAGGCGCAGCTGCAGCGCGCGCTCGGCGACGGCTGAAGCGGCTGACCGGCCCTCCTCCCAGCCGCCGGCACCCTCCGGGCCGCCCGCCGGTCAGACGTCCTGGATGCGCCGGAACGGGCGGTCCGCCTCCAGCGTGTAGGCGACGTCGAGCAGCGTCCGTTCGCTGCCGGGGCGGCCCGAGAACATGACGCCGATCGGCAGCCCTTCGTCCGTCGCGCCGGCGGCGGGAACGGAGATCGACGGCGTCCCGACGACGTTGTTGACCGGTGTGAAGGCGACGTACGCGAGGATCCGCTCGACCAGCGTCGCGTACGGCACGGTCGGGCTGAGGTGACCGATCCTCGGCGTGGTGTGCGCGAGGACGGGGGTGAGGACGAGGTCGAGGCCGCGGAACGCCGCCGCGTACGCCTCCCGCGTCCGCTTCAGCCTCCGCAGTACGCCCGGGGTGCGCCGCCAGCTCTTCAGGTACTCCTCGCGCAGCCCCCGGCTGAGGCCGTCCAACCGGTGCCGGTCGAAGTCCGGACCGAAGGTCCGGCCCGACACGCCGAGGAGGAACGACAGCATGCCCCAGTACGTGAGGAAGTCGCCGGTGAAGCGGGGGTCGAGGTGCAGCTCGACCGGCTCCACGGTGTGGCCGAGCCGTTCGAGCGTCGCGACGGTGTCCATGACGGCGGCCCGGGTCGCGGTGTCGGCGTGGACGCCGTTCGGCGAGTCGACCAGGAACCCGATGCGCAGGCGCCGTTCGGAGGGTCCCTCGACCAGACCGAGGGGCGGCAGCTTGGGGTTGCGCCAGTAGGTCTCGGCGGCGGCGAGGAACGCGGCGGTGTCCCGTACCGAACGGCTCACTATGCCGTCGGACACGATGTCCAGGGGCAGTTGGCGGCTCTGGGCGTTCGTCACGACCCGGCCGCGGGTCGGCTTGAGACCGACGAGCCCGCAGCAGGCGGCGGGGATGCGGATCGATCCGCCGCCGTCGTTGGCGTGGGCGATCGGCACCGCCCCGGCGGCGACGAGGGCCGCGCTGCCGCCGGACGAACCGCCCGCCGAACAACCGGTGTTCCACGGGTTGCGTACCGGTTCGGCGGCCTCGTACTCCGTGGTGGGGCTGAATCCGAACTCGGGCAGCCTGGTCTTGCCGAGGACCGTGACGCCGCTGCTCAGGAGCTGTCGGGCGAAGGGCGCGTGGCGCCGGGCGGCGCGCGGGGTGAAGGCCGCACTGCCGTGACCGGTGGGCAGGCCCAGGTAGTCGGTGTTGTCCTTGACGAAGGTCGGCACGCCCGCGAAGGCGCCGTGGCCCGGCCCGGTGGCGTAGGAGGGGGCGTCGATGTGGACCTGGACCGCGTGGAGCCGGTCCTCGACGTCCCGTACCCGCTCGGCCGCGTCCCGCGCGACCTCGGCGGCGCCGACCTCACCCCGGCGTATCGCCGCGGCGAGCCCGACGGCGTCGTGCTCGCCCAGTGCGTCGTCCCGGAAGGCGTGCACCGTGGCCTGTTCCTCGAAAGTCGTCACCGCTACCTCAGCCCCCGGCCGTGTGGTTGGTTGGCCGCCAGCATGCCCTACCAAGCAGTAACACGCGAGTGGTCGGGCGATTCGGAGCCGCCGAAGGGCTTACCCGTGGAGCACGGGACGGGGCCGGGCCGCCTCATGTGCTGGGCGGCTACCCGGGAAGAGGAAGCACACGCACGGTCGACCGGCGGTCGGGCGCGCGGCAGCAGCGCCGAAAGAAGAAAAAGAGAAGGGCAAGGAGCTGAAACGTCTCCTCGCCACTCTCAATGTATAGCGCACAGGGGGCCTTGCGGCAAGGCCCCCGTCCTGGTGCAGAATCTCCAGCCGTAGCCAGTGACCTGCGGAAATCGACTCGTTCGCACGATCGACGCGCTCGCGGGGCGTAGGGATCCCACGACCGCGGCTGGCTGGACGCAACCTATGGAAACGGGGCGGTTCTCATGTTTGACGTGATCGTTGTGGGCAGCGGCCCGACCGGCCTGATGCTGGCCGGCGAGCTGCGGCTGCACGGCGTCGACGTGCTCGTGCTGGACAAGGAGGCGGAGCCGACCCGGCAGTCGCGCGCCCAGGGTCTGCACGTACGCAGCATCGAGGTGATGGCCCAGCGCGGCCTGCTGGAGCGGTTCCTCGAACTCGGGCAGCAGATCGCGGTCGGCGGCTTCTTCGCTGGGCTCGCCAAGGCGTGGCCCGAGCGGCTGGACACGGCCCACTCGTACGTACTCGCCATTCCGCAGCAGGTCACCGAGCGGCTGCTGACCGAGCACGCGGCCGAGGCCGGAACCGAGATCCGCCGCGGCTGCGAAGTGGTCGGCCTGAGCCAGGACGAGGACAGCGTGACCGTCGAACTGGCCGACGGGGAGGAGCTCCGCGCACGGTACGTCGTCGGCTGCGACGGCGGCCGCAGCGCGGTGCGCAAGCTGCTGGGCGTCGCGTTCCCCGGCGAGCCCTCCCGGGTGGAGACGCTGCTGGGCGAGATGGAGCTGACCGCCGCGCAGGAGGAGCTGACCGCGGTGACGGCCGAGGTCCGCAAGACCCAACTGCGGTTCGGCGCCATGCCCTTGGGGGACGGGGTGTTCCGGGTCATCGTGCCGGCCGAGGGTGTGGCCGAGGACCGCGCGACCGCGCCGACGCTCGACGAGTTCAAGGAGCGGCTGCGGGCGATCGCCGGTACGGACTTCGGCGCGCACTCGCCGCGCTGGCTGTCGCGCTTCGGCGACGCGACCCGGCAGGCCGAGCGGTACCGGGTCGACCGGGTGTTCCTCGCGGGCGACGCGGCGCACATCCACCCGCCGACCGGCGGCCAGGGGCTCAACCTCGGTATCCAGGACGCGTTCAACCTGGGCTGGAAGCTGGCCGCGGCGGTCGCCGGCTGGGCGCCCGAGGGGCTTCTCGACAGCTACCACGCCGAGCGGCACCCGGTGGCCACGGACGTCCTGGACAACACCCGCGCGCAGATCCAGCTGATGTCGACCGAGCCGGGCGCGCAGGCGGTACGCCGACTGCTCGCGGAACTCGTGGAGTTCGACGACGTCAACCGGTACCTCATCGAGAAGATCACGGCGATCTCGGTGCGCTACGACTTCGGCGAGGGCGACGAACTGCTGGGCAGGCGGATGCGTGACCTGGAGCTGAAGCAGGGGCGCCTCTACGAGCGGATGCACGAGGGCCGCGGACTGCTCCTGGACCAGACCGGCCGGCTCTCGGTCGGGGGCTGGGCGGACCGCGTCGACCATGTCGTCGAGGTCAGCGAAGAACTGGACGTGCCCGCCGTCCTGTTGCGACCGGACGGCCACGTCGCCTGGGTCGGCGAGGACCAGCAGGAGCTGCTCGCACACCTGCCGACCTGGTTCGGCGCGGCCACCGGCTGATCGCGTGACGCGGTGGCGAGTCGGTGCCCTGCCCGGCCCCGGGCCGGGCAGGGCACCCGAACTCCCCCACGTACAGCGGTGCAGAATGGTGGCATGACCATGGAGATCACCCCCGTACGGGTGTTGCGCGCAGGCGACACGCCGGAGTCGGCCGTGCTGCCCGCCGCCGACGGAACAGCGGCGCTCTGGCTGCTGCCCATGGCGGAGGACCCCGGCGCACCCGCCCTCCTGGACGCCGAGGAACGTCGTCGGTGGCAGGCCTTGATACGGGCGGACCACCGGGCACGGTACCTCGCCGCGCACGGGGGGCTACGGCGTCTCCTCGGGCACTACCTCGGGATACGGGCGGAAGAGGTGGTGTTCGTCAGGGAGGACTGCCCGGTCTGCGGAGGACCGCACGGCCGGCCGGCGGTGCGGGACGCCGGCTTCCACTTCTCGCTCTCCCACAGCGGGGACCTGGCTCTGGTCGGCGTCGCCGCGACGCCCGTGGGCGTGGACGTCGAGGCACACCCGGAGGCCGAGGTGTCGGCCCTCGTGGCGGACAGCCTGCACCCGCGGGAGCGGGAGGAGTTCGCACGGCTGCCCGCGGAGACGCGACCGGCCGCGTTCGCGCGGTGCTGGGCGCGCAAGGAGGCGTACCTCAAGGGCACGGGAGAAGGGCTGGCCGGGGGCCTCGACCGTACGTACATGGGCATGGGCGCCGAGCCGGCCGCCGTACCGGGCTGGTCGCTCGCCGACGTACGGGTCGCGCCGTCGTACGCGGCGGCGGTGGCGGTCGCGGTGCAGTAGGGCGACCACCACCGGCGTGGCGTCGCGCTTGACCTTGACACGATGACAAGGTCTTGACTGCCGGGCAAGGAGGTGGTCCCGATGACCATGGCGACCCATGACAAGGACGTGACGCGCGCTCTCCAGGGCCTGGAGGACGGCAGCTCGTCGGTACGGCTGCGGGCGGCGCTCACGATCGGTACGGCCCCGGATCCGCGGTGCGTCGACAAGCTCGTCGAGCGATGCGCGATCGAGCCCGATTTCTCCGTGCGCGAGATGCTCACCTGGGCACTCACCCGGCACGCGCCGGACCTCACGCTCCCGGGACTCCTCGGCGAGGTCCGCTCGGAGCGGGCACAGGCCCGGAGTCAGGCGTTGCACACGCTGTCGAAGATCGGTGACCGGCGGGCGTGGCCGGCGATCACGCGGGAGCTGCTGTCCGACGCCGACGACGAGGTGGCACGGAGCGCGTGGCGGGCGGCGGTCGTGCTCGTACCCGAGGAGGAGCGGACCGAGCTGGCGGACGTGCTGGCGACGCAACTCGGGCGTGGCGGGCGGGAGACGCGGTTGAGCCTCAGCAGGGCGCTGATCGCCCTGGGCGAGGTGATCCTGCCGACGCTCGGCGCCGCCACGGCCAAGGGCGCCCCGGCCGCGCGACAGCACGCGATCGCCACGGAACGACTGCTGCACGACCCGGATGCCGCATTCGAGTTCGCGATCGAGGAGGCGAAGCGTGTCGTCGCCCTCGGAACGCCCGGCCAGGAGGGGCAGTGACGCATGCTGACCGGTGAGGCGGCACGACGGTCCGTGGCCGGCGCATGCTGATCGGCGAGGTGGCACGTCGGTCCGGGGTCAGCGCCCGCATGCTCCGGCATTACGAGTCGCTGGGCCTGGTGCGGCCGACGGGCCGTACCGGGTCCGGCTACCGTGAGTACTCCGACGAGGACATCCGGCGGATCTTCCACATCGAGAGCCTGAGGTCCCTGGGGCTGTCGCTGCGTGACGTGGGGAGCGCGCTGGACGATCCCGGCTTCGCGCCGACGGAACTCGTCCAGGACCTCATCCGCGGGACGCGGGAACGCATCGCGGCCGAGACGGCGCTGCTCACCCGACTCCGTCGGATCGGTGCCGCGGAACCCGCGGGCTGGGAGGAGGTCCTCCAGATCGTGGCGCTCCTGCACGCGTTGGGGTCGGAGAGCGCGGGCAAGCGGCAGCGCGCCGCGCTGTCCTCGGTCGAGGAGGTCCCCGTACCGGTGGAGGCGCTGGTCGAGGCGGCCCTGAGCGAGACGGACCCGAACGTGGCCGGAGCCCTGCGATGGGCCTTGGCGCAGTCGGGCGACGGCGGTTCGATCGCACTACTGGCGGAGGGCCTCGGCTCACCGGAGGCCGAGGTACGGGAACGTGCCGTGCGGGCCGTCGCCGAGATCACGGGCGACGAGGCGACGGCGCTGCTGCGCGAGTCCCTCGCGACCGCCGACACCGCGGTCCGCGGGCACGCGGCGCTCGCCCTGGGGGCGCGCGGAGTGACCGAGGCGATCCCGACGCTCATCGAGATGGTCGTGGAGGCGACGAACGACGTCGACGCGGCGGACGCGCTGAGCGCACTGGCGAGCCGCCCCGAGTGGGCGGACCGGATCGCCACCGACCTCGTCGCCCGCCTGGCGCACGACACGGTCGGCCCGGCGGCGCGCCGCCGGCTGACGCAGGCGCTGGCGGACGTCCCGGGGAGCAGGGCGTCACGTGCCCTGGAGACGCTGTCGCACGACGAGGACCGCGCGGTGGCACTGACGGCGGCCTACGTCCTGACGCTGCGTGGGCGGTGATCCCGCCGTCGCCGCCGCCTGGGGGTCGCGCTCCTGGCCGGGGGCGGGAGGGCCGTCAGGTCCCGCCCTCATCCCGCTCGACCGGTGAGCGACGAGACGCTTCCCGGGCGTGCGCGCGGCAGAAGGCGCGAACCGCTGCCGTGAAGTCCTCCGGTGCCTCCAGGTTGCTCATATGGCCCACCGCGGGGATCACCACCAGCTCTGCCTGAGGGATGGCCTCCTGGAAGGCGTGGGCGACGTCCAGGGGGGAGCGGGCGTCCCGCTCCCCCCACAGCAGCAGGGTCGGCACCGTGATCCGGGGCAACAGGTCCGTCTCGTCGGCCTCGGCCATCAGCGAGAGCTGCGCGGCCATGCTCTCCGGCCGGACGTCGCGGCTCATGGCGTCCAG
>NZ_LIPQ01000437.1 GCF_001418135.1 Streptomyces aureus
GAGGCCACCCCGGCCACCGGCAACCCGCCGGCACACCGTCGCGTCAGACCCGCTCTGCCCCGAAGCGTGACGCGAGCGTCGGTCGTCCTGCTGGCCCTCGGCGAGCTCGCGTACACCGCGTGCGTCCTTGAGCTCCCCCTCCGGACCGGGTCGAGCCCGGTCCGGAGGGGGAGCTCAAGGACCCACGCGGTGTACGCGAGCGCGCCGAGGGCCAGCAGGACGGCCGAGGCTCGCGTCACGTTTCCGGGCATAGTGGGTCTGACGCTACGGCGTGCCGGAGGGTTGCCGGTGGCCGGGGTGGACCCGGCCCGGTTCTGCCGGATCGTCAGTGATCGACACAGGAGCCATGGGATCCATGATCGACCGGGTGGGGCGGGGTCGCCCGTCGGCCGCCGGGAGGAACGGGTCACGCCTCGTTTCCCAGGACATCGCGTCGGTCTGACGATTACACTGGCCGGGTGCCTCAACTACGCCTCGCCCTGAATCAGATCGACTCGACCGTCGGAGACATCGCCGGGAACGCCGAGGCGATCGTGCACTGGACCCGGCACGCCGCCGGACAGGGCGCGCATCTCGTCGCGTTCCCCGAGATGGCGCTGACCGGATACCCCGTGGAGGACCTCGCGCTGCGCTCCTCGTTCGTCGAGGCGTCGCGGGTGGCCCTGCGCGGTCTCGCCCGCCGGCTCGCGGACGAGGGCTTCGGGGAGGTGGCGGTCGTCGTCGGCTATCTGGACCGCTCCGAGCGGGCGGAGCCGAAGCTCGGCCGGCCGGCCGGTTCGCCGGAGAACGCCGCCGCCGTGCTGCACCGGGGCGAGGTGGTGCTGCGCTTCGCCAAGCACCACCTGCCGAACTACGGCGTCTTCGACGAGTACCGCTACTTCGTGCAGGGCGACACCCTGCCGGTCGTCCGGGTCCACGGGGTCGACGTGGCCCTGGCGATCTGTGAGGACCTGTGGCAGGAGGGGGGCAGGGTCCCGGCGGCGCGTCACGCGGGGGCGGGCCTGCTGGTGTCGGTCAACGCCTCGCCGTACGAGCGGGACAAGGACGACACCCGCCTCGAACTGGTCCGCAGGCGGGCCCGGGAGGCCGGTTGCGTGACCGCGTACCTGGCGAGCACGGGCGGCCAGGACGAGCTGGTCTTCGACGGCGACTCGATCGTGGTAGACGCGGACGGCGAAGTGATCGCGCGGGCGCCGCAGTTCGTCGAGGGCAGCGTGATCCTGGACCTGGAGCTGCCGGCGGCCGAGTCCGAGGCGCCGGAGGGCCTGGTGAACGACGGGCTGACGATCGACCGCGTCGTGCTCTCGGCGGAGCCGCTGCCGGCCTACGAGCCGGAGCTGACGGGCGGTTACGCGCACCGGCTGGACGACGACGAGGAGGTGTACTCGGCGCTGGTCATCGGTGTCCGGGCGTATGTCGCGAAGAACGGTTTCCGCTCGGTGCTCGTCGGCCTTTCCGGGGGCATCGACTCGGCGCTCGTCGCCGCCATCGCCTGCGACGCGCTCGGCTCGGACAACGTGTACGGGGTGTCGATGCCCTCGAAGTACTCCTCCGACCACTCGCGCGGCGACGCCGCCGAGCTGGCCCGCCGCACCGGGCTCCACTACCGCACGGTGTCGATCGAGCCGATGTTCGACGCGTACATGGGCTCGCTCGGCCTCACCGGCCTCGCCGAGGAGAACCTCCAGTCGCGGCTGCGGGGCACGACGCTGATGGCGCTCTCCAACCAGGAGGGCCACATCGTCCTCGCGCCGGGCAACAAGTCCGAGCTGGCGGTGGGCTATTCGACGCTGTACGGCGACTCCGTCGGCGCGTTCGGGCCCATCAAGGACGTCTACAAGTCGACCGTGTTCCGGCTGGCGCGCTGGCGCAACCGGGCGGCCGAGGAGCGCGGCCAGACCCCGCCGATCCCGGAGAGCTCGATCAGCAAGCCGCCGAGCGCGGAGCTGCGCCCGGGGCAGGTCGACACGGACTCGCTGCCGGACTACGACACCCTGGACGCGATCCTCGCCCTGTACGTGGACCAGGACCGGGGGCGGGACGAGATCGTGGCCGCCGGGTTCGACGAGGAGCTGGTCGCGCGGACGCTGCGGATGGTGGACACGGCGGAGTACAAGCGGCGCCAGTACCCGCCGGGCACCAAGATCTCGGCGAAGGGCTTCGGCAAGGACCGGCGCCTGCCGGTCACGAACCGCTGGCGGGAGACGCCGGGCTGACACGCTTCCCGGCGGCGGGGGGACCTTCGGCGAGGGGGCTTTGCGCGACGACGCGCGAGGCCCCCTCTCCCGTACCCCGGTCGCGGTCGAGGAGGCCCGCCACCGCCGCGATCACCAGGCCCACCACCGTGAGGCCCGCACCGACCAGGGCCGGTGAGGTCCAGCCCCAGCCGGCGGCGACGGCGGCGCCGCCGGCCCAGGCGCCGCCGGCGTTGGCGAGGTTGAAGGCGGAGTGGTTGGAGGCGGAGGCGAGCGTCGGGGCGTCCTTGGCCTTGTTCATGACCAGCATCTGGAGCGGGGTGGTGGTCATGAAGCCGACGGCGCCGAGCACCACGACCGTGACCAGGGCGAGCCAGGGCACATGGATCGTGAAGCGGAAGGCGACCAGGGCGAGGACGAGGGCGGCGAGCGAGCCGTACAGCGTCGGGCGGAGCGCCCGGTCGGTCAGCGGGCCGGCGGCGAGCGCCCCGCCGGTCATGCCGAGGCCGAAGAGGGCGAGGACGACGGTGACGGTGGAGTCGCCGAAGCCCATCACCTCGGTGGTCATCGAGGCGAGGTAGGAGTAGACGGCGAAGACGCCCGCGAAGCCGAAGACGGCGGTGAGCAGCCCGAGCAGCACCTGCGGGCGGCCGAGCGCGCGCACCTCGCGGCCCAGGCTCTGCCGCTCGTCCACGGGGACGTGCGGCACGAGGCGGGCGAGCGCGGCCATGGCGAGCAGGCCGACGGCCGAGACGACGAGGAAGGTGGCCCGCCAGCCGAGGTGCTGTCCGAGCAGGGTCGCGGCGGGTACGCCGAGGATGTTGGCGACGGTCAGGCCGAGGAACATCGTGGCCACCGCCCGCGCCTGGCGGCCCTCGCGCACGAGCCGGGCGGCGACGACTGCGCCGAGCCCGAAGAACGCCCCGTGCGGGAGCCCGGCGAGCACCCGGCCCGCGATCAGCCAGCCGAAGCCGGGGGCGAGCGCGGAGGCCAGGTTGCCGACGGTGAAGAGGGCCATGAGCAGGAGCAACATCCGCTTGCGCGGGACGCGGGAGCCGAGGGCGGTGAGCAGCGGGGCGCCGACGACGACGCCGATCGCGTACGCCGAGACGAGGTACCCGGCGGTGGGGACGGAGGTGCCGAGGTCGTCGGCGACCTGCGGGAGCAGGCCCATCATCACGAATTCGGTGGTGCCGATGCCGAAGGCGGAGACGGCGAGCGCGAGCAGCGCCAGGGGCATGGGGAGGGCCTTTCCGGAAGATAGTTCTTCAACGGAACAAAGGCTCTCAGACGTCTTCCTCCCGTCGGCTTCCGGGGAGTGAAGAGCAGATTTCGGCCCGTGTGCTATGCGGCGCCGCGTCGTCAGAACTTCACGCGGGCCGCGACCGGGAGATGGTCGCTCTTCGTCTCCGGGAGGGCCCAGGACGACATCGGCTCGACGCCCTTGACCAGGATCTGGTCGATGCGGGCCATCGGGAACGAGGCGGGCCAGCTGAAGCCGAAGCCGTCGCCCGCCGCGCCCTGGGTGGAGCGGAGCTGCGAGGTGATGCCGTTGAGCGCGCGGTCGTTCATGGTGCCGTTGAGGTCGCCGAGGAGGACGATCCGCTCGTGGCGGTCGTCGGAGATGGCCTCGCCGAGGGCGTTCGCGCTGGCGTCGCGCTGGTTGGCGGTGAAGCCGGCGTTCAGCTTGACCCGGACGGACGGCAGGTGGGCGACGTACACGGCGACCTCGCCCTTGGGGGTCACGACGTCGGCGCGCATCGCGCGGGTCCAGCCCATCCGGATGTCGACGGGCTGCGGGTCGCGCAGGGGCAGCTTGCTCCAGAGTCCGACCGTGCCCTGGACGGAGTGGTACGGGTAGGCCTTCGCCAGGCCCTTCTCGTACGCCGGGACCATGTCGCCCTTCAGTTCCTCCAGGGCGAGGACGTCGGCGCCGGACGCGGCGAGCTGCTCGGCGGTGCCGGCGGGGTCCGGGTTGTCGGCGTTCACGTTGTGGGTCGCGACGGTCAGGTCGCCGCCGGCCGCGGACTTGTCGGCGACGAGCCCGCCGAAGAGGTTCAGCCACACCACGGCCGGCAGCACGAGGGCGATCAGCGCGGTGGCGGAGCGGCGCAGCAGGGCGAGGACGAGGAGGAGGGGGACGAAGAGGCCGAGCCAGGGCAGGAAGGTCTCGGTGAGGCTGCCGAGGTTGCCGATCCGGTTGGGGATGTCGGCGTGGAGGACCATCAGCAGGGTGAGGGCCACCGCGAAGAGCGCGAGCAGGATGCCGCGGCGCCAGATCCCGGGGTCGCGGCGGAGTCCGCCGAGGGCGGTCCGGAAGCGGGAGGAGGTCGGGGGCTCGTTCCCCGTGCCACCCTGCTCGGTCTCCGTCATGTCCACCCGCGCCATCGCCCGTCCTCACTGCCTTGCTGCCGTGCTGTCTTGCCGTCTTGCTCCGTGACCCGACGTCGACACTAGGGGATGACGGGGCCGTCGTACGTCCGATGGGACGACAGCTGCGGCGTGGCGGGTTCCTGCAGGTGGCGCCCTCGGCCGGGCTGTGACAGAACGCGCACATTCGGCCGGTACGGGTCTTGTCGTGCGGGCGGCGGTCAGTCCCGGGGCCGCAGGCCCTCCATCACGGTGTCGACGACGCGCTCGGCGAGGCCGGGTTCCAGGGAGGCGCCGGGGCGGATGACGGTGCGCAGGAGCAGCGGGCCCGTGAGGAGGTCGTTGACGAACTCGATGTCGAGGTCGTCGCGGATCTCCCCCTGGTCCATCCCGCGCCGCACGGTGTCCAGGCCGAGGCGGCGGCGCGGTTCGATGACGGTGTGGTGGTAGACCTCCCACAGCCGGGGGTACAGCTGCATCTGCGCGAACACGTTGTGGAGCAGGCTGGAGGTCCGTTTGGCGACGCCGCGTTCGCGCAGCGACTCCAGGAGGACGACGAGGTCGCCCCGGACCGAGGTGCCGGGGAGCACCGGGTCCGGGGGTTCCACGGAGCGGAGCAGGTCGACGAAGAGCTCCTCCTTGCCGGTCCAGCGGCGGTAGATGGTGGCCTTGCCGACCCCGGCGGTTCGGGCGATCCGCTCGATGGACAGCTCGGCGAGCGGGACGCCCTCGTCCAGGAGCCCGACGACCGCGTCGAAGACGGCCCGCTCGACACCCTCGCTGCGCGGCCGGCCCCGCCGGGCGCCGGTCGGGGCGCCGGTCGCGGGCCCGGTCAAGGCCCCGGTCGCGGCGCCGGTCGGGGTCGCGGCCCCGTCGTCGTGGGTTTCCGGGGTTCCGGGGGTCCCGCCGTCCTGCCGCGACACGTGCGCTCCACCTCTCGTTCGGGCCCTCGGACACCAGCGGCGCCTTCGGCGCCCGGTCTCCTACCGTCGGGCCGATTCTCCCGCCTCGGACGCCTGACCCGGCACCGAGCCCCGCCGGGTGTCGTCGTCCGGGCCGGTCGCGGGTGCCGCGGAGCCCGGACCCGTCCCGCCCGGTCCGGCGGCACCCGGTCCCGGGGCGCCCGCGGTACCCGCGGACGTACGGCCCGGAAGGAAGACCGCGACGACCACCGCGCCGACCAGGCCGATCACCGCCGAGGCGAGCGCCGTGACGTGCATGGCGTCCAGGAAGGCGTCGTACGCCGGGGCCACCAGGTCCCGGCCGGCCGGGCCGAGCCTCTCCGCGACCGCGAGCGTCGCCTCGACGGACTCGCCCGCCGTGGCCCGCAGGGCCTCCGGGACCCCGCCGAGGTGCCCCTCGATCTCGCCGCGGTACGTGGAGGAGAGCAGCGAGCCGAGGACGGCGACGCCGAGCGCACCGCCGACCTGCCGGAAGGTGTTGTTGATCGCCGAGCCCGAGCCCGCCTTCTCACGCGGCAGCGCCTGCATGATCGCGACCGTGACGGGCGGCATGATGTGCGCCATTCCCGCGCCCTGGACGAAGAAGACGATCTCCATGGCCCAGACCGGGGTCGAGGCGTCGAAGAGGGCGAAGGCCGCGAGGCCGAGGGCGACGAGCAGCATGCCGGCGGTGCAGACGGCCTTGGCGCCGAAGCGTTCGACGACGAGCCGCGCGCGGGGCGCGAACACCATCTGCGCGACGGCCAGCGGCAGGATGAGCAGCCCGGACTGCAGGGCGCTGTAGCCGCGGACGCTCTGCAGGTAGAAGGCGGAGAAGAAGGTCACGCCCATGAGCGCGAAGAAGACGAGCGCGATCGCGGCGACGGCCGCCGAGAACGCGGGCCTCCTGAAGTACGTCATGTCGATCGCCGGGTGGTCGCTGCGCCGCTCGTGGAGGACGAAGAGGACCAGGACGGCGATGCCGCCGAGGACCGGGGCGAGGACGGTGACGTCGGTGAAGTCGGCCAGTTCGCCGCCGCGGATGATCCCGTAGACGAGGAGGACGAGTCCGACGACGGAGAGCAGCACGCCGGGGATGTCGATCCGGCCGGGCCTGGGGTCCCGGGAGTCGGGGACCAGCCACATCATCAGGGCGAGGGCGAGCAGCACGACCGGCACGTTGATGAGGAAGATCGATCCCCACCAGAAGTGTTCGAGCAGGATGCCGCCGGTGATGGGGCCTATCGCGATGGCGAGGCCGACGCTGCCGGCCCAGATGCCGATGGCCTTGGGCTGCTCGTCGCGCTCGAAGACGTTCATGAGGACGGCGAGCGTCGCGGGCATGACGAAGGCGGCGCCGAGGCCCATGACGGCCCGGAAGGCGATGAGCTCGCCCGGGGAGCCGGAGAGCGCGGCGAGGGCGGAGCCGATGCCGAAGACGGTGATGCCGAAGAGCAGCACCTTCTTGCGGCCGAGGCGGTCGCCGAGCAGGCCGGAGGTGAAGAGGAGGCCTGCGAAGACGAGCGTGTAGGAGTTGATCGCCCACTCCAGCTCGCTCTGGGTGGCGCCGATGCCGGTGGGCGCGGGCGCGGCGATCGTCCTGACGGCGACGTTCAGGATCGAGTTGTCGAGGACGACGATCAGCAGGCTGAGCATCAGGACGCCGAGGACGGCCCAGCGGCGCCGGTGGACGGTCTCGGGGATCCGGGGCCCGGGGGGCGCGGCGGATGCGGCGGACGGCTGTGACATGCCCACCACCCTAGAGGCATTTCGATACGAGACCGTCTCGTATCGTAATTCCTGACCGAGCCTTTACGTTGCGGGCGGGTGAACGCCCGCCCGGCGCGCCGGTGTGAACAGCGCCACTCCGGCCCACTTCCCCGCCCGCCCGGCGAAGTGCCACCATGGATGTGGTCCGGGGACGCCGTCAGGGCGCCTCGAGATGACACAAGGAGCCGTGCACCATGACGCTTCAGGCTGCCCAGAAACCGCCCGCCGACAGCAGCAAGGCGCTGTACGGCGGCAAGGGCACGCGCCGCATCACCGTCCACGACATCGCCGCCGCCAAGACCCGCGGCGAGAAGTGGCCCATGCTCACCGCCTACGACGCGATGACCGCGTCCGTCTTCGACGAGGCCGGCATCCCGGTGATCCTCGTCGGGGACTCCATGGGCAACTGTCACCTCGGCTACGACACCACCGTGCCCGTCACGATGGACGAGATGACGCTGCTCTCCGCCGCCGTCGTCCGGGGCACCAAGCGCGCCCTCGTCGTCGGCGACCTTCCCTTCGGTTCGTACCAGGAAGGGCCGGTCCAGGCCCTGCGCAACGCCACCCGGCTGGTCAAGGACGCGGGCGTCGGTGCGATCAAGCTGGAGGGCGGCGAGCGCTCGCTGCCCCAGACCGAGCTGCTCGTCCAGGCCGGCATCCCCGTGATGTCCCACCTGGGCCTCACCCCGCAGTCCGTGAACACCATGGGCTACCGGGTGCAGGGCCGCTCCGACGAGGCCGCGCACAAGCTGCTCCGCGACGCGAAGGCGGCGCAGGACGCGGGCGCGTTCGCGGTCGTCCTGGAGCTCGTACCGGCCGAGCTGGCCGCCGAGGTCACCCGTTCGCTGCACATCCCGACCATCGGGATCGGCGCGGGCGCCGGCACCGACGCCCAGGTGCTCGTCTGGACCGACATGGCCGGCCTGACGGGCGGCAAGGTCCCGCGCTTCACCAAGCAGTACGCCAACCTCCGCGAGACGCTCGGCGACGCCGCGCGCGCCTTCGCCGAGGACGTCAGCGGCGGGGCGTTCCCCGCCGAGGAGCACACCTTCCACTAGTCGCGACAGGCCCTCAGAGCCACTGCGGCACCACCCGACAGCCCGCCGACATCCCCCATCGGCGGGCTGTCGGTCGTCTGTCGGAGGATTGTCGGTGGCGCCTGGTCTAGTGGGGGCCATGACGCGATCACACACCAACGCCGTCGAGGTCCGGGGCCTCGTGAAGCACTTCGGCGACACCAAGGCCCTCGACGGGGTCGACCTGGACGTACGGGAGGGCACCGTCCTCGGCGTGCTCGGCCCGAACGGCGCCGGGAAGACCACCCTCGTCCGCTGCCTCTCCACCCTTCTCGTCCCGGACGCCGGGACCGCCACCGTCGCCGGGTACGACGTGGTGAAGCACCCCCGCCAGCTGCGCCGCACCATAGGGCTCACCGGTCAGTACGCCTCGGTCGACGAGAAGCTGTCCGGCTGGGAGAACCTGTACATGATCGGGCGGCTGCTCGACCTCTCCCGCGCCGACGCCCGCCGCCGGGCCGACGAGATGCTGGAGCGCTTCTCGCTCACCGACGCCGCCAAGCGGCCCGCCATGAACTACTCGGGCGGCATGCGGCGCCGGCTCGACCTCGCCGCCTCGATGATCGGCCGCCCGGCCGTCCTCTACCTGGACGAGCCGACCACCGGTCTCGACCCCCGCACCCGCAACGAGGTGTGGGACGAGGTCCAGCGGATGGTCTCCGAGGGCGTCACCGTCCTCCTCACCACCCAGTACATGGAGGAGGCGGAGCAGCTCGCGAGCGAGCTGACCGTCATCGACAAGGGCAAGGTCATCGCCAGGGGCGGCGTCGACGAGCTCAAGGCCAAGGTCGGCGGCCGGACCCTGAAGGTCCGCCCGGTGGACCCGGGCCGGCTGCCCGCGATGGCCGCCGCGCTCCGCGAGACCGGCCTCGACGGTGTCGCCGGGTCGACCGTCGTGCCCGACGAGGGCGCGCTGTACGTGCCGATCCTCACCGACCAGCAGCTGACCGCCGTCGTGGCCCTGCTCGGCGCCCGCGGCTTCGGCATCGCGCACATCGGCACCCATCTGCCCAGCCTGGACGAGGTGTTCCTGGCCATCACCGGCGAGAAGACCACCGTTTCCGACGAGATCAACGAGGAGGTCGCCGCGTGAGCACGACCACGGTCACCAAGTCCCCCGTCGGCGCCCCGGGCCCGGCCGCGGCGCGACGCGCGCCCGTCGCCGAGGGCCGGATCGGCCTCCGGGCCAACCTCCGTCACATCGGCGCGCTGGCCCGCCGCAACGCCCTCCAGATCAAGCAGGACCCGGAGTCGATGTTCGACGCCGTCCTGATGCCGATCATCTTCATCCTGCTGTTCGTGTACGTGTTCGGCGGCGCGATCTCCGGCAAGGGCAACAACGACGTCTACGTCAACTACGTGACGCCCGGCCTGATGGCGATGATGGGCATGAACATCGCGATGGCCGTCGGCGTCGGCATCAACGACGACTTCAAGAAGGGGGTCATGGACCGGTTCCGGACGATGCCGATCGCCCGGTCCTCCGTCCTGATCGCGAAGATCGTCGTCGAGGTCGGTCGGATGCTGATCGCCACCGCGATCCTGCTCGGCATGGGCTTCCTGCTCGGCCTGGAGATCCACACCTCGTTCCTCCACCTCCTGGCCGCCATCGGACTCTCGATGGTCTTCGGGGCGTCCCTCATGTGGATCTTCATCCTGCTCGGCCTCACCCTGAAGACCGCGCAGGCCGTCCAGGGCATGGCGATGCTGGTCCTGATGCCGCTCCAGTTCGGCTCCTCGATCTTCGCCCCGACGACGACGATGCCGGGGTGGCTGGAGACCTTCACCGACTACAACCCGCTGTCCAACCTCGCCGACGCCGCCCGGAACCTGATCAACGGCGGCCCGGTCGCCCACTCCGTGTGGATGACCCTCGGCTGGGCGCTCGTGATCACGGTCGTCACGGCGCCCCTGGCGGTGACCAAGTTCCGCAAGAAGACCTGAGTCCACCACGGGGGTTCAGGACTCGGCGCGCTCACTGATCGCGTCGGCGGCGCGACCGAGCAGGGCGGCGGCCTCTTCCAAGGAGAGGCCGCCGCCTTCCGCGTGCGCCGCCGCGAACGCGTCCTCGCCGAGCACGGCCCGGGTCAGCTCCGTCGCCCGCCGCAGGTTGTCCACTTCGAGCGGCAGCGACAGGTGCCCCGCCGGCAGCAGGGCCTGCGCCGCTCCCAGCAGCACCCCACCGATCCGCGCCACCGGCCCGCCGAGACCCGCGAGGGCCCAGGCCGCGACGGCCAGATGCCCCGAGGGCATCTGCGGCGCCACCATCAGCGAGAGATCGCCCATGGAGCGCTCGAACGCCTCCTTGATCAGGGCGAACCCGGATGCGTACCGCTCCTCGACGACATCGAGCCAGCCCAGGCCGCCGAGGGCGAAGCCCTCGAAGAGCGAGAGCGTCTCGGAGCTGAACTCCTTCCGCAGCTCGTTCAGCTGCTCCCGGGCCTCGTCGAAACGCCCGCTGCGGCCGAGCGTGAGACCGAGGAACAACCGGGCGCCGAGCAGCGGTTCGTGCCCCAGACTTGTGCCCCCCTCGACGATCTCGCGGAGGATCGCCTCGCCCTCCTCCATCCGCCCGGTCTCGACGAGGACACTGGCGTACCGGGCCCGCAGCAGGGCCATCTGCGACTGGGCGCCGATCCGTTCCGCGTAGCCGATGGCGGCGACGTAGTCCGCGGCCGCGCCCTCGAACTCCAGCCGGCGCTCACGGGACTCCGCGCGGGAGGACAGCGCCTCGGCCGCTCCCCAGGCGTCGCCGAGCCGTTCGAAGATCTCCAGGCTCTCGTCGGCGTCCGCGCTCGCGCTGCGGGCCATATCGGACCGGTTGGCGGACATGTTGGCGCGCATCTGGAGCGCGTTGCCGAGTTCCCAGGTGTAGCCGTGGCGACGGCAGGCGTCGACGGTCGCGTCGAGGAGCTCGCGCAGCCGGCCCGCCTCGCCCATGATGAGGACCGCGAAGACGGCGAAGGAGCCGGGCAGCCGGCAGGTCTGCGGCAGGCCCGGGGTGTAGACGCCGGTCATCTCGCGGAGCCGGTGCACGCCCTCGGGGCGGGTCCACCGCCCGGTGGCGTGGTCCATGTTGAGGAGTTCGACGAGCCGCACCCCGCGCCGGGCCTCCCAGCGCTGCTCCTCGGAGAGCGGCGGCGGCGTGGCCGTGCACGGCTCGTGCAGGGGTACGACGGGGGCGGCGGGCGGGGTGAACGGGTCGGGTCCGAGAGCCGCGGCCGCCCGCGCCCAGTGCAGGGCGTCGGTCCGCAGGTCGCGCATCTGCCAGAACCAGATGAGGGAGTGGACGAGGACGAGGGCCTCGTCCTCGTCGTGGGCGTCGACGGCCCGGCGCAGGGCGGTCCTGATGTTGCCGTACTCGCGCCCGAAGCGGGCGATGGCGGCCATCTGCCCGGAGCCGCGGAGTTCGGGATCGGTGGTGCGGGCGAGTTCCCGGTAGCAGTCTCTTATACACATCT
>NZ_LIPQ01000438.1 GCF_001418135.1 Streptomyces aureus
CCCGGCCCCCGGCCAGGGCCCGGGCTGGGGAGCTCCTCCCCCGAACGCCCACTGGGGCCGGCCTCCGGCCGCGAAGCCCGGGGTGATCCCGCTGCGCCCGCTGGGCATGGGCGAGATCCTCGACGGCGCGGTGAAGACCCTCCGCACCTACTGGCGCACCGTGCTGGCCATCACGGTCACGGTCGCGGTGGTCTCCCAGATCGCCAACATCCTGGCCCAGCAGTACCTCGCCCCCGCCGTTCCGTCGCGGAACCCGGACGCCACCCCCGCCGAAGCGCTCGAGCAGTCGCTCGACGCGGCCCAGTCGTCCCTGATCGGCCTGGGCCCCGCCCTCCTCGTGACGCTGATGGCATCCCTCGTCAGCGCCGCCCTGCTGACCGTCGTCATCAGCCGCGCCGTCCTCGGCCGCCCGGTCTCGCTCGGCGCCGCCTGGCGGGAGGCCCGACCGCGACTCCTCCAGCTCATCGGCCTGACCCTGCTGCTCGCGGCGATGAGCTCCGCCATCGTCATGGTCGGCCTGCTCCCCGGTCTCCTGATCGGCGGCGCGGCGGGCGTGGCCCTGACCCTCCTCGGCGGTCTCGGCGCCCTGGTGGCGGCCATCTGGCTGATGATCCGCTTCAGCCTCGCCTCCCCCGCGCTGATGCTGGAGCGCGGCAGCGTGATCAAGTCGCTGAAGCGCTCGGCGAAGCTGGTTCAGGGCGCGTGGTGGCGCATCTTCGGCATCACGCTCCTCACCCAGCTGCTGATCTTCATCTTCTCCATGATCATCGCGATCCCGTTCACCATCCTCGGCATCGCGGTCGACGGAGACGGCTTCTCCGACATGCTCTCCGGCACGTCCACCACCTTCGGCTGGCCGTTCCTGATCATCACGGGCATCGGCGGTGTGATCACCAGCGCGATCACCTACCCGATCTCGGCCGGTGTCACGGTCCTCCTCTACGTGGACCAGCGCATCCGCCGCGAAGCACTGGACCTCGACCTGGGTCGGGCCGCGGGCGTCCCCGGCTACGGCCCCACCCCGGACACCCAGACCGTCGGAGGCTGATGCGGTGACGGTCACGGGGGGAACGGCCACGGCACCGTCGTTGCTCCGCGCCGACGACGACATCCCGGTGGACATCTCCCGCGTCCCCGCCCAGGAGGCGGCGGAACGGGAGCTGTCCAAGCCGATGTACCACGAGAACGACCCGAACCTCCTCCAGCGTGGCCTCGACCGCTTCTGGGAGTGGGGCGGCGACCTCTTCGAGGCCGCGTCGGATGCCACGCCCGGCGGCGTGATCGGCCTCGTCGTGGTCGTCCTGTTCGTGATCGCCGCGGTCGCCGCCCTCTGGTGGCGCCTCGGCACCCCCCACCGCACACCGGGCACCACCGGCGACTCCCTCTTCGCGGACGGCCCCCGCACCGCCCGCGACCACCGGGCGGCCGCTACCCGCCACGCCTCCGCCGGCCGCTGGAACCAGGCCGTCCAGGAACGCACCCGGGCCATCGTCCGCTCCCTCGAGGAACGCGCCCTGCTCGACCCCCGCCCCGGCCGCACCGCGGACGAGGCCGCCGCCGAAGCGAGCCGCTCCCTCCCCGCCCACGCGGACGACCTGCGCCTCGCCGTCCGCGTCTTCGACGACGTCACATACGGCGGCCGCACCGCCGACGAGCCCGCGTACCGCCGCATCGAGGAACTGGACACCGCCCTGGAGCGCACCCGTCCCACCCTCGACACCGCCCCCACGGGGACACCCGCATGAGCCGTCCGGCCACCAGCACCACGTCGACCGCCCCCTCCGCCCGCCAGCTCTGGACCCGAGCCCGGGGCGCGGCCCTCGTCCTGGCCCTGGTCCTCATCGGCGGCCTGGCGCTCGCGACGCTGCGGTCCTCCGACGCCCACGGCGCCCTCGACCCCCGCTCCGCCGATCCGAACGGCAGCCGGGCCGTCGCCGAACTCCTCACGTCCCGTGGCATCGAGCTCACCCTCGTGACCACCCTCGACGAGGCCACCGCCGCGACCGACCAGGACACGACGCTCCTGGTCACCGCACCCGACCTGCTGACACAGTCTCAGCAGTCCTCGCTCCGCCGAACCATGACGAGCTCCATCGGCCGTACGGTCCTCGTAGGCCCGGGCCGGTCCTCCCTCGACACCCTCGCCCCGGGCGTCACCAGCTCCACCAGCGCCCGCGTGGAGAACCGCGCCCCCTCCTGCACCCTGGCGGAAGCCACCCGCGCCGGCAGCGTCGACCTCGGCGGCGAGCGCTACCTCACCGCCCCCGGCGCCACCGCGGACTCCTGCTACCTCTCCGACGGCCTGCCGACCCTGCTCCGCCTCCCCGGGCAGGACACCACCGACACCGTCCTCCTCGGCTCGCCCGACATCCTCTACAACAAGCGTCTCGACCAGCAGGGCAACGCCTCGCTCGCCCTGCAACTCCTCGGTTCCCGGCCCCATCTCGTCTGGTACCTCCCCTCCCTCACCGATGCCTCCGCCACCGCCGACGCACCCGACGACGGCACCACGGGCAACTTCCTCTCCCTCATCCCCTCCGGCTGGCTGTGGGGCACACTCCAGCTCGCGATCGCGGCCCTGCTCGCCGCCATCTGGCGCGCCCGCCGTCTCGGCCCCCTGGTGACGGAACGCCTCCCCGTCGCCCTCCGCGCCTCCGAGGCGACCGAGGGCCGCGCCCGCCTCTACCGCAAGGCGAACGCCCGCGACCGCGCCGCCTCGGTGCTGCGCACCGCGACCCGCACCCGGATCGCCCCGCTGCTCGGCGTCCCGGTCCAGGACGCCCACTCCGCCGATCGCCTCCTCCCCGCACTCTCCGCCCGTCTCCCCGAGACCACCGCGGACCCCCGGCATCTCCTCTTCGGCCCGGCTCCCGCCGACGACGCCACTCTCATCCGCCTGGCGGACCAACTCGACGCCCTCGAAAGAGAGGTACGCACCTCATGAGCGCCCCGACCCCCGAGACCGTTACGACCTCGGACAGCGCCCGCGCCTCCCTGGAGGCCCTGCGCACCGAGATCGGAAAGGCCGTGGTCGGCCAGGACCCCGCCGTCACCGGTCTCGTCGTCGCCTTGCTCTGCCGCGGACACGTCCTCCTCGAAGGCGTACCCGGCGTCGCGAAGACCCTGCTGGTCCGCTCGCTCGCCGCCGCACTCGAACTCGACACCAAGCGTGTCCAGTTCACCCCCGACCTGATGCCGAGCGACGTGACCGGATCCCTGGTCTACGACACCCGGACCTCCGAGTTCTCCTTCCAGCCCGGCCCGGTCTTCACGAACCTCCTGCTCGCCGACGAGATCAACCGCACGCCCCCGAAGACCCAGGCCTCCCTCCTGGAGGCGATGGAGGAGCGTCAGGTCACGGTCGACGGCACTCCGCGCGCCCTGCCCAAGCCCTTCCTGGTGGCCGCGACCCAGAACCCCGTCGAGTACGAGGGCACCTACCCTCTCCCCGAGGCGCAACTGGACCGCTTCCTCCTGAAGCTGACGGTGCCTCTGCCCTCCCGCGCGGACGAGATCCAGGTCCTCACCCGTCACGCCGAGGGCTTCGACCCCCGCGACCTGAAGGCCGCCGGTGTCCGCCCCGTCGCGGGCCCCGCAGAACTCGAAGCCGCCCAGGCCGCCGTCGCCAAGGTCTCGGTCTCCGCCGAGATCGCCGGCTATGTCGTCGATATCTGTCGTGCCACGCGTGAATCCCCCTCACTCACGCTCGGGGTCTCCCCCCGAGGCGCCACCGCCCTGCTCTCCACCGCCCGCGCCTGGGCCTGGCTCACCGGCCGGGACTACGTCACCCCGGACGATGTGAAGGCCCTCGCTCTCCCCACCCTGCGTCATCGCATCCACCTGCGGCCCGAGGCCGAGATGGAAGGAGTCACCCCCGACTCCGTCATCAACTCGATCCTCGCCCACGTCCCCGTCCCCCGCTGAGAACGGCGCCCCATGGCCCTCACCGGACGAACAGCGCTGCTCGCCGCCCTCGGATCGATCCCCGTCGGCATCCTCGCCCCCAGCTGGGCGGGGATGCTCGCGGTGAACGCGCCCCTCTGCTTCGCAATTCTGTGCGACTACGCCCTGGCCGCGCCAGTACGAACGCTCCAATTCACCCGAAGTGGTGACACATCCGTTCGACTCGGTGACGCGGCACACGTCGATCTCACCGTCACCAACCCGTCCCGCCGCCCCCTCCGCGCCCAGCTCCGCGACGCCTGGCCGCCCAGCAGCTGGCTCCCCGGCACCGAACAGACCTCCTCGCGCCACCGCCTGACGGTCCCCGCGGGCGAACGTCGCCGCCTCACCACGAGCCTGCGCCCGACCCGCCGCGGCGACCGCCGGGCCGAGCGGATCACGGTCCGCTCGCACGGCCCCCTGGGCCTGGCGGCACGTCAGGGCAACCACGAGGTTCCCTGGGCCGTCCGCGTCCTGCCCCCGTTCACCAGCCGCAAGCACCTGCCGTCCCGCCTGGCCCGTCTCCGTGAACTCGACGGCCGCACCAGCGTCCTGACCCGCGGTGAGGGCACGGAGTTCGACAGCCTCCGCGAGTACGTCCCCGGCGACGACACCCGCTCGATCGACTGGCGGGCCACCGCCCGCCAGTCCGCGGTCGCCGTCCGTACCTGGCGCCCCGAGCGCGACCGCCACATCCTGATCGTCCTCGACACCGGCCGCACCTCGGCCGGCCGCGTCGGCGACATCCCTCGCCTGGACGCCTCCATGGACGCCGCACTCCTGCTCACCGCCCTCGCGTCCCGTGCCGGTGACCGCGTGGACCTCCTCGCCTACGACCGGCGCCTCCGCGCCCAGGTCCAGGGCCGCTCCGCGCGCGATGTCCTCCCCGCCGTGGTCAACGCCCTCGCCCCGCTCGAACCCGAGCTGGTGGAGACCGACGCCCGCGGCCTGGCGGCGACGGCCCTCGCGCGCGCCCCCCGCCGCTCACTGATCGTGCTTCTGACGAGCCTCGACGCCGCTCCGATCGAGGAGGGTCTCCTCCCGGTCCTGCCGCAGCTCGCCCAGCGCCACACGGTCCTGCTCGCCTCGGTCTCCGACCCGCACATCGCCCGCATGGCGACGACCCGCGGCACGATCGAGGGCGTCTACGAGGCAGCGGCGGCCACACAGACCCGGTCCCAGCGCTCCCGCACGGCGGACCAGCTCCGGCGCCACGGCGCCACGGTCGTCGACGCCTCCCCCGACACGCTCGCCCCCGCCCTGGCCGACGCGTACCTCGCCCTGAAGGCAGCCGGCCGCCTTTAGAGCCCAAGCACCGATGGCCGGCACGGCAAACAACGCCGCACCGACCATCGATCACGCATGGCGCCGAATCAACGGAACACGACGGAGGCCTCCCCGGCCGCGGCGCTGAAGGAACCGGGGCACAGGAACGAACCCGAGACCTTGGTGGCCGTGAAGGGGGTGTTCACGTACTTCCTGGTGGCCCCTTCCCGATTCCAGACGATGTTCGTCACCTTGTAGCGGCAGGAGACGAACGACTGCTTGCCCGTGAGGTCGATGACGTCCGTCGTCGCCGTACCGGCGGCGTCGTCGAAGACGAAGGCCGGGTTGTTGTTGAGCGAGGCGGTGATGCCCCCGCCGCAGGTCAGATTCCCGCCCGGCTTGTTGATCGTGGACCGGTCGACGGTGAGTGCGCCCGGCGGAGTCGCACTCGCGTCGGCACCGGTCCAGCTACAGGTGTTCCCGGAGACGACGATCACGCCGTCGACCTCCGCGCCGGCCACGGAGCCGCTCGCAGCGGCCGTCGCAGGAACGCCGATGCCGACCGCCATCACCAGCGCGGCCAAGCCGGTCAGAGTGGGGGTGTATTTCATGTCGCTCTCCTTGCCACAGCTTGTGGGTGGGGGGAACCCAAGCGGCTCGGGACAGCCGGCCCGGATTCGGAGTGCGCCACGGAGCGTGTCACAGCCTGCTTGAAATGTCATGCACGCATCAATCTTTGGCTGAAAGTAGCTGAACGCAAAAATGCCTCAACC
>NZ_LIPQ01000439.1 GCF_001418135.1 Streptomyces aureus
GTGTAGGGGTGGGAGCCGAGGTCGGCGCCGCCGGGCGCGGCCGGTGTGATCGCGGTCGGCCTCGGCCTCGCCGTCGTCCTCGGCGGGCTCCCCGGCAACCCCTTCCGCTTCGACGGCATCGAGGACCTGCCGCTGCCCGGCGGCGCCGACCTCGGCTCCCACCCCTACACGGTCACCGCCGAACTCGACGACGTCCTCAGTCTCGTGCCGCAGTCGGCGGTGAAGGTCAACGACGTCGCCGTCGGCCGCGTCACCGCCATCGAGCTCCGTACCGACACCTGGTCCGCCCGCGTCACCCTGAAGATCAACGGCGACGTCCGGCTGCCCGCCGACGCGGGCGCCCGCCTGGAGCAGTCGAGCCTCCTGGGCGAGAAGTACATCCAGCTCGTCGCCCCGCCGAAGGACAACGGCGGACGGCTCACCGACGGCAGCGTCATCCCGCTCGCCCGCACAAGCCGCAACACCGAGGTCGAGGAGGTGTTCGGCGCCCTGTCCCTGCTCCTCAACGGCGGCGGCGTCAACCAGCTCAAGACCATCACCCGCGAACTCAACGCGGCGCTCGGCGGACGCGAACCCGAGGTCCGCGCGATGCTCAGACGGGTCAACACCCTCGTGACGACCCTGGACGCCCATCGCGGCGACATCACCCGCGCCCTCGACGGCCTCAACCGGCTCTCCGCCACCCTCGCCGGCCGCAAGAAGGACGTCGACACGGTCCTCACCGGACTCTCTCCCGGCCTCAAGACGCTGGAGAACCAACGGGGTTCCCTGCTGACCATGCTGCGCGCCCTGGACACCCTGTCCGGGGTCGCCGTCACCACCATCGACGCGAGCAAGAAGGACATGGTCGCCGATCTCAAGGCCCTCGCGCCCACCCTCACGGCACTCGCGGACGCCGGTGCCGACCTGCCCGAATCGCTCCAGGTGCTGCTCACGTACCCCTTCACCGACGAGGTGCTGCGGGGCGTCAAGGGCGACTACCTCAACACCTATCTGCACCTCGCCGCCGCCCCGGGAACCGAGGTGATCCCGCCGCTGATCCCCAGGACCGAGCCCACGCCCACCCCCACGCCCACCCCGTCCGACCCGGGCCCGGCCGCCCGCCGGGGAGCCGGGGCCGGCACCGGCATCCCGAGCCCGAACCCCCCCCCGCCGCTGCCCCCGGCCACCCC
>NZ_LIPQ01000044.1 GCF_001418135.1 Streptomyces aureus
GCCCCTCCCTCGCCGGCACGTGAAAGGCCCCGTATCGCCATGTCCCTGCACACCTCAAGACCCCTGAACCGCCGGGGATTCCTCGCCCTGGGGGGCGGCGCGCTGCTGGCACTCGCGGGCTGCGCCTCCCCCGATCAGGCCGGCTCCACGCAGCTCGGCGCGCTGCCGACCGTCGCGCCCGACAAGAAGACCACCCTCAGGATCGGAACGGCCACGACGCAGGCGCAGCTCGCCGCGGAACCCTCGCTCGGTCCGCTGCCGTTCTCCGTCGAGTGGGTCCGGCTCAACGGCGGCCCCGAGACCATCCAGGGCTTCCGGGCGGGCGCGGTCGACCTGGCGAGCAACGCCGGGATGCCGCCGATCCAGGCGCACGACATCGGCTTCGACGCCAAGATCGTCGCCGTCGCGCACAACACCGCGGTCACCTACATCCCCACCACCCGGCCGGGCAGCGACATCCGGACGGCGAAGGACGTCGTCGGCAAGCGGATCGCCTTCTCCCAGGGCCAGGCGCAGGGCGTCACGATCCTCAAGTGGCTGAACGAGAACGGCATCTCCCACAAGGACGTGACCCTGGTGCCGCTGCCCAGCGCCCAGTTCCTGACCGCTCTCCAGGGCGACCAGGTCGACCTCGCCCCGCTGACCGAGCCGTCGCTGACGAAGTACCTGAAGCAGTACGCGAAGGACGGCGCACGCACCCTGCCCACCGACGTACAGGACCTCCTGAGCCTGCTGTGGGCGCCCACGTCGGTGCTCGCCGACGAACGCAAGGCGGCGGCGATCCGGGCGTTCATCCCGATCTGGGTCCGGGGCAACAACTGGTCCTGGGAGAACCCTGAGCAGTGGATCGAGTCGTACTACGTCAAGGATCAGGGCGTCAGCCGCGAGGACGGCGAACGGATCGTCAAGGCCCGCAGCAAGCCGCTGTATCCCACGAACTGGGACTCCTCGATCGCCTGGGAGCAGTCGATCGCCGATCTCATGTCCGGTGCCGGCTTCGTGAAGAAGTCCGACGTCAGCGTGCTGTTCGACCGGCGGTTCGAGAAGGTCGCGGCGGAGGCCGCGCCCGCCGCGTACCGAGGGCAGGCCTGAGATGGGCGAACACCTCTGGTACATCCCGAACACCGTCGAGCCCGGGCATCGCGGCGACGACACCGTCGAGGGCTGGGGCACGCTGGACCACTCCACGGAGCTGGCCCGCGCCGTCGAGGACCACGGCTGGGCCGGGGCGCTCCTCGGCACCGGCTGGGGCCGTCCGGACACCTTCACGGTCGCGGCCTCCCTCGTCGCCCGTACGACGACGTTCAAGCCGCTCATCGCCATCCGGCCCGGCTACTGGCACCCGGCGAACTTCGCCTCCGCCGCGGCCACCCTCGACCGGCTCAGCGAAGGCAGGGTCCTGGTCAACATCGTCAGCGGCCTCGACGACGCCGCGTCCTACGGCGACGGCGAGTTCGACCCCGCCCGCCGCTACGAGCGCACCCTGGAGTTCCTCCGGCTGGTGCGCCGCCTGTGGAGGGACGAGGAGGTGACGTTCCGGGGAGAGCACTACCGGGTGGAGAACTCCACGGTCCGGCCGCGTCCCTGGCGCGCCGAGGAGGGCCGGCACCCCCGGCTGTACTTCGGCGGCGCGAGCCCGGCCGCCGAGCGGGTCGCCGCGCGGGAGGCCGACGTCCAGCTGTTCTGGGGCGAGCCGCTGGACGGCGTGGCCGAACGCGTCGACCGGCTGCGGACGCTGTCCGACGAGGTCGGGCGCAGACACCGGCCGCTGGAGTTCGGGCTGCGCGTGACGACCCTCGTGCGGGACACCACCGAAGAGGCGTGGCGCGCGGCGGAGGAGAAGGTCGCCCGCATGGCGCGGCAGGATCCGCGCGCCCAGGAGGCGTTCCGGCGCGGCACGGCCACCGGCCAGCGACGGCTGCTCGACCTGGCGGACCGGGGCGACGTCCTGGACAGCTGCCTCTACACGGCCCCCGGCCGCTACGGAGGCGGCGGCGCCGGTACGACCTGGCTGGTCGGCTCCGCGCGGGAGGTCGCCGACGCGCTGCACCGGTACCGCGAGCTCGGCGTGACCCACTTCGTGCTGTCGGACACCCCGTACCGGCAGGAGATCGCCCGCGTCGGCGACGCCCTGCTCCCGCTCCTGGCGGAGCCGGCCGCGTCCCCCGCCGGATCAGCCCCGCGGCGGCTGTCCGCCGCCCACTCCTCGGAGGCCCCCGCATGACCGCCGTCCTGCACGACGCCGTCTCCCTGCGCGCCGTGTACGGCGCGTTCCCCACCGGCGTCACGGCGATCGCCGCCCTGGTCGACGGCGAGCCGGTCGGGCTGGCCGCCAGCTCGTTCACGACCGTGTCCCTCGCGCCACCGCTGGTCTCCGTCTGCGTGGCGCACACCTCCGGCACCTGGCCGGTGCTGCGCCGAGCCGGCCGCCTGGGCGTCAGCGTGCTCGGCGTTGACCAGGGAGCGCTGTGCCGGCGGCTCGCCGGTCCGGCCGGCGAGCGTTTCGCCGGGGCCTCGTGGCAGGCGGACGAGGACGGCGCGGTGCTGCTGGACGGCGCCGCCGCCTGGTTCACCTGCTCGGTCGACGACGAGATCCGGGCCGGTGATCACGACATCGTCGTCCTGCGCGTCCACGACCTGCGCCTCGACCGGGACGTGGACCCCCTCGTCTTCCACGCCAGTTCGTTCCGCTCCCTCCTCCCCCGACCTCAGGAGCCCCGATGAACCTCGACCTGACCTCCCGAACGGGCGGTGGCACGGCCACCGTGACCGGCGGGCCGGAGAAGGCACCGCCGTCCTCGGCGCCCCCGGCCTCCACACCGCCGGCGGACGCGAGAACACCGGACACGTCGGCGGCCGCCGGTCTGGTGCCGGCGATCCAGCGCCGCCTCGGGCGCGGCAAGTCGATCCCGTTCGGCCGGCTCCTCGGCCCGCTGCTGCTCGTCCTCGCCTGGTGGGGCGCCTCGGCGGCCGGCTGGCTGGACCCGCGCAAGCTGTCGTCGCCCGCCTCGGTCGTGACCTCCGCCCAGGAGCTGTGGGTGAGCGGGCGTCTGCAGGAGAGCGTGCAGGCCTCGCTGTCGCGTGCCCTGCTCGGTCTGCTCATCGGCGTCGCGGCCGGCGTGGTGCTCGCGCTGGCGTCCGGGCTCTCCCGCGTCGGTGACGCGGTCGTGGACGGCACGCTGCAGGTCAAACGCTCGATCCCCAACCTCGCGCTGCTTCCGCTGCTGATCCTGTGGCTGGGCATCGGCGAGACGATGAAGGTGGTCGTCATCGCGCTCGGTGTGACGGTCGGCATCTACATCAACACCCACGCCGCGCTGGTCTCCATCGACGCCCGCTACGTCGAACTCGCCGAGGCACAGCGGCTGTCACGCTGGGTGTTCCTGCGCAAGGTCGTGCTGCCGGCCGCGCTCCCGGGCTTCTTCACGGGGCTGCGGCTGGCGGTGACCGCGGCCTGGCTCGGTCTGATCGTGGTCGAGCAGATCAACGCCACCTCGGGCATCGGCTACATGATGTTCCAGGCCCAGCAGTACGCCCAGTCCGGGATCATCCTCGTCGGTCTGGTGCTGTACGGCACCTTCGGCTTCGCCTCCGACGCCCTTGTCCGCCTGGTGGAGGGGAGGGTGCTGTCGTGGCGACGTACGATCACCGCCTGAGCGACGGCGGCCCGGTCGCCGAGGCGGTGGAGTCCGCCGCCGTCCGCGTCAACGGCCTCACCCGGTCCTTCGGTGACCGCCAGGTGCTCCGGAACGTCGATCTGACCCTCGCCCGCGGCGAGTTCACGGCGCTCCTCGGGCGCAGCGGCTCGGGCAAGAGCACCCTGCTGCGCGCGGTGGCGGGACTGGACCACACCACCGTCGGCACGGGCGAGATCCTGGTGCCGCGGCGGGTCTCGCTGGTCTTCCAGGACTCGCGGCTGCTGCCGTGGCTGAGGATCCTCGACAACGTGGTGCTCGGTCTGCCCGGCGACGACGCCAGGGAGCGCGGCCGTGCCGCCCTCGACGAGGTCAGCCTGGGCGGCCGGGCGTCGGCCTGGCCGCATGAGCTGTCCGGTGGCGAGCAGCAGCGGGCCGCGCTGGCTCGGTCGCTGGTGAGCGAGCCCGAACTGCTGCTCGCCGACGAGCCGTTCGGCTCCCTCGACGCGCTGACCCGTATCCGGATGCACCGGCTGCTGCGCCGACTGTACGAGCGGCACCGGCCCGCCGTGCTGCTGGTGACCCATGACGTGGACGAGGCGGTGACCCTGGCCGACCGGGTGCTGGTCCTCGACGACGGCGACTTCGTCCTGGACCTGCGCATCGACCTGCCGGCCGATCGCGACCCGGGCGACCCGCTGTTCCAGCGGCACCGCACCACCCTGCTGGGCGCGCTGGGCGCCCTCCCCGACGACCGTACGAAGGACACGGAGGAACCGTCATGAGCAAGCGCGCCGAGAAGCTCCATCTGAACGCCTTCCTGATGGGCGTCGGCCACCACGAGGCCGCCTGGCGGCTGCCGGAGTCGGACCCGTACGCCTCCTGGGACGTCGAGCACTACCGCAACCTCGCCCGGATCGCCGAACGGGGCAGACTGGACTCGCTGTTCCTCGCCGACAGCCCGGGGCTGATGGGCGATCCCGCCCGCCGGCCCGGCGGGCGGCTGGAACCGACGGTGCTGCTGACGGCGCTGGCCGGGGTGACCGAGCACATCGGTCTGATCGCGACCGCCTCGACGTCGTACAACGAGCCGTACAACCTGGCCCGCCGGTTCGCCTCCCTCGACCACGTGTCCGGCGGGCGGGCCGGATGGAACATCGTCACGACCGCCGGAGCGGACGCGGCCCGCAACTTCGGCCTGGACGACACGCCCCCGCACAAGGAGCGGTACGAGCGCGCCGACGAGTTCCTCGAGGTGTCCACCAGGCTGTGGGACAGCTGGACGGACGACGCGATCGTGGCCGACAAGGACGCCGGTGTCCACGCCGACTCCGCGAAGGTCCGCGGGATCGATCACGCCGGGCGGTTCTTCCGGGTCGCCGGACCGCTGAATGTGCCCCGCTCGCCGCAGGGTCACCCGCTGCTCGTGCAGGCCGGTTCGTCGGAGGACGGCAAGGCGTTCGCGGCGCGGTGGGCGGAGGCGGTCTTCACCGCGCAGCAGACCCTCGAAGAGGCACAGGCGTTCTACGTCGATCTGAAGAAGCGGGCCGTGGCGCACGGCCGCGATCCGGGGGCCATCAAGATCCTGCCCGGGATCGTGCCGGTCGTCGGTGACAGCGAGGCGGAGGCGGAGGAGCTGGACCGCGAGCTGGACCGGCTGATCAGCCCGGAGTTCGCCAAGCGGCAGCTCGCCCGGCTGTTCCGGATCGAACCGGGCGCGCTGGACCTGGACGGGCCACTCCCGGACGACCTGCCGTCCGAGGACGAGATCGAAGGCTCCAAGAGCCGGTACACGCTGATCGTGGAGCTGGCCCGGCGGCAGAAGTTGACTGTGCGTCAGCTGATCGGCCGGCTCGGCGGCGGCCGCGGGCACCGCACGTTCACCGGCACCCCGGTGCAGGTGGCCGACGCGATCGAGGAGTGGTTCGACGGCGGCGCCGCGGACGGGTTCAACATCATGCCGCCGGTCCTGCCGTCCGGTCTGGAGGCCTTCGTCGACAAGGTGGTGCCGATCCTCCAGGAGCGCGGCAGGTTCCGCACCGAGTACACCGGCGGCACGCTGCGCGACCACTACGGACTGCCGCGCCCCGCCGACTCGCGCGCGACGCCGCAGGCCCTCGGAGCGTCCGCGTGACGGTCGCACCTTGTCGCACCGCGGACCGTACGTCCCCGGCGCCACCCGGACCGGCCGGCGCGGGCTGGGTGCGCCGGCTGGTCCGGTACTGCCTGGCCCACCGCTCCGACCTGGCCTGGGCGTACGGCGCCGCGCTCGTCGCCGCGGTGGCCACGGCCGTACTGCCGCTGGTCCTGCGCCATGTCGTGGACGGGGTGGCGTCCCCCTCGGCCGCGCTGACCCCCTGGGTGGTGCTGCTGCTCGGTCTCGGCGCGCTGCGGTTCGGGGCGAGTTTCCTGCGCCGGTACTGCTCCGGCCGGGTGTCCCTCGGAGTGCAGTACGCGCTGCGCAACGACGCCTTCGCCGCGCTGCTGCGGCTCGGCGGCCGCCAGCAGGACGAGCTGCACACCGGCCAGGTCGTCAGCCGGGCCGTCTCCGACGTGACGCTCGTCCAGATGCTGCTGCAGTTCCTGCCGAACATGTTCGGCAACGCGCTGATGTTCGTCCTGTCGGTGGCGCTGATGTTCGCGCTGACGCCGCTGCTGACCCTGGTCGCCCTCGTCGTCGGCCCGGTGCTGTGGCTGATCGCGTACCGCAGCCGCCGCCACCTCTTCCCGGCCAACTGGCACGCGCAGCAGGAGGCGGCCGAGGTCGCGTCGACCGTGGAGGCGGCGGTCGCGGGCGTCCGCGTGGTCAAGGGGTTCGGACAGGAGGAGCGTGAACTGGAGGAGCTGGAGCGGCGGTCGCGCGGGCTGTTCTCCTCGCGGTTCCGGGTCGCCCGGCTCACCAGCAGGTACAACCCGGCGCTCCAGGCCGTGCCGGCACTCGGGCAGGTCGCCGTGCTCGCGCTGGGCGGCTGGCTGGCGCTGCGCGGCAGCATCTCCCTGGGCACCTTCGTCGCGTTCAACGCCTACCTCGGCTCGTTCGTGACGCCCGTGCGCCAGGTGGCCATGCTGCTCACCGTCTGGCCGCAGGCACGCGCCGGGGTGGAGAGGGTGCTCGACATCGTCGACACGGCTCCCGAGATCACCGACGCCCCGGACGCCGTCACCGTGCCGGACGGGGCGCCGGCCCTGGAGTGGGACGGTGTGGTGTTCGGCCACGACGCCACGGCCGCTCCGCTGCTCGACGGGTTCACCCTGAGGGTGGAACCCGGGGAGACGCTGGCCCTGGTCGGTACGGCCGGGTCGGGCAAGTCCACGGCGGCGGCGCTGCTGCCCCGGTTCTTCGACCCGGCCGCCGGGGCGGTACGGGTCGGCGGCGTCGACGTCCGCGGACTGCGACTCGCCGAACTGCGTGCCCGGATCGGCTTCGTCTTCGAGGAGCCGCACCTGCTGTCCGGCACCATCGCGGCGAACATCGCCTACGGGCGTCCCGACGCCGGGCCGGCGGAGATCCGCCGCGCGGCGCGGCTGGCGCAGGCCGACGCGTTCGTCAGCGCCCTGCCGGACGGCTACGACACCGTGATCGGCGAGCAGGGCCTCACCCTGTCCGGCGGGCAGCGCCAGCGCATCGCGCTGGCCCGGGCGATCCTGCCCGACCCCGCCGTCCTGGTGCTGGACGACGCGACCTCCGCCATCGACGCCCAGGTCGAGGCGGCCATCCACGCCGGCCTGCACCACGTGGCGCGGCAGCGCACCACGTTGGTCATCGCCCACCGGGCGTCCACCCTCGAACTGGCCGACCGGGTCGCCGTCCTGGACCGCGGCCGGGTCGTCGACATCGGCACGCCCGACGAACTCCGGGAGCGCAGCGCGCTGTACCGGTCGCTGCTGTCTCCCGATGAGCAGCCCGGCGAACTCGGCGTGGACGAGGCGTCGGCCGCGGAGCCGCCGCGGCCGCGCGGTGTCACCGAGGAGCTGTGGCGCCCCGCCCCGGACGCCCCGTCGGCCGGTCCGGACGTCGGCGCGCGGGTCGCCGCCGCCTACGCGCAGGCCGCCGCGACGTCCGGGCCGGGCCGCGCGGGGCCGGGCGGAGGGCTGCTCGGCGGCGCCCCGGCCGGCGAGGAACTCCGGGAGCGGCTGGCGGCGTTGCCGCGCGTGGACGTGGATCCGAAGGTCTCGCCCGAGCAGGCCCGCGCCTGGGACCCGGACTTCGGACTGCGCACGCTCGTACGGCCCTTCCGGCTGCCGCTGCTCGGCGGTCTCGCGCTGGTCGGCGCGGACGCACTCGCGCAGCTCGCCGTACCGGTCCTGGTGCGGCACGGCGTCGACAGCGGCGTCAGCCGGTCCGCCCCGGCGGTGCTGCTGGCGACCTCGGCCGTCGCGGCGGTGGTCGTGCTGCTCGGCTGGCTGGTGAACGTCGCCCAGGTGCGGGTGACCGGCCGCACCGGCGAGCGTCTGCTGCACACGCTGCGGGTGCGGACGTACGCCCAGTTGCAGCGGCTCGGTCTGGACTACTACGAGCGCGAGCAGGGCGGCCGGATCATGACCCGGATGACCACGGACGTGGACGCGCTGTCGGCGTTCCTGCAGACGGGTCTGGTGACCTTCGTGGTCTCCCTGCTGACGATGCTCGGTGTGCTCGCCGCCCTGCTCGTCATCGACGCGGAGCTCGCCGTCACCCTGCTCCTCGCCCTGCCGGTCCTCGTCGCCGCCACGGCGGTGTTCCGGGCGCGATCGCTGCCCGCGTACCTCGACGCGCGGGAGCGGGTCAGCGCGGTCAACGCCTCCCTCCAGGAGAGCGTGCCCCTGATCCGGGTCACCCAGGCCTTCGGCCGCGAGGCGCGCAACGCCCGCGACTTCGCCCGCCTGGCCTGGGCGTTCCGCGACTCCAGGCTGCGGGCGCAGCGGCTGATGGCGACGTTCTTCCCGTTCGTCGAGTTCCTCAGCACGGCGGCGACCGCCATGGTCCTGGTGATCGGCGCCGGGCAGGTGCGCGACGGCCGGCTCACCGCCGGTGTCCTGATCGCGTTCCTGCTCTACATCGAGTTGTTCTTCTCGCCGATCCAGCAGCTGTCCCAGGCGTTCGACGGCTACCAGCAGGCGGTCGTGGGCCTGGGCAGGCTACGCACGCTGATGCGCGAGCCGGTCGGCACACCGGTCGCCGAGCGCCCGGTGCCGGTGCGCGAGCTGCGCGGCGAGATCGAGTTCGACCGGGTGTCGTTCGGCTACCGGGACGGCGGGCGTGAGGTGCTCCACGAGGTCAGCCTGCGGGTCGCCGCCGGGGAGACGGTGGCCCTGGTCGGGACGACCGGCGCGGGCAAGTCGACGATCGTCAAGCTCGTCGCCCGCTTCTACGACCCGACCGCCGGGACCGTACGGATCGACGGCACCGACCTGCGCGCCCTGGATCCGGCGGGGTACCGGCGCCGGCTCGGGGTCGTCCCGCAGGAGACGTACCTGCTGGGCACGACCGTGCGGGACGCGATCGCGTACGGCCGTGACGACGCCACCGACGCGGAGGTGGAGGCCGCCGCGCGGGCCGTCGGCGCGCACGCGATGGTGGCCGGGCTGCCGCACGGTTATCTGACCGAGGTCGGCGAGCGCGGCCGGGGCCTGTCCGCGGGCCAGCGGCAGTTGCTGGCGCTGGCCCGGGCCGAACTCGTCGACCCGGACGTCCTGTTGCTCGACGAGGCCACCGCCTCGCTCGACCTGGCCGGCGAACGCCGGGTGGCCGCGGCGACGGCGGCGCTCACCCGGCGGCGCACCACGCTCGTCGTGGCGCACCGGCTGACCACCGCCGCCCGCGCGGACCGGGTGATCGTGCTGCGGGACGGCACGGTCGCCGAGGCCGGCACGCATCAGGAACTGCTCGCGGCGCACGGCCCGTACCGAAGGCTGTGGGACGCGTTCCGCGCCGCCGGCGGGGCGGCGAGCGTCGACCGGGTCGCGGAATCCGGGACGGCACCCGGACGACGGCCCGTCTCCACGGCCACGGCCGCCCCCACGCCCATTCCCACAGCCGTCCCCACGCCCATCCCCACGGAAGGAACCTCATGACCATCCCGTACCGGCCCTTCGGCCGCACCGGCGTGCAGGTGAGCGCGCTCGCCCTCGGCGCGATGAACTTCGGCGCCCGGGGCAACCCGGACCACGAGGACGGGGTCCGCATCATCCACCGCGCCCTGGACGCCGGGATCAACATCGTCGACACGGCGGACGTGTACGCGCAGGGCGAGTCGGAGGTGATCGTCGGCAAGGCCCTCGCCGGTCGCCGGGACGACGTCTTCCTGGCCACCAAGTTCCACGGCCGCATGGGGGACGACGTCAACCGGTTCGGCAACTCGCGCCGGTGGATCCACCGTGCCGTCGAGGACAGCCTGCGGCGTCTCGGCACCGACCACATCGACCTCTACCAGGTGCACCGGCCGGAGGAGGACACGGACTTCGACGAGACGCTCGGCGCACTGACCGATCTGGTCCGCCAGGGCAAGGTCCGCTATCTCGGCACGTCCACGTTCCCCCCGTCGTGGATCGTCGAGGGGCAGTGGATCGCGGAGAGGCGGGGCCGTGAGCGGGTGGTGGCCGAGCAGCCGCCGTACTCGATCCTGGCGCGCGGCGTGGAGGCCGAGGTGCTGCCGGTGGCCCAGCGGTACGGCTTGGCGGTGGTCCCCTGGAGCCCGCTGGCCGGCGGCTGGCTGACCGGCCGCTATCGGGCAGGCGGGCCGCAGCCGGAGTCGAGCCGGGCGGCCCGCCAGCCGGGCCGCTTCGAGATCGGCAGCGCGGAGAACGCGGCCAAACTGGAGGCGGTCGAGGCGCTCGCGGTCCTGGCCGAGCAGTCGGACCTCACCCTGATCGAACTGGCCCTCGGCTTCGTCCTCGCCCACCCGGCGGTCACCGCCCCGATCATCGGCCCGCGCACCCTGGAGCAGCTGGAGTCCCAGCTCGGCGCGGCCGACAGGCCTCTGCCGGCGGACGTCCTGGACGAGATCGACAAGATCGTTCCCCCAGGCACCACCCTGTCGTCCCGGGACGCGGGCTTCGCCCCGCCGTCCCTGCGCGAGCCGACGCTCCGCCGGCGTCCCCTCGGCTGACGGGGGCGGATCAGGGCGGGCCCGGCCCGCCGACGGTTCGGCGAAGCCGATCCGGGGAACCGACAGCGGCGTCGCACACCAAGAAGCCCAGGAAGATCGAGCGGACCCGGAAAGAGGCCGCCGTCAGGCGTTCCGCACGTGGTCGGCTGGGCGTCCCACCGCCCGGCCGACCTCCGTCTCGGACGAGCCGAGGACTGCTGCTGACCGAATGACGACTGTCTGACCGGTCATCAGGTTCAGCAGGGCAGCCGCGGGTCCGCGCATCGTGTTCAGGAAGCCTCAGTCGCTGCCCGCGTGCGCCGCGGCGGACGAGGACGCCGGGACCTCGTCGGTCCGCACCGGGTCATGGGGCACACACGGCGACTCCATCCGTGAGACGAGGTCCGTCAAGGAAGCGATGGCGCGCAGGAGGTCCCGGTGCAGATAGCCGTCGCCGTCCGAGGTGGGGGTGACCCCTGTCTCCTGGAGCTGCTGAGCGATCTCCTCGATCGTGGCGGAGAGCGGTGAGCCGGGTGGTACGTCCACGACCTTCCCGGAGATGACGATCAGCCCACCGTCGACGCCATCCGCCCCGAAGAGCCGTGTCTCGGGTCCGGCCATGAACCGGAGATCCGGCCGCTGCGTCACACTGAGCCGCGCCGTCCGCGCGGCGGCGTCGATGTCCAGCACCTTCACCCGAACCAGAGGAGCCGACCCCGTCGGATCGTCGGGGTCCCCGCGGAGGAACTCGTCACCCTCCCGGAGGTCCTGCCGGCCGCCGCTCTCGGTCGCGGTGAGGAGGAACGACCGGCTGTAGGTGAGCTCGTGCACCAGAACGCAGGGCTCCGGAATCGCCGCGTCCCAGCGTTCCTTGACACGGAACTCGAAGAAGTACGGGCCGACGCGCGCGCAGAGGTGGCCGGGGAGGTCATGTCGGTGGAGCGGTCGCAGGTCGACGAGCGTGTCGGATTCCGTTCCTCCCGCCTGCCACACGCGCGTCATGTCGAGCCAGCCCTTGCCCCACATGGAGGCGGCGTTCAGACCGGGACCGATCCGCCAGATCGGCCGCCCGGCGCTGTCCAGCTCCGTATGAACCGGATGCGGCGCCATGTAGGGGGTGCGGTTGCTCATGACGTCCCAGTGGTCCCCGTACTCGTAACCTCCGCCCCAGGAGTGGTCGAGACCGTGGACATGCCCCATCTCGTGTGCGACAAGACTCGGGGCAAGCGATGTCATCCCCTGCGAATCCCTGCCGTCGCCGGAAACCGCGCCCTCCGGCATGCCGAAGAGGTCCGTGGGGGGATGGGTGACGACGAAGATCCGGTTCGCATAGGGAGCCAGATTCTCGCCCGCGTTGAGCGCGGCCTGGCGCGCCCAGGTGATCAGGTCCCTGCGTCCCTGCGGGTTGCCACCTGACCCTACGTAGTCGGATTCCTTCTGGGCGAGCCGGTGCCAGCCGAGCACGCGTGAGGTGCTGAGGTCGAGGTTCCCGTGGGACATGTCCCGGTAGAAGTCGACCAGGTTGAACTTGCCCGCGCCCGCGGTCGTGCACATCTCTTCAAAGCGTTGACGAGTGAAGGGAGTCGGGGTCGTGGCGTCACTGAACTGGACCAGCAGGAAGGCCCACGGGTGTGAAAGCCTACCTGGCGGACGCAGAAAGGTGATCTCCTGCCAGTCCTTGGCGAAGGAGCCGTCCGGGATGACGGTGACGTCCTGGAGGACGTTGTTGCTGTTGATGGTGCCGATGAGCCCACGCCCCCTGGACGCGCTGTAATACAGAATCCGGTCACCACTCAGCGCCGTGATCTGCGTCCAGTCCTTGGCGAACGAGCCGTCCGGGAAGACCGTCACATCCTTGAGGACGTTGTTGCTGTCGACACTGCCGATGAGCCCACGCCCCCTGGACGCGCCGTAATACAGGATGCGATCTGACATCACATAACCTTTCCGAACCGCGTCCGCGCCTGTCGATCGCCAGAGGCAACGAGCCGGTGAGGCCCTTCGGATGGCATCTGCGCTCGGCGCCGTTCCGGCGTGGCGACATCGCTCGTGCGTGAGGACATCGGATGCCATGGAAGTCAGGGGCGACGCTGTGCAGCCACTCGTATGACCTGCCCCCGCGGAGAGCGCCCGAGCGCCGACCAAGCGGCAGGGGACTCTCCTTCAATTATCGTCGTGCCGCGGAAATGCGCGAGCCGAGACCTCGTGGTAGCGGGGTGTCACCACCATGCGCGCGGTGCCGCGGATTCGAGTGCGGCGATCGGGACGCCGGCGGTATCGGTGGCGAACGCGGTCGGCCGTAGGCCGCCGGCATCGACGCAGCGTAACGGGGCGCCGGGGTGCGGGTGTTCCTTGCGAGCAACCAGCGGCATACTCTGCGGCCGGCCCCTGAGGAGGTCGTCGACGAAGGGCCGCCCGTCGTCCCGGCAGGTCCGGCAGGCCAGCGGGACGCGGGCCGGAGGAAGAGCCGGCGCATGTCGACGAATCCTCCTCGATATCACGCCGCGGCTGCCGTTGCAGGAGGCTTCCGGCAAGCGCATGGTGGTGGTGGGGGGAAGGACCCAGTGGCAACACGAGTGCCGGGTGCCTGGCGGGGCGGCGCCATGCGGTACGGAATTCCTCGCGCCAGCTGTCACGCGCCACCCCCGACCGCCCGGCCATGCACGCGTGCAATCGCCATGCGGTCTCTGATCGCAGGGAGTGGTAGCCATGGCAATAACCCATGCAACAGTGACCCTCAACAAGATCGGCGTGATCGACTCCAGCGTCAACACCACCGATGAGCCGGGGTCGTCCGCAGAATGGCATATGAAGTTCATCGTCAACGGTCAGCAGCAGACCTGGGATCACGACGAGGTGAAGGACAACACCGACTATCAGCTCGGGCTTGTCTTCCCGAATGTTCGAATCGCCCCCAACGGGACGATAAGCATCTCGGCCAGTGGGTACGAGCATGACTCCCTGTCAGCCAACGATGTCCTCCCGAGACTCGAGACCACTCTTCATCCCGCACAGGATTTTCAGCTGGGAGCCACCGAATGGGCACATAGCCCGGATTCCCCCGAAGGCACCTACAAGATCGAGTACACCGTCGCGCCGGCTCAGCAGCAACCCCTCATGGTCGCCCGACCCGTGGGCTGTTCGGTCTACGGCATCAAGCCCAGCGGGGACCTGCACTGGTACCGCCACGACGGATGGCAGCACGGCACCGCCCACTGGACAGCGGGCGCCGGGGGAATCAAGATCAGCGGCGGCTGGAACATCTACGACACCGTCTTCGCCGGCAGCGGGGGCACGATCTACGGCATCAAGCCAAACGGGGACCTGCACTGGTACCGCCACGACGGATGGCAACAGGGCACCGCCCACTGGATTGCGGGCGCCGGAGGAAACAAGATCAGCGGCGGCTGGAACATCTACGACACCGTCTTCGCCGGCAGCGAGGGCACGATCTACGGCATCAAGCCCAACGGGGACCTGCACTGGTACCGCCACGACGGATGGCAACAGGGCACCGCCCACTGGACAGCCGGCGCCGGAGGAAACAAGATCAGCGGCGGCTGGAACATCTACGACACCGTCTTCGGCGGCATCGAAGGCAGGATCTACGGCATCAAGCCAAACGGGGACCTGCACTGGTACCGCCACGACGGATGGCAACAAGGCACCGCCCACTGGACAGCC
>NZ_LIPQ01000440.1 GCF_001418135.1 Streptomyces aureus
GTGGGCTTCGACCCGCGCGGCGTCAGCCGCAGCTCCGGTGTCGTCTGCCGGACCGACGCCGAACAGGCCGCCGCCGAGGCCACCGTCGACCTCACCCCGGACTCGGCCGCCGAGGAGGCCGCGTACCTGAAGGACAACGCCGCCTTCGCCACCGGCTGCGCCCGCCGCTCGCCCACGGTCCTCCCGCACACCACGACCACCGCCACCGCCCGCGACCTGGACCTGATCCGGCGGGTCCTCGGGGACGACAAGCTCCACTACTTCGGCATCTCGTACGGGACACAGCTCGGCGGCACGTACGCGCACCTCTTCCCGCGGAACGTGGGCCGGCTCGTCCTCGACGCGGTCGTCGACCCGACCGCCGACACCGTGGGCCACGCCCGCCACCAGACGATCGGCTTCCAACGGGCCCTGGGCAACTATCTGAAGAGCACCGGCCAGGACCCCGAGGACGGGACCGAGCGGATCGCGCGCCTGCTGCGGAAGCTCGACCGCGCGCCGCTGACCGTCGGCGAGCGGAAGCTCACCGAGGGCCTGGCCCTGACGGGCATCGCGGTGACGTTGTACGGGCAGTCCAACTGGCCCCTCCTGACGGCGGCCCTCGCGGACGCCGAGAAGGGCCGCGGAGGCGCCCTGCTCGAACTCGCCGACTACTACAACGACCGTGACGCGAACGGCCACTACGCCACCCAGACGCACTCGCAACGGGCGATCTCCTGCGCCGACTCCAGCGCACGGCCGACCGCGGCGGAGGCGAAGGCGCTGGTCCCCGAATTCCGGCGGCTCTCCCCCGTGTTCGGCGAGTTCCTCGCCTGGGACACGGCCGGCTGGTGCGCCGAGTGGCCGGTGAGGGGCGAGCGGGCGACCCCGGAGGCGAGCGCTCCGGGCGCCGCCCCGGTCCTCGTCGTCGGCACGACGGGCGATCCGGCGACCCCGTACGAGGGCGCGGAGAGGATGGCGAAGGAACTCGGCGACGGGGTCGGGGTCCTCGTCACCAACGAGGGCGAGGGACACGGCGCGTACGGCACGTCGTCGTGCGCGACGGCGACGATCGACGCGTACCTCCTGGACGGCAGGGTCCCCGCGTACGGCAAGACCTGCTCCAGCGGGGCGGCTCGTAGCGGGGCGTGACCCGTGTCGGGGCATGAGAAGGGGCCCGGATCTCGTGTCGAGATCCGGGCCCCTCCGTTCGGCCGCCTAGTAGACCGGCTTCTCGGGCTCGATCTGGTGGACCCAGCCGATCACGCCGCCGCCGACGTGCACCGCGTCGGCGAAGCCCGCGGACTTCAGCACCGCGAGGACCTCCGCACTGCGGACACCCGTCTTGCAGTGCAGGACGATGCGCTTGTCCTGCGGGAGGTCCTGGAGGGCGGTGCCCATCAGGAACTCGTTCTTCGGGATCAGACGCGCGCCCGGGATCGAGACGATCTCGTACTCGTTCGGCTCGCGGACGTCGATGATGTCGATGTTCTCGCCGTCGTCGATCCACTCCTTGAGCTGCTTCGGAGTGATCGTGGAGCCGAGCGCCGCCTCCTGGGCCTCCTCGGACACGACGCCGCAGAAGGCCTCGTAGTCGATGAGCTCGGTGACGGTCGGGTTCTCGCCGCAGACCGCGCAGCCGGGGTCCTTGCGGACCTTCACCTGGCGGTACTGCATCTCCAGGGCGTCGTAGATCATCAGACGGCCCACCAGCGGGTCGCCCACGCCGGCGAGGACCTTGATGGCCTCGGTGACCTGGATGGAGCCGATGGACGCGCACAGCACGCCCAGGACGCCGCCCTCGGCGCAGGACGGGACCATGCCCGGCGGCGGGGGCTCCGGGTAGAGGCAGCGGTAGCAGGGGCCGTACTCGGACCAGAAGACGGACGCCTGACCGTCGAAGCGGTAGATCGAACCCCAGACGTACGGCTTGTTCAGCAGCACGCAGGCGTCGTTCACCAGGTAACGGGTGGCGAAGTTGTCGGTGCCGTCGACGATCAGGTCGTACTGGCTGAAGATGTCCATCACGTTCTCGGCCTCAAGCCGCTCTTCGTGGAGGATCACGTTCACGTACGGGTTGATGCCGAGCACGCTGTCGCGCGCCGACGCGGCCTTGGAGCGGCCGATGTCGGCCTGGCTGTGGATGATCTGGCGCTGGAGGTTCGACTCGTCGACCTCGTCGAACTCCACGATGCCGAGCGTGCCCACGCCGGCGGCGGCCAGGTACATCAGCGCCGGCGAGCCGAGGCCGCCGGCACCGACACACAGCACCTTGGCGTTCTTCAGCCGCTTCTGCCCGTCCATCCCGACGTCCGGGATGATCAGGTGGCGGGAGTACCTGCGGACCTCGTCTACGGTGAGCTCGGCAGCCGGCTCGACCAGGGGTGGCAGCGACACGGGGACTCCGGTTGTCGGTATGTCAGTACGGTTGTTCTCCCCGTAACACTGCCACGCCTCTTCTCATTCCGAGACACCTGGTCCGATCCGCGAGACGATTTCGTCCCAGTAGCCGGGCAGCGAGTGGAATGGCGCACTTTGTCCCGGGCCCCCCGCGCGGTCGGTGAAGAAGATCGTCCCGGCCCCCTGCCAGCGGGCGATCCGCAGGGCCTCGTCCAGGTGGGTGCGCGGAACGCCGTGCACGAGATGGACGAACTTCGCCTCCGTGTACTCGGCCGTCCACTCGGCCACCTGCGACCAGCGGTAGTCCGCCCAGGCACCCGAGAAGGTCACCAGCTGGTCGGCGGTCTCGGCGTATCCCGGGTGGGGATGGGTGCCGTGGCCGAGGACGAGGTGGGCCTCGCCGCCGAGGACCGCCTCCAGGGTCGCGGTGACCCGCCGCACCCCGGCCAGGTCCGCCCGGTCCGCGGGGCAGCGGTCCAGGTAGTAACCGTCGACCTTGTACCAGTCGACGAAGCGGTGGGCGTCCGAGACCAGCTCCCCGAACGGCCGGGAGCCGTACGCGGCGTCCAGGTGCCCGAGGACCCTGACCCCGGCGTTACGGAGCCTCCCCGCCGCCTCCAGACAGTGCGGGTCCGGACGGCTGCCCGGACCCTCCGCCACATTGAGCACCGCCCAGTGCAGCGGGGTCCCGGGGCGGGTCAGCTCGCCCCACTCGACGGGGGCGAGCAGCGGGTGGGCGTAGCCGGGCACGCCCACCCCCAGGGCTTCCTTCACCGCCCCCGCGGTCGCGGTCAGATGCGACACGCCGCCTCCATCCAGATGTCGGCGAGCGACTCCTCCAGGTTGATCCGGGGCCGCCAGCCGAGCCGGTCGCGGGCGGTCCGGACGTCGGCCTGCTGCCAGGGGCCGCAGCCGTCGGGGTACGGGTAGGGGGCGGCGGCCAGCTGGTCGGCGATGGTCCCCTCGGTGCGGGGGGCTCCGATCATCGGGCGCTGCGGCATGCCGTGCGGGGCGTCCAGCTCGTGGAGGTTGCCGGAGTAGCCGGCGACCCTGGCGAGGACGGCGGCGGCGTCCCGGAGCCGGACCGCGCGGCCGGTGCCGATGTTGACGACGCCCTGGGCGGCGGAGAGCGAGGCCGCGTGCACGGCCCGCGCCACGTCCCGTACGTCGACGAAGTCCCGCTGCACGCCGAGGCCGCTGAGCTTGAGCTCGCCGTCGCCGGCCTGCATGGCCCGGCGCATCGCCTCGGCGAGCCGGCCGAGCGGCGATCCGGCGGGGGTGCCGGGGCCGACGGGCGAGAAGACGCGGAGGACCACGGCGTCGAGGCCCGAGCCCAGGACGAGTTCGGTCGCAGCCAGCTTCGACACCCCGTACGGGCCGCCGGGGCGGGGGACGGCGTCCTCGGCGGTGGAGGAGCCTGGCTGGCTGGGCCCGTACTCCGAGGCGCAGCCGACCTGGACGAGCCGGGCGCCGCAGCCGCTGCGGCGCAGGGCCTCGCAGACGGTGGCGACGGCGACGGTGTTGTGCCGGGTCAGGTCGCGGGCGCCGCCGCGGGTGGCGCCGGCGCAGTTGACGACGACCCCGGGGTGGACGGCGTCGAGGAACCGGGTCAGCGCGCCCGGGCTGCCGGAGGCGAGGTCGAAGCGCACGTCGGCGTCGTCGCCCCGGCCGAGGGCGGTGAGGTGGACCGCCGGGTCGGCGAGGAGCCGGTCGGCGACGAAGCGGCCGATGAAGCCGTTGGCTCCGAGCAGTAGCACCCTCATCGCGCGGCCCCTTCGTGCCGACCGGCCGTTCCTTGGGGTTGCGGGGTCATGGTCTTCGGTCTCCTTGCGAGGTGATCAGAGAGGTGACGGGGCGCGCCCGCGGCGTCGGCTCCGCGGGTGCGAGAAGGTTTCCTGACGGAAGGCTCGGCGGGGTGGGGAGTGCGGTGGTCGCCCGGCCTCCGACGGGGGTTGCGGCGGGTTCTCACGGGGTGGCGTGGGCCGAGGCCCGGGCAAGGGAGCCGGTCGCGTGGGCCAGCAGGCCGAGCGCGGCGGCGCCGCAGACGAGGGTGGGTACGGCCCCGGGGCCCCAGGTGTCGACGACGGCCCACACGGGGGCGGCGAGCGCGTCGAGGCCGGGGAGGGGCACGCGGGCGGCGAGGACGCTCGTGAGGGCGAGCGCCTCGGCGGCGCTGGCTGCGGCGAGGGCGGCCGCGGCCGTCTCGGGGAAGCCGTGGACGGTGAGGAGCCGGGCGAGCAGCAGGAGCGCGCCGAGGGCCAGGGCCCCGGAGCTGAACCCGGTCAGCCCGAGCAGCAGGGTGAGGGCGAGGAGTTGGAGGGTCACGGTGCCGAGGAGCAGCGGGCGGGTCCCGGCGGCGAAGTCGGCGAGGCCCCGGCTGTCGGCGATCCGGCGGCGTGCCCGGTGGGCGAAGAGCCGGGCGCACCAGGCGGCGGGGGCGACGGCGAGGGCGAGCGCGAGGACCGGTCCGGGGGCCAGGTCCCAGGGGCCGTCGGGGCCGCCGCTGAGGACCTGGGTGAGGAGTCCGTCGCCGCAGACCGCGTACGCCACGAGCCAGACCGTCCAGAGCCGGGCTGCGGGCACGGTGCCGCCGTCGGGTGCGCGGAAGGGGCCGCGCCGGACGGCGAGAAGGAGTGCGCCGGTGAGCAGCAGGGCCCCGGTCGCGCCGACGGCGAGACGCACGGGCCCGTGGGTGACGGCGAGTCCGATGCCGGTGAGCCCGGCGGCGGCGCCGGGGGTGAGGACGGCGAGCGCCCAGGCGTCGGTGTCCCCGCGCGGGGACA
>NZ_LIPQ01000441.1 GCF_001418135.1 Streptomyces aureus
CCCGACCCCTCCCGGCCGTCCGACTCCTCCCGGCCGTTCAGCACGCGCCGACAAAAGCAGCTGCCGCGGAGCCACCCGAAGGGCAGGCCGAGGAGCCGCCGAAGCCGCTCAAGGGAGCCGCAGTCATGTGTCGCTTCCTCGCTTCGTGTCGTATGCCGTCCGTGACCTCGCGCCTGCCGCCCTCGGGCAGGCGGCCGCCGTCAGACCGATGCCGTAACGGTTCGCCGCCGGTCAGCCGTACCTCGGTGATGCCGAGTCGTGTCGCGGCGACCCGGACGAGCCTGACGACCTCGTCCTCGGTGAGCAGCTCGGGCCGGGGCAGCCAGTCGAGGCCCTCGGCGGGCATGCAGTACGTGCAGCGCAGATTGCGGCGGTCGGTGAGCGACACCCGGAGGTCCGTGTGGACCCGGCCGAAGCGGTCCGTCAGCGGGGACGGGGCGGTCCTGTCGAGGAGCGGTCGGGACACGGGGCTGCCTTCTTCCTCTGCCCGGGGGCAGTCGCGCATTTCTCACCCGCCGACCACTTTCGAGGGATACCTGGATGAAGTCAAAGAGGGTTTCTCCATTACGTGATCGGTGGCGCCGATCAAACCGAATCCAACCCATCTGACCTGCGGCATCGCATCAATAGGCGGCGCTTGTCAGCTCATCGAATTCCCCTCTTTGACTTCCTGCCGAGAACAAGCGGATATTCAGCGCACGAGCCCCTGAACGCGGGGCCACGAAACAAGGGCCCCAGAAGAAGACGAGGCGCACCCGTCATGAGCAGCCACATCGAGGACGATCCGAGCGACGACCTGAAGGTCACCCCGCCGAAGACCTGGGCGACGGGTCTGCCCGCGGTGACGCACGCGCTGGAGTACTCCCTGAGCCAGACGTCCCCGCGACGGACCGCGCTGACGCTGCTGAACATCAACCAGCCCGAGGGCATCGACTGCCCCGGCTGCGCCTGGCCCGAGCCCGCGCCGGGCAAGCGGCACATGAACGAGTACTGCGAGAACGGCGCCAAGCACATCAACGACGAGGCGACCTCGCGCCGCGTCACCCGGGAGTTCTTCCGCGAGCACTCGATCGCCGAGCTCGACGGCATGTCCGACTACTGGCTGAACCAGCAGGGGCGGCTGACCGAGCCGATGGTGAAGCGCCCCGGCGGGACGCACTACGAGCCGATCGGCTGGGACGAGGCGCTCGGGCTGCTCGCCGACGAGCTGCGGGGCCTGGACTCCCCCGACGAGGCCCTCTTCTACGTGTCGGGCCGGCTGAACAACGAGGCCGCCTTCCTGCTCCAGCTCTTCGCCCGCGCGTACGGCACGAACAACCTCCCCGACTGCTCCAACATGTGTCACGAGTCCAGCGGATCCGCCATGTCGGAGACGCTCGGCATCGGCAAGGGCAGTGTCTCGCTCGACGACGTCCACCACGCCGACCTGATCTTCGTCGTGGGGCAGAACCCGGGCACCAACCACCCCAGGATGCTGTCGGCGCTCGAGGAGACCAAGCGCAACGGCGGCCGGGTCGTGGCGGTCAACACGCTGCCCGAGGCCGGTCTGATGCGCTTCAAGCACCCGCAGAAGGCCCGCGGGATCGTCGGCCGCGGCACACCGATCGCCGACCAGTTCCTGCACATCCGTGCCGGCGGCGACCTCGCCCTGTTCCAGGCCCTGAACCGGCTGCTCCTGGAGGCCGAGGACGGCGCGCCCGGGACCGTACTGGACCACGAGTTCATCCGTACGTACACGACCGGCTTCGAGGAGTTCGCCGAGCACGCGCGCAAGACCGCCTGGGAGGACGTCCTGGCCGCGACGGGGCTGTCCCGTGAGGAGATCCAGGAGGTGTTCGACCGGGTCCTGAGCAGCGAGCGGATCATCGTGTGCTGGGCGATGGGGCTGACCCAGCACAAGCACGGGGTGCCGACCATCCGTGAGGTGGTGAACTTCCTCCTCGCCCGGGGCAACATCGGCAGGCCCGGCGCGGGCGTGTGCCCGGTGCGCGGCCACAGCAACGTCCAGGGCGACCGCACCATGGGGGTGTGGGAGCGGATGCCGCAGGAGTTCCTCGACGCCCTGGGGGCCGAGTTCGGCTTCACCCCGCCGGCCCACCACGGTCTGGACGCGGTGAACAGCATCCGCGCCATGGACGAGGGCCGCGCCAAGGTCTTCCTGGGCGTCGCGGGCAACTTCGTCCGGGCCACGCCCGACAGCGAGGTCACCGAGGCCGCGATGCGGAAGTGCCGGCTCACCGCGCACGTCTCCACCAAGCTCAACCGCTCCCACACGGTCTGCGGCGACACCGCCCTCATCCTGCCCACGCTCGGCCGCAGCGACCGGGACGTGCAGGCGACCGGCGAGCAGTTCGTCACCGTGGAGGACTCGATGAGCGACGTCCACGCCTCCCGGGGGAAGCTGCCGCCGGCCTCCCCGCACCTGCTCAGCGAGGTAGCGATCATCGCCCGGCTGGCCCGCCGGACGCTGGGCGACGAGCCGGCCGTCCCCTGGGAGCTGTTCGAGGCGGACTACGGCACGGTCCGCGACCGGATCTCCCGCGTGGTCCCCGGCTTCGAGGACTTCAACGCCCGGGTGGCCGTGCCCGGCGGCTTCACGCTGCCCAACCCGGTGAACCGGGGGGTCTTCCCGACCCCGAGCGGCAAGGCCGTCTTCACCCGCAACGACTTCACGATGCCGCACATACCCGAGGGCCATCTGCTGCTGCAGACCCTGCGCTCGCACGACCAGTGGAACACCGTCTGGTACGCGCCGAACGACCGCTACCGGGGGATCCACGACGCCCGCCGGGTCGTCCTCGTGAACCCCGCCGACCTGACGGACCTCGGACTCGCCGACCGTGACACCGTGGACCTGGTGAGTGTCTGGCACGACGGCCGGGAGCGCCGTGCGGCGGGCTTCCGGGTCGTGGCGTACCCGGCGAGCCGCGGCTCGGCGGCGGCGTACTACCCGGAGACCAATGTCCTGGTGCCGCTGGACAGCGTCGCCGACATCAGCAACTGCCCGACCTCGAAGGGAGTCGTCGTCCGCCTCGAACGGTCGCCCGGGGCGATGCCGGCACCGGCCCCGTGACAGAGTCGTGGACAGCCCCCGAGCAGGCACGACCGGTAGACAGCCCCCGACCGGGCACGACCGGACGACCGGACGACCGGGCCACAGATCGAGCACCGTCGGAGCGGTGCTCCGAGGAGAGGAACGAACCATGGGACGAGTGACCGTACGGCGGCGCGTCCTGCGCGTGCGCGAGGGGGACTCCTCCTACCGCCCGGACACCCTGGCCGCCGAGGAGCCGATGGAGATCAGGGTCGGCGGGCGCCCGCTGACGGTGACCATGCGGACCCCGGGCGACGACTTCGACCTCGCGGTCGGCTTCCTGGTGAGCGAGGGCGTGGTGCACTCCGCCGAGGACGTGGCCGGCATCCGCTACTGCGCGGGGGCCACGGCGGACGGCGGCAACACGTACAACGTGGTCGACGTCGGTCTGGTGCCCGGCGTGGCCGCCCCCGACGCGTCCCTCGAACGAAACTTCTACACGACCTCCTCGTGCGGTCTGTGCGGCAAGGCCAGTCTGGACGCGGTCCGCACGACGGCCGCCTGGTCGGTCGCCGAGGACCCGCTGCGGATCGGGACGGACGTCCTCGCGGCTCTGCCGGACCGGCTGCGGGCGGCCCAGCGGGTCTTCGACACCACGGGCGGGTTGCACGCCGCCGGGCTCTTCACCGCCGAGGGCGAGCTGCTGTGCCTGCGGGAGGACGTCGGCCGGCACAACGCCGTCGACAAGGTCGTCGGCCACGCGCTGCGCGAGGGACTCCTGCCGCTGCGCGAGTCGGTCCTGATGGTGAGCGGCCGTGCCTCGTTCGAGCTGGTGCAGAAGGCGGTGATGGCCGGGATCCCGCTGCTCGCGGCGGTCTCGGCGCCGTCCTCGCTCGCGGTGGACCTCGCGGCGGAGAGCGGGCTGACCCTGGTCGGTTTCCTGCGCGGGTCGTCGATGAACGTGTACACGGGCGACGAGCGGCTGAGTTCCTTGCCCGTGGCCTGACGCGTCCGTGCCGGGAGCCGACGGGCCACGGTGGGGCGATTGGTGTTCCGCCGACCCGTCGGGTACACCCATGGGGTGCTGTTCCGTCAACTCGAGTACCTGGTGGCCCTCTCCCGCGAGCGCCATTTCGCCCGCGCCGCCCAGGCCTGCCACGTCTCCCAGCCCGCGCTCTCGGAGGCGATCCGCAAGCTGGAGGAGGAACTCGACGTCCCGCTGGTGCTGCGCGGCCGCAAGTACGAGGGCCTCACGCCCGAGGGCGAGCGCATCGTGGTGTGGGCGCAGCGGATCCTGGCCGACCGTGACGCCCTCAAGAGCGAGGTCGGTCATCTCCGTACCGGGCTGAGCGGCCGGATGCGGATCGGTTCGGTGCCGACGGCGTCCGGCGCCGTCGCCCTGCTGACCGCGCCGTTCTGTCTGGCGCATCCGCTGGTCACGGTCGAGGTGATAGGGGACCTCCAGTCGGAGGACATGCTCCGGCAGCTGCGGAACTTCGAGATCGACGCCGGGATCACGTACCTCCACGAGGGTATCGGGGAGCAGTTCCGGACGGTGCCGCTGTACGAGGAGCGGTACGTGCTCCTCACCGGCGCCGCCGACACCCCCGTCGACCGGGCGACGGCGGCCTGGGCGGAGGCCGCGCGGCTGCCGCTGTGTCTGCTGACGGAGGCGATGCAGGGGCGCCGGGTCCTGGACGAGCTGTTCGCGGAGGCCGGTGTGCGGCCGTCGCCCCGGGTCGAGACGGACTCGGTGGCCGCGCTCTTCGCCCATGTCAGGACGGGCCGGTGGGCCAGCATCGTGCCGCACACCTGGCTGCATGTGTTCGGCGTGCCGCACGGCATGCGGGCGGTGCCGCTGGTCGAGCCGGCCCGGTCGGTGCCGATGGGCCTGGTGACGATCGCGCGGGAGCCGGGATCGGTGATGGCCCGCGCCCTCCGTGAGATCGCGGGCCACATCGATGTGGCCGCCGCCCTGGAGCGGCTGCCCGTGGACTAGGGGGGTGTCCTGCCGATCCGGTGTGATCGGCAGGACACCACCGGGACCGGGCTAGTCGGCCTGCCGCTCGCTGTCCGGGGGCAGGCCGGCCTCCTCGCGGTCCTCCTCCAGGCGCGCTGCGAGTTCGTCCTCGTCCGGGCGGCGGGGCATGCCCCGGCTGTGCCCGGTGTCGGGGTCGCCCTCGACCTGTTTGTTCGACTTGTGGTGCGGGGCCATGGGTCTCACTCCTTGCCGTCGGTGGCGGCGGCCGTCGCGGAGGCCTCGGGGGTCGTCCCGGCTCCGCCGCCGTCGCCCTTCTGGATCGTGCAGTGGAGGGAGTCGTCGATCACGTCGGCGACGATCGTGTCCCCCGGATCCGCCTCTCCGCCGAGCAGCAGGGAGGCGATGCGGTTGTCGAGCTCCGTCTGGATCGTGCGGCGCAGCGGGCGGGCGCCGAACTCCGGCTGGTAGCCGTGGGCCACGAGCAGCTTCTTCGCCGCCTCGGTGACCTCAAGGGTCATGCCCTGGGCGTGCACCCGGTGCTTGCTGCGGTCCAGGAGGTGGTCGACGATCTCCGACAGGTCCTTCTCGGTGAGGCTGTGGAAGACGATGATGTCGTCGATGCGGTTGAGGAACTCGGGCAGGAACCGGCCCCTCAGATCCTCCATCAGCTCGCCCTTGAGCTCGGCCGCGTCGCCCTCGTGGGCGAGGATCCGGTGCGCGCCGATGTTGGACGTCATGATGACGACGCAGTGCCGGAAGTCGACCGTGCGGCCCTGTCCGTCGGTGAGCCGCCCGTCGTCGAGGATCTGGAGCAGCGTGTTGAAGACGTCGGGGTGCGCCTTCTCCACCTCGTCGAAGAGGACCACGCTGTACGGGTTGCGGCGCACCTTCTCGGTGAGCTGGCCGGCCTCCTCGTAACCGACGTATCCGGGAGGTGCTCCGACGAGCCGGGCGACGGTGTGCTTCTCCTGGAACTCGCTCATGTCGAACCGGATCATGCGGTCGTCCTCGCCGAAGAGCAGTTCGGCGAGGGTCTTGGCGAGTTCGGTCTTGCCGACTCCCGTGGGGCCGAGGAAGAGGAACGAGCCGACGGGGCGGTTCGGGTCGCCCATGCCGGCGCGGTTGCGGCGTACGGCCTCGGAGACCGCGGTGACCGCCTCGTCCTGGCCGACGATCCGGGCGTGCATCTCCTCCTCCAGCTTGAGGAGTTTCTCCTTCTCGCTGGCGGTGAGCTGGGAGACGGGGATGCCGGTGCGGCGCGAGACGATGTCGGCGATGTCGGCGGCGGTGACCGAGACGACGCCCTCGCGGCGCTCCTCGATGCCCGCGATCTCTCCCTCCACATCGGCGATCTGCCGCTTCAGGTCCGAGGCCCTCTCGAACTGCTCGGCGGCCACGGCCTGGTCCTTCTCGCGCTGGAGCTTGGCGAGCCGGTCCTCCCGGCCGACGACCTCGGTGGAGCGGCCGGCGCTGCGCAGTCGTACGCGCGCGCCCGCCTGGTCCATCAGGTCGATCGCCTTGTCGGGCAGGAAGCGGTCACTGATGTACCGGTCGGAGAGCTCCGCCGCCGCGGCGAGGGCGCCGTCGGCGAACCGGACCTGGTGGTGGGCCTCGTACGCGTCCCGCAGTCCTTCGAGGATCTGCACGGTCTCCTCGACGGTCGGCTCCGGGATGAGGACGGGCTGGAAGCGCCGTTCGAGTGCGGCGTCCTTCTCGATGTGCTTGCGGTACTCGTCGATCGTCGTCGCGCCGACGACGTGCAGCTCGCCGCGCGCGAGGGCGGGCTTGAGCATGTTGCCCGCGTCCATCGCGCCCTCGCCCGACGCGCCCGCGCCGACGACCGTGTGGAGTTCGTCGATGAAGAGGATGATGTCGCCGCCGGCCTGCTGGACGTCCTCGATGACCTTCTTGAGGCGCTCCTCGAACTGGCCGCGGTACTGCGCTCCGGCCACCAGACCGGACAGGTCGAGGGAGACGACCCGCTTGTCCTTCAGGGTGTCGGGCACCTCGCCCGCCACGATCCGCTGGGCGAGGCCCTCGACGATGGCGGTCTTGCCGACGCCGGGCTCGCCGATGAGCACGGGGTTGTTCTTGGAGCGCCGCGAGAGGATCTCGATGGTCTGCTCGATCTCCTCGGCGCGGCCGACCACCGGGTCGAGCTTGCCCGCCTTGGCCTCGTCCGTGAGGTCCCTGCCGAACTCGTCCAGGGTGGTGGCCGGCTGCTTCTGCTGCTTTCCGGTGGCAGGGGCACCGCCGTCGGAGCGGGACGCCTGGTCGGTGAGGCCGCGCAGCTTCTTCACGTCGTGGTCGTCCGCGCCGAGGAGCCGGGTCGCCCCTGAGTCGGAGTCGTCGAGGAGCGCCGCGAGGATGTGCTCGGGCCCGATGTACGACACGCCCGCCTTCTGCGAGCGGCCGTAGGCGGCGGCGAGTGTGCGCTTGGCCGCCGGGGTGAGTCCGGGCTCCGACGAGGGTTCGCCGGACTCCCGGGGCAGTACGCGGTCGAGCTGGGCGGCGAGCGCCTCGGGGTCGACGCCGACCTGGGACAGCAGCCTGCGCGAGGGGTCGACCTGGGTAGCCGCCCACAGCAGGTGTTCCGTGTCGAGGTCGGACGTGCCGTCCTCGACGGCCTTCCGGGCGGCCAGGTTGAGGAGTTCGTGCGAGGACTCGGTCAGGAGACGGCCGATCGGTACGCGCTGCACGGCCGGGGGCGACGACCCCGGCGACATTCCGAAGAACCGGTTCAGCATGTCGCTGAACGGATCGGACGAACCGAAGGGTGAACCGAACGCCATCGACATGTGAGCTCCAGAGACGCATGAGGGGTTATTCCCACTCAAACGTGGTGATCTGGCCCCCGCAACCGGAATGAGGGCCTGCGGAATCGACGCGACGGAGCTGGTGCGCGAACGGTCCGGAACGCCCGCCGGGGCCGGTGCGCGAACGGTCCGGTAAGCCCGCCGGAGCTGGTGCGCGAACGGTCCGGAACGCCCGCCGGAGCCGACACGCCCGCCTCCCCGTACGGGGCGCAATCCCCGCCACGACGGCGCGCGCGTCGACGATGACACCATGACGTCCGCGATCCCCCCGCACACCCCCGGCCCGCAGGTCCGCGCCCGGACCCTCGTCCGGAACCCCAAACTGTGGCTCGTACCGACCGTCCTGAGCGCCCTGGTCGCCGTGGGCCTCTCGCTCCTCTACATGGGCGGCATCCTCAACCCGAACGAGAACCTGCACAGGCTGCCCGTCGCCCTGGTCGACGAGGACCGGGGCACCCCGCTGCCCGGACAGCGGGAGACCCTGGGCAAGCAGATCACCGGCGGGATCGTCACCGCCGGTTCCTCGAAGACCAGCGTCGACTGGCGGCGGCTCGACCGCGCGCAGGCCCAGGACGCGCTGGCGTCCGGCGATGTCTTCGGCGCCCTCGTCGTCCCGGAGAACTTCACCGCGTCCGTCGCCGCCCTGACCACGAACCGGGCGACGGTACGGCCGACGATCACCGTGCTGACCAATCCCGGCCTCGGCAGTCTGGGGTCGTCGATCGCGGCCCAGATCAACCAGAACGCGGCCCATCAGGCCTCGCTGACCATCGGCAAGCAGCTCGCCGCCTCCACCGACGTCCCGACGACCCGGCTGCTCCTGGCCGACCCGGTCGCCGTCACCACCCAGGTCGGCCATCCGATCGGCCGGCACAGCGGCCTGGGCCTGACCGCCTTCTACTACACCCTGCTGCTCGTCCTCGGCGGCTTCATCGGCGGCAACCTCGTCCACAGCGGCGTCGACACCGCGCTCGGCTACGCCGACAGCGAGATCGGCCCCTGGCACTCCCGGCACCCGACGGTCCCCATCGACCGCACGCAGACGCTGGTCCTGAAAATGCTGATGACGGCGGGCATCTCGGTCCTCACCACGACGCTCGTCATGGTGGCCACGATCACGGTCCTTGGCATGGACGCCTCGCACCTGCCGATGCTGTGGCTCTTCTCCTACTGCGCGACGGTCGCCGTGGGTCTGGGAGTCCAGGCCATCAACGCCGCGTTCGGCGGCATCGGCCAGCTCGTCTCCATGTTCGTCTTCATCGCCCTCGCCCTCC
>NZ_LIPQ01000442.1 GCF_001418135.1 Streptomyces aureus
GCCCCAGCCGGGCCCCGCCGGTCGGCGCCCGGCGTCAACGGGAAGGTGACACAAGGGCCTTGGGCTTTGACGTATCCCTTGTCACGGAGCGTGCGCCACCCCTAACTTGGACGGCTGCTGCTGTGTTTCAAGGGGGGCCCATGGCCGTACGCGGACGTCACCGCCGCCACCAGCCGAGCCGGATCAACCGTGCCTCGCTCACCGTGACCGCGGGAGGCGCCGGAATGGCGCTGCCCCTCATCGGCGCGGGCACCGTCCAGGCCGCCTCGCTCGACGTCTGGGAGAAGGTCGCTTCCTGCGAGTCGACCTCCCACTGGCACATCAACACGGGCAACGGCTACTTCGGCGGTCTGCAGTTCAGCCAGTCCACCTGGGAGGCCTACGGCGGCAGGCACTACGCGCCGCGCGCCGACCTCGCCTCCAAGGACCAGCAGATCGCGATCGCCGAGCGGGTCCTGAAGGGGCAGGGGCCCGGCGCCTGGCCGTCCTGCGGCCCCGAAGCGGGCCTCGCCCGGGGCGGGGCCGGCCCGGACACCACCCCCGGTACGGCGACCGCGAAGGCGTCGCGCGGCGGGAACGCGCCCGGCACCGCATCCCTGCCCGGGCAGCGCGCCTTATCCGAGCGGCCGGCCAGGAACGTCGGCCCGACCGCCGTTCCCACCGTCCGTGAGATGTACACGGTGACGCCCGGCGACTCCCTGTCGAAGATCGCCCGCGACGAGCGGGTCCAGGGCGGCTGGAAGCGCCTGTACGACGCGAACCGGCCCGTCGTCGGCGACGACCCCGACCTCATCCACCCCGGCCAGCGCCTGACCCTGCGCATCGCCGCCCCGAAGAAGCCCCCGACGAAGGCCCCCTCGGTCACGACGCCCCCGCCGAAGCTCTCGGGACCGGGCATCGCGCCACGAACGCGGCCCGCCCCACCGCCGACCACGAAGCCGGCCACGAAGCCGACCGCGAGGCCGGTCGCCCAGCAGCCCGTGGCGAAGCCGGTCACCAGGCCCGCGGCGAAGCCCGCGTCCAAGCCGGCCGTGAAGCAGGTGTCCAAGCCCGCCACGAAACCCGTGGCGAAGCAGACGTCCAAGCCCGCCGCGAAGCCCGCGTCCAAGCCGAAGACGAAGCCCGCTCCCCGGCCCGTGTCCACCCCCCGGCCGCCCGCCGCGGCGGAGCACCGCTACTCCGCCCCCGTCTCCGCCGGCATCGGCACCCGCTACGGCAAGCCCGGTTCCTCCTGGTCCAGCGGCTACCACACCGGCGTCGACTTCCCCGTGCCCACCGGCACCTCCGTCAAGGCCGTGGCGGGGGGACGGATCGTCTCCGCCGGGTGGGGAGGCGCGTACGGCTACCAGATCGTGCTCCGCCACGACGACGGCCGCTACAGCCAGTACGCCCACCTCTCCGCCCTGGCCGTCCGCGAGGGCCAGCGGGTCACCGCCGGCCAGCGCATCGGCCGCTCAGGATCGACCGGCAACAGCTCGGGACCGCACCTGCACTTCGAGGTACGGACGGGTCCCGGGTACGGCTCCGACATCGACCCCCTGGCCTACCTCAGGGCGCGCGGGGTCTCCCTCTGACCCCGCCGCTGGTCCGGAGTCCGGCGCACGCCCCTGACCCGACGCCGGAAGTGAGTCGGCCGGCCCCGTCATCCGGTCCAGCGTGAGCTGGATCAGGCCGCCGGCCGCCACCGCGCCGCTGATCAGGGCGGCGACGGTGCCCGCCGTGCCGTAGCGGAAGCTCTCGCCGAACAAGGTGAGGCCCACGGCCGCGGCGACCACCGGGTTGACCACCGTGACGGTGGCCAGCGGCGCCGCGAGCCCCGCGCCCCGGTACGAGGCCTGGGACAGGAGCAGCCCGGTCACGGCGAGCGCCGAGAGCACGAGCAGCGCGGTCCACTGGGCGAGCGGCGCGCCGGGCGTCCACTCCTCCGCCACGGACTTCGTGAAGACCGAGGCGATACCGAACGAGACACCCGCCGCGGCGGCCAGGACGATGCTGCGCAGCACCGACCTGCCCACCAGGTGCGCGGCCGCGAACAGCGCGGCCACCACCCCGAAGGTGCAGCCCGCGAGCAGCCACCGGTCGCCGTCGGCGAGGGACCGCGCCTCGGCGCCGCTCGTCAGGCTGAGCAGCCCGGCCAGACCCACCGTGGCCATCAGTGCGCCCCGCCAGGCCCGTGATCCGGCCCTGCGGCCGACGAACAGCGCCGCCATCGGCAGCGCGAACACGATCGTCAGCGCACCCAGCGGCTGGACCAGGCTGAGCGGTCCGTACGCGAGGGCCGCGACGTGCAGGGCCGCGCCGACGCCGTTGAGCAGGACGGAGCCCCACCAGGCCGGGCTGCGCAGCGGCGCGTAGCGCGGACCCGCGGCCGAGGCCGCGACCCGCTCCTGCACGATCGCCGCGGCCGCGTAGGCGACCGCCGAGACCAGGGCCAGGAGAACGGACAGCAGGAGGGGACTCATACCTTCCACGATCTCTCTTCCCGGCCGATCGCGTCGTCGTACCAGGGGACGTCTTCGCGGGTACACCTGGCGCAGTACGTGGGCCCGACGTACGCCTGGAGATGTACACCCGTGCAGGTCAGAACGGGTTCAAAGCGACTTTTCAGAGCTGTCCGGAGGCGCTCGCTGAGAGGCGCTACGGTGTTCGGAAATCGTCGGAACCGGACCCGCGGGACCGGCTGAGGACAGAACCGGGGGGAGCGCGGGGTGGATCTCGTGGAGAGCGGGTCGGTGGGCGGGTTCTTCGCCCTGCGCACCAGCCCGCCCGAGACCGGCGGAGCGCACCGCCCGCTCGCGCGCCTGTACGCGGGCGACGACGGACCCCTCCACGCCCGCGTGGACCGGGTCGCCGCCCGGCTCGGCGCCCCCGAGCGGCGCGTCGGGGCGTCCGTCGCCCACCTGGGGCTCGCCGCCCGGCTCTGGTCGACCGCCCTCGGGCCCGCCGCCCTGCACGGCCGCTTCCCCGCCCTCGACCCCGCCGAGCTGCACTGGGACGGGGCACTCACCTCGCCCGACGACCTGTGGTGGGCCGGCTCCGACAGCCGTCCGGCGTCCGTCGACGAGCTCCGCGCGGCCGTCCAGGAGGCCCACCTCGTGCCGCTCCACGCGGCACTCCGCCGCGACGGGCACATCTCCCCGCGCCTGCTCTGGGGCAACGCGGGCTCCGCCCTGGCCGGCGCCCTGCGCGAGCTGACCCGCTGGGCGCACGCCCACGGCCGCCCCGAGGCCGCCGCACGGGCCGCCGGCCTGGTCTCCGGACTCCTCGACCACCCCGACCTCGCCGGGACGGTCCGCGGCCCCCGGCTGCGCCGTGCCAGCTGCTGTCTCTACTACCGCTGCCCCGGCGCGGGACTGTGCGGCGACTGTGTCTTCGACCACGCCCCCCGAACGGGTTTGGAGGGGCGGCCCCCCGCTCCGTAAAGTTGCCGAGGTTGCCGTCCTGCGAGCCCACGGACGGTGACAGCCCACGAACGGTGACGTACGAGCGAACGAGGAACCCGAAGGCCATGACGGTGACCGAAGAAAACCAGGACTACGGGCCGGGTATCGACCCCGATCGCCTGGCCGTCTGCCTCAGCGTCCTCGACGAGCTCGACAAGCTGGACGTCGACCACCCGGACGCCATCCGCGTCCGGCGCGCCACCGCCGGGATCTACCGGACCGTGAAGCAGCGCCGCCGCCAGGAGCGCCGGGCGTTCAAGACCGCCAACGACAAGGCGGTCACCGAGGCCACGGCCACCGGCTCCGCGCAGCGCATCGACGACGAGACCGAGGGCATCCTGCCCTCCTCCGTCACCGAGGAGGGCCGGATCGCGGGGATACTCCAGCGTCCGCGCTCCTGCTACGTCTGCAAGACGCGGTTCGTCGAGGTCGACTACTTCTACCACCAGCTCTGCCAGAAGTGCGCCGCCGAGAACCGGGCCAAGCGCGAGGCCCGCGCCGACCTCACCGGCAAGCGCGCCCTGCTCACCGGCGGCCGGGCGAAGATCGGCATGTACATCGCGCTGCGGCTGCTGCGCGACGGCGCCCACACCACCATCACCACCCGCTTCCCCAAGGACGCCATCCGCCGCTTCAAGGCGATGGACGACTCGGCGGACTGGATGCACCGCCTGGAGGTCGTCGGCATCGACCTGCGCGACCCGGCGCAGGCCGTGGCGCTCGCCGACCAGATGACCGAGGCCGGGCCGCTGGACATCCTCATCAACAACGCGACGCAGACCGTGCGGCGGCTGCCGTCCGCGTACGCCGCCCTGGTCGAGGGCGAGAACGCCGCGCTGCCGGCCGGTGAGCTGCCCGCCCACCACGTGATCGGCGCCTTCAACTCCGGCGCGGTCGGCGAGCTCGTCGGATCGTCCGAGCTTCCCGCCGGCGTGCGCGACCTGGAGGCCCAGCAGGTCGCCGACCTGGCGCTCGTGGCGGGGAACGCCACCATCGCCAAGCACCTCGACGGCACCGCCATCGACGCGGGCGGCCTGGTGCCGGACGTCGTCGACTCCAACACCTGGGTGCAGAGCATCGAGCAGATCTCCCCGGTGGAGCTCCTCGAGACCCAGCTGTGCAACTACACGGCGCCGTTCATCCTCATCAGCAAGCTGCGTCCGGTGATGGCCGAGGCGGCGAGGAAGGCGGCCAGCGGACGTTCCTACGTCGTGAACGTCTCCGCCATGGAGGGCGTCTTCAGCCGCGGCTACAAGGGCGCGGGCCACCCGAACACCAACGCCGCCAAGGCCGCGATGAACATGGTGACGCGGACCAGCGGCGAGGAGATGTTCAAGACCGACGGCATTCTCATGACCTCGGTCGACACCGGCTGGATCACCGACGAGCGTCCGCACTTCGACAAGCTGCGCCTCGCCGAGGCCGGCTTCCACGCCCCGCTCGACCTGGTCGACGGCGCGGCCCGCGTCTACGACCCGATCGTGCGCGGCGAGGACGGCGTGGACCTCTACGGCTGCTTCCTGAAGGACTACGCCCCCGCGAACTGGTAGAAACCGTCCGCGATCGGTCGTACAAGCGGTTTCCGTCGTCTGAACAAGAGCGCCTCACCGGCCAGGTGGGGCGCTCTTTCGGCTCGGTTCACCCGATTGCGTCACAGTTCGGAGCCCGGTAGAGCGCGGGCGTGCTCATTTGGTTACTCTGATGTTCACGGTCGGCCACCGAGGAGACACACCATCCTCACGGCCTTCCAGGGACAGGCCTTCCACCAAGGCCGCGGTCCCGCCCGACGAACGGCGCCACCGCGACCGACCGGCACTTGTCCTACAGATACGTGACACGAAGGAGTGCGCGGTGACACCAGAACTGACGAAGCAGGAACCGCGACCGGCCGAACCCAAGAAAGACCGGCCGCGCAGGAACGGTGAGCTGGGAAGCCTCGACGTGTGGGCCCACGCAGCCCCGATCCGCCTCGCGGGCTACGAGGACGACCTCGCCGAGCCCCACATCCTGCCCGGTATCGACTGATCCCCTGCTTCACCCCGGTGCCCCCGGCCGTTCGCGGCCCGGGGGCACCGGTGCGTTCAGCGGGGCCCGCGCGCCGGTTCCCGCAGCCGGGTCGGCGGCAGGTACTCGCGTACGAGCGTCCGGTGCCACCAGGCCCCGGTCGCCCGGAGTTCGCGCCAGGTCGTGTACCGGTAGCGGTAGAGCCGGGCGCGGACGAACGCCGGTGGCGCGTCGGGGAACGGGTTGTGGGCGAGCAGCCGCAGGGTGTCCCGGTCGCCGTCGAGCAGCCGCTCGACGAACGGGCCGAACCAGTCGCGCGCGTACCCCGGGCTGAGCGCCGCGAACCACATCAGCCAGTCGAGCCGCAGATGGTACGGGGCGAACTGCCGCGGCAGCCGGCGAGGATCACCGGGCTTGCCCTTGAAGCCGTACTCCCGCCACTCCGTGCCCGCGTGCGGGACCGGGTCGTCGGTGCCCTCGACCACGATCTCGTCCCTGATCCGCCCGACCGTGCCGAACGCCCCGTAGGTGTTGACCAGGTGGTACGGGTCGTACGAGCGGTTCATCGCCTGGTTCCGGGAGAGCAGGTTGCGCACCGGGCGGTAGCTCCGCACCAGGACGAACGCGGTGACCGCGACGACCAGGACCACGTACCAGAGCGGCGGATCGGGCCGGGGACGCTCGCCGGTGACGGGGGAGGCGTCCACGACGGAGAGGGCGAGCACGATGGTGATCCAGTTCAGCCAGGCGAAGTTGCCGGAGAGCACCAGCCACAGCTGGGTCGCGATCATCAGACCGGCCGCGATCGTGGCCACCGGCTGCGGGGTGAACAGCAGGAACGGCACGAAGAGCTGGACGACGTGGTTGGCCGCCACCTCCACCCGGTGCAGGGGGCGCGGCAGACGGTGGAAGAACCAGCTCAGCGGACCGGGCATCGGCTGGGTCTCGTGATGGTGGTAGAGGCAGGTCAGGTCGCGCCAGCACGGGTCGCCGCGGATCTTGATGAGCCCGGCGCCGAACTCGACCCGGAAGAGCAGCCAGCGCAGCAGGAGGAGCACGAGGACGGGCGGCCCCGTGTCGTCGTTGCCGAGGAAGACCGCCAGGAACCCCGTCTCCAGGAGCAGCGACTCCCAGCCGAAGGCGTACCAGGTCTGGCCCACGTTCACGATCGACAGGTACAGCGCCCACAGGACCAGCCACAGCAGCATCGACACCGGCAGCGGCACCGCGTCGCCGGCGCCCGCGAGCAGCGCGAGGGCGAGCGCGGCGCCGGACCAGGCGACGGCCGCGAAGAGGCGGTCGGAGTAGCGCCAGTGGAAGAGCGACGGAGTGCTCCGCGGCCGGGTCCTGCGCACGTACTCCGGTACGGGGAGCATGCCGCGCTCCCCGATCAGCGCCCGGAACTGCAGGGCCGCCGACAGGAACGCCACGCAGTACAGCCCGGCGAGGCCCCGCTGGAAGACGATCCGGCTCAGCCAGTGGTCGGGTGCGGTGAACCACTCCATCACTTCCAGTATCGGCCCGGGATCACGTCCTGACGAGGCGCCGCAGCGTCCGGCCCAGGTGACGCGCGTACGCCCGCTGCAGGAGGGGGATCACGGGGCCGCCGAGCCGGGTGTACCAGGCGGCGGGGCGGCTGAACGCGGTGACCGCGAACCGGACCGTGCCGTCCGGATCCAGGTGGACCATGAAGGACTCCTCGCCGCACTCCGGATGCCCGGCGAGGGTTCCGTAGGCGAAACCGACGCGCTGTTCCTCGTACGCCGTCCAGATCACCGAGCAGGGGGCGCCGAGCCGGAACGGGCCGAGGCCCGCCGATATCTCGACGGTCACGCCGGGCGCGGCACGCTCGGAGTCGGCGAGGAGGCGCGCCCCGGTGGCGCGGTGCATCCGCCAGGTGGTGACGGCGGCTCCGGCGGCCTCGAAGGCGGCCCGGCCGTGGCCGACGACCGCGCTGTGCCGCAGGTGGTGGTAGCCCCCGGGGAGGGCGTCCGGGGTGCGGGTGGCGGCGACCTCGCGGTAGC
>NZ_LIPQ01000443.1 GCF_001418135.1 Streptomyces aureus
CTAGTGACCTGAGTCAGAGGTTTATCGTTGGTTTGGGTATGAGTCGTCCTGGTCCGAAGATTCCGCCGTTGTTGGTGACTGATGCACAGCGTGGTGTGCTGGATGGCTGGTTACGTCGCCGCACGACAGCTCAGGCGTTGGCTCAGCGGTCGCGGATCGTGCTGGAGTGCGCGGAGGGGCACTCGGTGATGGAGGTCTCACGGCGGCTGCGGGTCGCTCCGGACACGGTCCGCACCTGGCGGCGGCGCTTCATCGAGCACGGGCTGGACGGGCTGGGCGATGAACCGCGGCCGGGTGTCCCACGGAAGATCACCGACGCGGATGTCGAGCGGGTGATCGTCAAAACGCTGGAGGAGACACCGAAGAACGCGACGCACTGGTCGACGAGGTCGATGGCCGCGGCGACCGGGATGTCGCAGTCGGCGATCTCGCGGATCTGGCGGGCGTTCGCCCTGGCCCCGCACCGGTCGCAGACCTTCAAGCTGTCGACGGATCCGCTGTTCATCGACAAGGTCCGCGATGTGGTGGGCCTCTACCTCGACCCGCCGGAGAAGGCCCTGGTCCTGTGCGTGGACGAGAAGTCGCAGATCCAGGCCCTGGACCGGTCTCAGCCGGTCCTGCCGATGATGCCCGGCGTCCCCGAACGCCGCAGCCACGACTACATCCGCGCCGGCACCACCACCCTCTTCGCCGCCCTGGAGGTCGCGACCGGCAAGGTCATCGGCTCCCTGCACCGCCGTCACCGGGCGGCGGAGTTCAAGAAGTTCCTGGCCAAGCTCGACAAGGAAGTGCCGGCCGGCCTGCAGGTCCACCTGATCCTGGACAACTACGCGACCCACAAGACACCCGACATCAAAAGGTGGCTGCTGACTCACCCGCGATTCCACCTGCACTTCACACCCACCAGCGCGTCGTGGCTGAATCTGGTGGAGCGGTGGTTCGCCGAACTCACGCAGAAGAAGCTCAAGCGCGGCGTCCACCGCTCCGTCCAGGCCCTCGAACGCGACATCCGCGGTTGGCTCGCCGACTGGAACGAGCACCCCAGACCGTTCGTCTGGACGAAGACCGCCGACGAGATCCTCGACAAAGTCGCCGCCTACTGCCGACGAATCTCTGACTCAGATCACTAGGTCTTGTCCGGCAGATCATGTGACGGTCGCCTCGCGTCGGGATCATTCTTCGGTTCGTGGGGCAGGGTGATCTGACGAATGACGAGTGGGCGCGACTTGCGCCCCATCTGCCGAAGACCGGCGACCGGGGCCGGCGTGGGAACGACCACCGAACAGTGATCAACGGGATCCTGTTCCGGGTCCGCACGGGAATCCCGTGGCGGGATCTGCTGAACAGGTTCGGGAACTGGAAAACGGTCTATGAGTCATCGCCGCGGGTCGGCGGACGGCACCTGGGATCGGATCCTGCAAGCCGTCCAGGCCGATGCCGATGCCCGAGGCCGGATCGACTGGAGCATGGTGAGCGTGGACTCCACCTCGTGCCGAGCCCCTCAGCACGCTGCCGGGGCTTCACGCAGGACGCCGCGAGTTCCAAAGCGGAGATCAACACCTCGGCAGCACCGCTCCGACGAAGGGCTCGGCCGTTCGCGGGGCGGTCTGACCTCCAAGATCCACCGTGGCGGAGAAGGCGGCCTCCGCCCTCTGGCGCTGCTGATCACTCCTGGTCCGTGGGGCGACAGCCCGCAGCTGATCCCAGTCCTCGAACGCATCCTCGAACCCGTGCTGGAGAAGGTCCGTGTGCCCCGCCTCAGGCCGGGCCGGCCACGCGTCCGCCCCAACCGGGCGCGCGCGGACAAGGCGTGCGCCTCCCGCAAGAGCCGTGCCTATCTGCGCCGCCTCGGGATCCGCTGCACCATCCCGGACAAGGCCGACCCGGCCCCGGAGCCCCGAACGGGGCCGGTTCAGGAGAAGGACGGAGCCGGAGGAGAATGGCTCAGGAGGCGGACGGCTCGATCTCTCCCGCGAAGACGATGACCTGGTCGATGAGGCTCCGCCGCAGATGGACGACGTCCGTTCCCGCCAGGCGCGGGCCTCCATCCGGCGTCGTGAAGACCCACTGGTACCGGGCCCACTCGTCCGGCATGTCCACCGCCGAACAGCGCACCATCGTGCCGGTCCCCGCGGGGTGGCGTCGGATGTCCAGCACGAACCGCTCGACCGCCTCAATCCCCTCGCTGCGGCCCAAGGGTCCCCAGAAGACCACGTCCGAGGTCAGGGCCTGGGAGAGCAACGCAGTCACATAGCTGTCGTCCGAGGCGTTGAACGCGGAGATGAACGTGTCGATCGCGGACCGCGCGGTCTCTTCCTGCATGCACCAGTAATACCAGTCCCCACGCGGAACGCGCTCGTCCCGTGAGCCGTCCTCCGACCACGGTGAACCATCCCGGTCACCGCACCAGCGAAAAGCAGACGACCGCCGACACCGGGCGGAGACTCGCTGAGATTCCCGTTCGTCGTCCCGGCACACCTCGCGCTCCCGCGGCCCGCTGCGGCGTCCGCGTCGCCGGTGGCCGCGCCCCCTGCTTCTGTCTCCCATGAACTGGCATCCAGGAAGGTTGCAGACCGGCTGCTCGACGGCACGCGGATGAGCCGGGCGGACGGACCTGCCGCTGCCCCGCGAGCAGGGCGCCGTAGGAGAACGGTGTGCCCTGCGAGCCGCCAGGCCGGTCACCGGCTTTTCTTGTTGAACCATCCGAGCGACTGGAGGACGGACGCGCCGATGACGAGGATGCCGAGAGGAACGATCGTGAACCAGGTGGCGCCGGCTTTCATGGCCGCGAGCAGGGCGACGGCACCGAGGGCCAGCGCCAGGAGCACGAGCATGCCGAGAAGGACACGAATCTTGGAAACCAACGGAGGACTCTCCCATGTTCAGCCGGGCTCTATGGACCAGACAGCGTTCGCTGTCCGTTGGACAGCTCGCGACGGTTGCCCAGTAGGGAGGCACGCTCCCCGGCGCGACACCACGGCTCCGTCAGGAAGCTCATGGGCGAGTCTCCCAACGCTGCCTTCCAGAGGCATCCGTAGAACTACGTAATCGAATAGGTAGGCACACCGGCCGGGTGCGGGGCAAAGCAGCGGCCGGCCGTACGGTGAGCCGTTGGCAATCTCACCTGCCGGATGGGCAGTTGGCCGGTCGTACGGATGAAGCCCTGGTGGATGGGTTCTCGACCAGGGAGAACCCATCCACCAGAGGCTTCCTATGCTTGCCCATCCGTCCGGCGTCGACGGGTCCAGTTCTGCCCTGGGCAACCAGCCGGTGCCCGGCTTGGGACCGTCCCCTCGCGAGCGGGGAGCAGCGCCGGTCCCCCCTCCCGCGGAACCAGCACCGACGCCTCGGTCCCTGGGGGCCAGGACAGTAGGGACCACCGGCCCGGACGACGTGCGCGGTCGCTGCCAAGGAACTCAGCATGCAGCTGAAAGACGGGCGTCCTGTTCGCCGCGGTGTCGCGTTCCTTCGTGATGCCTGGTCAGGCGGCGGCGGTGAGGAGGTCACTCAAGGGCTGGGCGGAGTCCGTTCCGGAGTGGCCGAGGGGCGCGTCGAAGCTCCAGACGAGGAAGAGCAGGAAGACCACCAGGGCACTGAACGTGGTGGCCAGCAGCAGTTCGCGCGCGGAGCGGCGGATCTGCAGGGTGTAGAGCAGGCCGAGGGTGACCAGGGCACCGGCGACGAGGCCGAACCAGAGGGCTGGGGGCAGGGTGGTGCCGGAGGTGTCCAGGCGCTGGTGACGGGCGTCGTCCGCCGCCGCCACCTGGTCCAGGAGCGGCTGGTAGGCCTGGGCCTGGAGCTCGTCCGCCGGGGTGTGATGGGCGATGTCGCTCCGGATGCGGCCCAGCAGTTCGGCGCCGGTGCCGTCGACGGGCAGGTCGTCCTTCAGAGCGGGCCATTCGGCGGTGACCGCGTGCCGGGCGTAGGCGTCGATGTACTCCTTGATCTGCGTCCGGAAGGCGTCAGGGTAGACGTCCAGGCGTTGGTCGATCTCGTACAGGGCCTGGGCCTCGCGCTGGACGGTGTCCTCGGCCGCCGTACGGGCCTCCCACACGCCGGCGATCGCCAGTCCGAGCACGATGGCGTAGACGACGCCGACCATCATGACCATGTACTCCAGCACGTCCGGTGTCTCGGAGGTGTCTTCGTCGACGGCCACGCGGCGGTGCCGCAGGACGGTCGCCGTGACGACGAGAACGCAGACCAGGACCGAGGCCAGGGTGTAGACGAGCCATTCCGGCATTGCACGACTCCAGGACGAGCGAGGCGATGTGTATGAGATACGGGGGCGGACGCGTTGGGCCGGTCAAGGGCCCGGCGGCCGGACGAGAGGTGGAGGGTCAGCCGCGGCCGCGACGACGCGACCCTGGCCGCAGGGCGGCCGCGGCCAGAACAGCCGGCAGGGTGATCACGACTGTGGACATGGTCATCGGGAGCTTGGCCGGAGCGGGACGGGACGGACCGCCCGTGTAGTGCGAGCGCGGCTCCCACCGGAATCCCTGGGGCGCTTGCGCCGGAGCGGGGGCGGTGGTGCTCGGCACCGGGGGCGCTGGTGGTGCCCACCCGGGGCCAGGTGCCGGGGGTGTCGGGGCGGCAGGTTCCGGAGCAGCGAGTTCCGCAGCGGCTTCCGGTGGCGAGAGCGCGGGCGACCTCGGCGGCGCCGGCTCGGGGACCGGCAGGGGCGGAGACGGTGGCGACGGCCGCGACGAAGGAGGCGGCGCCGTGGGTGACGGAAGAGGCGGCGCCGTGGGCGGCGGGGCCGTCGGAGCGCACGTGGGGCGCGGGGCTTCCGTCATCCCGTCGCCGTAGCCCATGTCGACCCATACGTCCGGGGCACACACCACCAGGTGACCGTGAGTGGGAGCGTGGTCCATGACGACGGCCACGTCTCCGTGGTGCGGCAGCGGGCAAAGCGCCGCCGCAGCCCCGAGACCGACACTGATCCAGCCACCCACTCGTCATTCCTCCCCGTGACGACCTGACGTCGGACACGCGTTCAGGGCGCGAGAGGGCGGTTCTACCACTGCCCTCTGGAGCTGCCACTGCGGGTAACGATCATGAGCCCGGCCAGTCACGGAATACGGGCGTGCCGCCTGCCATCGGGGTGAACGCAGCGCCAGAAGGCCGTACCTCTACGAACGCTTCGCCCCGGGCTGCCGCGACGCCACGGCCCGCGACCGCGACGAGCACCAGCAGGGCTTCTCGGAGGGGCTGGCTGGGGCGCATGGTGATGGTGGTGGCGACCCCAGTGACAGCGAGGCGCGGGAGGGCGGCGCGTTCCTCCGCGCTCTGCCCGGCAGGGTGGTCGGTTCGAGGATGCCGATGCCGATGCCGACGGGGCCGTCGTGCGAAGCGGGCGAACTCTCCGTCACGGCGAGCGGCCCGGGCCCGTCACGGCAAGCGTGTCGGGCCCGGGCCGGTTCGCACGGTGTCCACCGGCCGGACCGTGCGGACAGCGAGAACCGAAGGTGCTGCGTCCGCTCCGGTCCCGCCGGCGGGTTGGGGCAGGTCAGGCGAGGTTGATGTTCTCCGCCTGGGGGCCCTTCTGGCCCTGGGTGACGTCGAACGTCACGGTCTGGCCCTCCTGGAGCTCACGGAAACCCGTCGAGTTGATCGCCGAGTAGTGGGCGAAGACGTCCGGGCCGCCGCCGTCCTGGGCGATGAAGCCGAAGCCCTTTTCCGCGTTGAACCACTTCACAGTTCCCGTAGCCATGTCTCATGCCTTCCAGTCGATGAACGCCTTCCGCACCATGCGGAAGACGGAGGTGATCGCCCTGGTCCCTGCGGCACAGCACAGCAAAAAAGCCCACGCCGAGGGCATGGGCAAAGGGAAGATCCGAACCACGACAGCTAACGGGGACGGTACACGCCCACACCTTCTGTGACCACAGGAAACGCCACATGCCCATGAGACAGATTCCCGTCCGGGCGGGGAGGCGCGGCGCGGGCCAGTGGTTCGAGGTCGCCGTAGAAGCCTGCGGGCAAGGCAACGGCCGGTTCGCGGGCCCGACCACACGTCCACGTCGTACAGCACAAGGCAGCCCGGTTCGGCGCAGGAGTCGGGGCGGATCTGCGGGACCGGATCAGGTGGCTGACGGCTTCACAACCGTGGTGTCGATGGCGTGCCGCCGTGCGGGACAGCGCGTCGGCTTCGGGGAGACTGGGCCGGGTCTGGCATCGGACGGTGACTCGGTGGGGTGCGAGCCGAAAAGCGGGCAGGTCTCGGTCCTCACGGCCGGCCGTCGGGTGCCACTCGCGGCACAGGAGGCCGAAGGCTCAGGAGTCGGATGCGTCGCCGTTGTCGACGCAGTCCTCGCGCTCGGGGACGCGGTCGACGGCCACCCGCGCTCCCGTGCCTTCCCCCTCGATCGTCCGGCAGGTCGCGATGAAGGGCTGGGCGTGGGCGCACTGTGACGCGGCGCCGGTCCGGACGGCCCACGTCGAGGCCTGCGTAGTTCGCGGCTGACTCTGACGAAGTCCCTTGCTGGAATGGCGCGTTCCGCGCCAGAGATCTTCTCCAGGTGTCTGTTCCACTGTCACCATGTGCCGTATGACGCACATGATCAAGGGTGCGAACGCGCCCGTCCCCGCCGTCCCTCTGCGTGTCGCCGTGGGCCGACAGTCGGTGCCAGGTGCGCCGACCGTGTCAGCCGCGGCCCTTCTGCTCGACGCGGCCGGAGCGGTACGCGGCGATGCCGACATCGTCTTCCACGGCCGGCCCGTCCACCCCTCGGGCGTCGTTCGGCATGTCGGCACGGGACAGGGCGCCGGACAGCTCGCCGAATGGCTGGAGTTGGACTTGCTCCGCGTCGAACCCGATGTCCAGCGGGTACTGATAGTCGGATCCTGCGCGGACGGGACCTTCGGACAGGTCCCGGGTCTCTACGCCCAGTTGAGCACGTTCGAAGGAACCGTCGTCGCGCAGTACGCCGTCACGGACGCCACCGCCGAGACCGCGTTCGTGCTGGGTGAGCTGTACCGGCGCGATGGGGCATGGCGGTTCCGCGCGGTGGGGCAGGGCTACGAGGACGGGCTCGCGGGCCTGACGCGGGACGTGGGGGGCGCGGGGGCGGCGGCGGTGTCCCCACCGGCGCCGCCCCCGCGCTCGAACGCGCCAAGGGCTTCAAGGAAATCATGGACGCCGACCACAAGGACGACTGGAAGATCGTCGTCAGCCAGACCGGCGACTTCACCAGGGCCGGCGGCAAGCAGGTCATGGCGGCCTTCCTGCAGTCCAACCCGGACATCAACGTGCACTACGCGCACAACGACGACATGGCCCTCGGCGCCATCCAGTCCATCGAGGCGGCCGGCAAGAAGGCCGGCAA
>NZ_LIPQ01000444.1 GCF_001418135.1 Streptomyces aureus
CCCCCACGCCGACCCCCACCCCGACCCCGACGTGCACCCCCTTCCTCTGGTGGTGCGTCTGAGCGGCGGCTGCCCGTCAGGGACCCGCAGGCCGGTGTGAGGCGGCGCCGGTGAGCCGGCTCTTGTCGGCCCCGGGCCGGGCGTCGGTCGGCACACCGGGCCGGGCGTCGGTCCGCCCCGGGCCGGGCGTCGGTCGGCCCCGAGTCCTGCGTCAGTCCGCCTCGGGCCTGCCGAACTCCTCGATCAGGACCGGGTACTGCTCGCCGCCGTGGCCGGCGGCGATCGCGCGGTCGGCCATGGCCTTGAACAGCTTCGGGAGTTCGGCGTTGACGCCCAGCGCCTCGCTCTCCCCGATCAAATGCTCCATCGCCCGCGCGTCGGTCTCCAGGGCCGACACCTCGGCCGGGAAGGAGCCGGCGTCGATCTGCTCGGCGTACCCCGGGAGCCAGTCGGCGACTCCGACGGCGATCTGCCGGGCGAACGGCGCGTACGTGGCCGCGTCGACGCCCGCCTTCCTCAGCATGGCCGTGCCCTGGAGCCAGGCGTTCAGGACGCTCCACATCATGGCCAGGCCGGCCACGTCGTACAGGGACGCGAGCCCGTGGTCCTCGCCGAGGTGGGTGACGGTGCCGAGCGCTTCGAGGGTGGGGCTGTGGGCGTCGAAGTCCGCCTTCGGCCCGCTGTGCAGGATGACCGCCTCGGCGGTGCCGATCACCGGCGGGACGGCCATGAGGGCGCCGTCCAGGTAGCGGGCGCCGCGCCGTTCGGCCCAGCGGGCGGCCTCCCGGGCCTGGGCCGAGTCGCCCGAGGTCAGGTTGACCAGGGTCGTGTCGTCGAGCTTCACGCCGTCCGCGTCGAGCAGTTCGCGCACGGCCTCGTAGTCGGTGAGACAGACGATCGTCAGGGGGCTCGCGCCGAGCGCGGCGCCGATCGAGGGCGCCAGGTGCGCGCCCGCTGCCACCAGCGCGGCGGCCTTGGAGCTCGTACGGTTCCACACGGTGGTGGGGTGTCCGGCCCCGAGGAAGGCGCCGGCGAGTGCCCGGCCCATCAGGCCGAGTCCGATGACGGTCACAGGTGCGGTCGCGGATGCGTTAACGGGTGCGGCTGTTCTGTCGGTCATGGCAGCATCGTCGACGTTGATACCGGTGTGAAGGTCAAGCGAGCGCGAGCGAGTGAGGTCGAGATTGCTGTGCGGATCGGGGAGTTGGGCCGCCGGACGGGTGTCCACACCCATCAGTTGCGCTACTACGAGGCCCAGGGGCTCCTGGAGGCCGACCGCGGCTCCAACGGATACCGGGAGTACGACGAGAGCGCCGTGCTGCGGGTGAAGCAGATCCGGCATCTGCTCGGCGCGGGGCTGTCCTCGGAGGACATCGCGTACGTGTTGCCGTGCGCGGTCGGCGAGGTCCCGGAGCTGGCCGGCTGCCCCGAGCTGCTGGCGGCCATGCGGTCGCGGATGGGGCGGATCGAGGACCAGATGGAGCGGCTGGCCCGGTCCCGCGAGGCGCTCGCCGGCTACATCGACGCGGCCGAGCGCACGGGTGCCGAGAACTATCCGCCCTTCGACGGATCCGACCGGGGGACCGTCCCCGCCTGAGAGGGGAGGTCTCCTGCGAGGCGTGAGCGGGCGCGCCCGAGCGGCGAGGCTTCCCGCGAGGCCTAGACGTCCGGCTGGACGCCGAGCATCCGCTTCAGCAGGTCCCGCAGCAGCGTCCGCTCGGCCTCGGTCAGCTCGCCGAGCGGCTCGCGCGCGAAGTCCAGGGACTCGCGCAACCGGTGGGCCGTCGCGCGGCCCTCCTCCGTGGGGACGGCCAGTTTGACGCGGCGGTCCGCCGGGTCCGGGCGGCGTTCCACCAGGCCACGGGCCTCCAGGCGGTCCACGATCCCGGTGATGTTGGACGGCTCGCACTTCAGTTTCTGGGCGATGCGGCGCATCGGCAGCGGATCCAGCGAGAGCAGGCCGAGGACACGGGCCTGCGCGCCGGTCAGCGCGTGCTGCGCGGCGGCCTGCTCGTACTCCTCGTAGTAGCGCGCGACGACCGTGCCGATCAGCTCGACGACTTCGAGGGTCAGGGGATCCGTGCGTGGGGTGGCCATGCCCTCCATCCTACCCAGATGCTTGACAACATAAAATATCTAGGTGCATGGTTGTTTCAGGTAGTGAATCTTTTGTGATCTGAAGCTTTTCGTACGTTCTCTGGAGGCCGTGCTCATGTCCGTTCTTCCCGCGTCCAGCCGTGAGTGGCACCTCGTCGCCCGTCCGCACGGCTGGCCGACCCCCGCGGACTTCGCGCTCCGTGAGACCCCCGTCACCGAGCCCGCCGAGGGTCGGATCCTGGTCAGGAACCTGCACTTCTCGGTCGACCCGTACATGCGCGGCCGGATGAACGACGTGAAGTCGTACATCCCGCCGTTCAAGCTCGACCACCCCATGGACGGCGGCGCGGTCGGCGAGGTCATCGCCTCGAACGCCGAGGGCTTCGCCGTCGGCGACCACGTCCTGCACGGCCTCGGCTGGCGCGAGTACGCCGACGTCCCGGCCCAGCACGCCACCAGGGTCGACCCGGCGCTCGCCCCCCTCTCCGCCTACCTCGGCGTCCTCGGCATGACCGGCCTCACCGCCTATGCCGGCCTCTTCGACGTGGCCTCCTTCAAGGAGGGCGACGCGGTCTTCGTCTCCGGCGCCGCCGGTGCCGTCGGCAGCCAGGTCGGCCAGATGGCGCGCCTCAAGGGCGCCTCGCGGGTGATCGGCTCGGCCGGCTCCGACGAGAAGGTCAGGTTCCTCGTCGAGGAGCTCGGCTTCGACGCCGCCTTCAACTACAAGAACGGCCCGGTCAAGGACCAGCTCCGCGAGGCCGCCCCGGACGGCATCGACGTCTACTTCGACAACGTCGGCGGTGACCACCTCGAAGCCGCGATCTCCTCGCTCAACGTGCACGGCCGCGCCACCATCTGCGGCATGATCGCCCAGTACAACGACACCGAGCCGGTGGCGGGACCGCGCAACATGGCGATGATCATCGGCAAGCGGCTCCGTCTCCAGGGCGTCCTCGTCGGCGACCACTACGGCCTCCAGCAGCAGTTCGTGCAGGAGGTCGGCGGCTGGCTCGCCGCCGGCGAGCTCAAGCACCGCGAGACCTTCGTCGAGGGCGTCGAGAACGGCGTGGACGCCTTCCTCGGACTGCTCCGCGGCGACAACACCGGAAAGATGATCGTCTCGGTGACCCGTTAGTCTTCCCTCAGCCGTCGCGATCGTGGGCGCGAGTCGCGGCGAACCCATGAAGGAAGTACCTCGCATGTCGATCCAGCACTCCGACGTTCTCTACACCGCCGTCGCCACCGCCGAGAACGGGCGTGACGGGCGTGTCGCCACCGACGACGGCCGGCTCGAGGTCGTCGTCAACCCGCCGAAGGCCATGGGCGGCTCCGGCGCGGGCACCAACCCCGAGCAGCTCTTCGCGGCGGGCTACAGCGCCTGCTTCCAGGGCGCGCTCGGCGTCGTCGCCCGTAACGAGAACGCCGACATCTCCGGCTCGACGGTCACCGCCGAGGTCGGCATCGGCAAGAACGACGACGGCTTCGGCCTCATCGTCAAGATCTCGGCGACCATCCCGAACGTGGACGACGAGACGGCGAAGAGCCTGATCGAGAAGGCGCACCAGGTCTGCCCGTACTCCAAGGCGACCCGCGGCAACATCACGGTCGAGCTCGCCGTCTGAGCCCCTGACCGAGCACTCGGCCGACCACTGACCGACCGCTGACCGAGGACCGCCCCCGACCGCCGTCGGGGCGCGGTCCTCGCTGCGTGCGGGCCGCCGCGAGGGCCCCGATAGGGTGACCCTCATGCGCGATCTCGGGGTGGGTTTCGGTTACCTGGTAAAGGGCCAGAAGTGGGTGGGCCGGCACGGACGGTGGTTCGGTTTCGGGCTGCTGCCCGGACTCGTCACCCTCGTCCTCTACGCGGGCGCGCTCGTCGGTCTCGGCTACGGCGCCGACGACCTGGCCGCCTGGGCGACCCCCTTCGCCGACGACTGGAGCTCTCCCTGGCTCGGGATGTTCCGCGGCACCCTGACCGCCCTCGTCGTCGCCCTCGGTCTCTTCCTCGCGGTCATCACCTTCACCGCCGTGACCCTGCTCGTCGGCCAGCCGTTCTACGAGTCGCTCTCCGAGGAGGTCGACCGGAGCGAGGGCGGCGACGTCCCCGAGTCCGGGCTTCCGCTCTGGCGCGAGCTGTGGATCTCGGCCCGTGACAGCCTGCGGATCCTGCTGCGGGTCGTGTTCTACGGCATCCTGCTCTTCGCCTGCGGCTTCATCCCGGTGATCGGCCAGACCGTCGTCCCCGTCGTCGGCTTCTGCGTCTCCGGCTTCTTCCTCGCCGAGGAGCTGACGTCCGTCGCGTTCCAGCGCCGCGGCGTCGAGCTCAAGGAGCGCCTCCGGATGCTTCGGGGGCGCCGGATGGCCGTCCTCGGCTTCGGCGTTCCGCTGACCCTCGCCTTCCTCGTGCCCTTCGTCGCCGTCTTCCTGATGCCGGGCGCGGTCGCGGGGGCCACCCTGATGGCCCGCGAGCTGGGCGGCGAGACCGGCGGCGACGACCGGGACGAGAACTCCCGGGAAAACGATCACCCGGGCGGCAACCTTCCTTCCTCCGGCGGCGACCAGGGGGTGCACCACCTCCCCCACTGAAGGAAGAAGCATCATGACGTCAGCGTCACACAAGCGGAAGACGGGCCGTCGGCGGGCGGTCATCGGCGGTCTGAGCGCCCTCGGAGTCACCGGGGCGGCGATCGTCACCACGACCCTGCTCGCCCCGGCGGGCGCCGCGAGCGCCCTGCCCGCCTGGCCGCAGGCCAAGGGCGGCAAGCCGGTCCCCGCGTCCATCGAGGTCTCCGGCACCTACGACGGCAAGCTCCAGCGCTTCCACGGCACCGGTGAGCTCGGCTCGGACGGCCAGGACGAGAGCCAGCAGCCGCTCTTCGTCCTCAAGGACGGCGCGGTCCTCAAGAACGTGATCATCGGCTCCCCGGCCGCCGACGGGGTCCACTGCCTCGGCAGCTGCACCCTGCAGAACGTCTGGTGGGAGAACGTCGGCGAGGACGCCGCCACCTTCAAGGGCACCTCGGCGTCCTCGGTGTACACGGTGTACGGCGGCGGCGCGAAGAGCGCGTCCGACAAGGTCTTCCAGTTCAACGGCGCGGGCAAGCTGGTCGTGACCAAGTTCCAGGTCTCCGACTTCGGCAAGCTCGTCCGGTCCTGCGGCAACTGCAAGAAGCAGTACCCGCGGACGATCCTGGTCAACGACGTCGACATCACCACGCCCGGCAAGTCGATCGTCGGGGTCAACGCCAACTACGGCGACACCGCGTCCCTGCGGAACATCAGGATCCACGGCGACACCAAGAAGAAGATCAAGCCGTGCACCCGCTTCACCGGCAACAACACCGGCAAGGAGCCCAAGGAGATCGGCACCGGCCCGGACGGCACCACGTGCCGCTACTCCGCCGGAGACCTCTCGTACGACTAGCCGCACGCACTCGGTCCCCGGCGCCGTCTCAGGCGTCGAGGACCGGGTGCAGTTCCGGCCGGGCGTCCCACCACTCCCGGTAGAAGGCGTTGTTGCCGACGTTCGCCAGATAGGCGTGGACCGCCGCCCGGTAGAGCAGCTCCGCCTGCCGGGTGGGGACCGCCGCCCTGTTCCAGGCCAGCCGGATCCGGCCCAGGACCGGGTCGCCCTCCAGGGGGCGCAGGACCGTGCCCTCCGCGTACGGGGCCGTGGGCTGGCTCATGGAGATCGCCCGGCCGGAGGCGATCAGGTCGTAGTGCATCTTCCGGTCGGCGACCCGGTGCCGCAGTGAGGGGGTGAACCCGGCCTTCGCGCAGGCGGCGACCAGCGCCTCGGGCCCTCCGTCGTCGTCCTCCACCAGCGTCATCCAGGACTCGCCGGCCAGCTCGGCCAGCGCGATCCGTTCCTTCCCCGCCAGCGGGTGCGCGGCCGAGAGGCGCACGCAGAACGGCTCCCTGGGGACCAGGGTCCTGGCCGTGGTGCCCTGGGGCAGGGCGACCTCGTGCTCGTTGACCTCCCCGTACAGCACGGCGTCGTACCGGCCCGCGCCGAGCTGCCGGGTCAGGGTGGTCGCCGAGTGCTCCACGGTCACCGAGATGTCCTGACCTGCCATCACCCGCTCCAGCTGGCCGAGCAGCCCGTCGACCAGGACGAGCAGGATGCAGCCGAGCCGCAGCGGTGTGCCGGGGGCGACGGCCCGCGCCCCGGCGGCGAGGGCGTCCATCTCGCCGAGCACGAGCCGCGCCTTGGAGAGGACGAACTCCCCCAGCGGGGTGGGCTCCACGCCGTGGCGGCCGCGCAGGAAGAGCTCCCCGCCCGCGACCCGCTCGATGCGCCGGAGCTGAGCGGAGAGCGCCGGCTGGGAGACCCCGAGCCGCCCGGCCGCGCGGCCCAGACTGCCCGCTTCCGCTATCCGGCAGACGGCTTCGAGATGCCTCAACTCCAGCTGCATTTCAGCAGCGTACGCAGCACCGCGCGGTCGCACCATAACCCGCGTCTTATGCCGGATGAGATGTCCCGAACCAGTCATGTCCACGCCCATACTCGGCGCGACGATCCGTCTCCCCCACCACGATCCCACCCCGATCGGAGCAGACGTTGCACCCCAGCAGAATCACGGCGGCCGTGGCCGCCCTGGCGCTCTCGGCGAGCCTCGCGACCGCCCTCGCCGGCACCGCCACCGCGGCCCCGCAGGCGCAGCCCGCGCCCCCGGGCCACGGCAGGTCCCTCGCGCTCGCCGCCGCCGACGGCGCCGCGGCCAGCGGCCTCGACGAGCTCCGGCACGGCGCCGACGAGGACCTCGTCCGCACGTCCGTCACCCCCTGGACGAACGGCCTGTACTACGCCGCGTACGAGCGCACCTACCGCGGCCTCCCGGTCGTCGGCGGCGACGCGGTCGTCGTCTCCGACAGCTCCGGCAGGGTCCGTGAGGTCACCGGCGCCCCGGCGCCCGCCATCAGGGTCTCCACGAAGGCGAAGGTGAGCGCCGCCGCGGCCCTCGCCACCGCCCGCAGGCAGCTGGCCTCGGTGGAGAGCGCGAGCGCCCCCGAGCTGACCGTGCTCCTCAAGGGCGGCAAGGCCGTGCTGACCTGGCACACCCTGGTCATCGGCCGGACCGCTCAGGACGCCCCGAGCTCCCTCGACACCCATGTCGACGCGCGTACCGGCTCCGTCGCCCGGGCCACCGACAAGATCCTGCACGCCGACGGCCGCGGCCACCACAACGGCAACGTCACCATCGACACCGCCGCGAGCTCCATGACCGACACCAGCCGTGGCGGCTTCAAGTGCGGCGGGCAGAACGGCAGCGCGTACACGGGCTCCTCGCCCTGGGGCAACAACGGCGCCAACGACCTGGTGACCGCCTGCGTCGACATCATGTACGCGGCGCAGAAGGAACACTCCATGCTCAAGGAGTGGTTCGGCTACAACGGCCAGAACGGCCAGGGCGGCATGGTCCCGGCCCGCGCCGGACTCTCCGAGGTCAACGCGTACTACGACGGCACGAAGACGACCTACGGGCGGGCCCAGACCGGCTCGAACCAGCTCACCGGCATCGACGTCGTGGCGCACGAGTACGGCCACGAGATCTTCGACCGGACCCCGGGCAGCGCCGGATCCTCCAACGAGAACGGCGGGCTCAACGAGTCCACCGGCGACATCTTCGGCGCGCTCACCGAGCACTACGCCAACAACCCGAACGACACCCCGGACTACACGGTCGGCGAGAAGGTCAACTTCTTCGGCGACGGCAAGCCGATCCGGAACATGTACAACCCCTCGCTCGTCGGCAACGACCCCAACTGCTACCCCCAGTTGAGCTCGGGCACCGAGGTGCACGCCGCGGCCGGACCGCAGAACCACTGGTTCTACCTGCTCGCCGAGGGCTCCAACCCGGGCGGTGGCAAGCCCAGCAGCCCCATATGTTCCGGCGGTCCGTCCTCCGTGACGGGCATCGGCATCCAGAAGGCCGGCAAGATCTTCATGGGCGCCCTGCTCATGAAGACCTCCTCGTGGAACCACCTCGCCGCCCGCAGAGCGACCCTGACCAGCGCCAAGAACACCTACGGCAGCACCGAGTGCAACGCGGTGAAGGCCGCCTGGAACGCGGTCGGCGTCCCCGCCCAGTCCGGTGAGACCGACTGCGGCGGCACCACCACCCCGGACTTCTCGCTCGCCCTGAACCCCTCCTCGGGCTCGGTCCAGCCCGGTGCCTCCGTCACCTCCACGGTGAACACCAGCACCACCGGCGGCAGCGCGCAGACCGTCCAGCTCTCCGCGAGCGGCGCCCCGAGCGGTGTCACCGTCTCCTTCAGCCCGGCGTCGGTGACCTCCGGCAACGCGTCCACGATGACCGTGCAGGTCGCGGCGGGCACGGCCAACGGCACCTACCCGATCACCGTCACCGGTACGGGCTCCGCCACCCACACCGTCACCTACCAGCTGTCGGTCGGCACCACGACCCCGCCCACCGGCTGCGCCGGCTCCGAGCACACCTACCAGGGCAGCCTGACCTCCGGCCGGACCGCGGTCCAGCCCGACGGCTCGTACTACTACTCGGCGACCTCCGGCACCCACGTGGGCTGCCTGCGAGGCCCGGCCGGCCAGGACTACGACCTCTACCTGCAGAAGTGGAACGGCACGGGCTGGGTGGACGTCGCCGTCGGCGGCACCGCGACGGCCGACGAGGACACCAGCTACCACGGCACCGCGGGCTACTACCGCTACATCGTCCACGCGTACAGCGGCTCCGGCGCGTACACGCTGGGCCTGAGCGCCCCGTAACGGGGACGGGGCGCTCAGGCCCAGCG
>NZ_LIPQ01000445.1 GCF_001418135.1 Streptomyces aureus
CTCCGCGAAGTTGTCGCCGGAGAACGGCTTACGGCCGGTCAGACACTCGAAGAAGGTCGCGGTCGCCGCGTAGACGTCGGCCGCCGGTGAGGCGGGAGCGCCGTTCCACTGCTCGGGCGCCATGTAGGCGGGGGTTCCGGCGACACCCGGTCTGGCGCCCCGGCCGGCCGCGATCCCGAAGTCGACGAGCTTGGACGACCCGTCGGCGGCGACCAGAACGTTCTCGGGCTTGTAGTCGCGGTGCACGACGCCCGCACGGTGAGCGGCGGCGAGGCCCAGGAGGGAGCCCTTGAGCACGACGAGCGCGGCCTCGGGACCGGTCGACCCCTCCCGCGCGATGAGGGCCCGCAACGCGACGCCGTCGACGAGTTCCATCACGATGGCGGCGCCCCGCGGCGCCTCGACGTACTCGTAGAACCCGACGACATGCGGAGTGTCCAGGGTCCCGAGCAGCCGGGCCTCGGACCGGAACCCGCGCACGAACGCCTCGTCCGAACGGAACCGCTCACTCAGGTACTTCACGGCGACCGGCATACCGGTCTCCTCGTGCGTGGCGAGCACCACGCGCCCACTGGCGCCGGCACCCAGCTCCCGGGCTTCGGTGTACCCCGGCACCACCCATGCGCCCATGTTCGTCCCCCTGACGCCGTGGCCGACTTTCCCCCTGACAGGGACAGATTCTGGCCACGCCCGGTTCCCCGGGGAAGAGGGCAACCGGGCGCGCCGCCGATCCCGGCCTACGGAAGGGGCCCATGGGAAGCCGGAGGCCCGGGGGCAGTACGAACCGCGCGTGGACGCGCCGGAACCGGCCCCGGGACGAAGGCCGTAACAGCAGTCGGGAGCCGGCCTGGGCGGCGACCCGGTGGACCTCTGTGGCCTTCCCGCCAGGGGTTCGGGCTCACTCAGGCTGTGGCTTTCCCGCCAGGACCGTTTCGCGGAAGGACGCCACCACAGGCCGGAGATCGACCCGGTGCCAGGCCGCCCACAGCTGCACCGAACCGTCGTACCAGGGGAGCTCCCGTACGACGATGCCGTCGGTCGAGCCGCGCACCATGCTCTGCTGGACGAGCGCGAGGCCGAGTCCGGAGGCGACCAGGCCCAGCGCCGTGAGGGCGTCCGCGGCGTCGAGGCGGATGTCCGGGGTGAATCCGGACGCGGTGCACGAGGCGACGAACGCGTCACGCCACCCGGGGGCGTGGGAGTCGCCCACCGCGATCCACGGTTGACCGTCCAGGTCGTCGGGGGCCACGTCCTCCCGACCCGTGAGGGGATGGTCCTCGGGCAGCGTGAGCAACAGCGGGTCCCGCAGCAGGGGCGCGGCGTCCAGGTCCGGATCGTCTTCGGGAGGGGGCGTGCGGACGAGCGCGATGTCCAGGCTCCGCTGGCGCAGGCCCTCGAACTGGTCGGCCGACTCCTGGTCGTACAACGCCACGTGGATGCCCGGCCGCTCCTCGCGCAGGGTGCGCAGGGCCGTCGGCAGGACGCCCGTGTGCATGGCGTCGGCCACGTATCCGATGCACAGCCCGCCTTCCTCGCCCCGGCCGAGCCGTCGGCCCAGGTTCTCCAGCCGGTCCGCGTGCCGCAGCAGAGCGCGGGCCTCGGTCAGGAAGACATGACCGTCCGAGGTCAGCCGGATGCGCTGCTGGCTGCGCTCGAAGAGGGTGAGGCCCAGGCTCTTCTCGAGCTGGGCGATCTGCCGGCTGAGCGGCGACTGGGAGATGTGGAGCCGTTCGGCGGCCCGCCCGACGTGCTCCGTCTCGGCGACGGTCACGAAATAGCGGAGTTGTCGCAGGTCAAGCATGTGGGACCTCAAAGGACTGAAGTGAGCCCGAGTAAGTCTTGGACAGTCTCATGTACGGATCCTAACCTCGGAAGCACAAGGCAGACGGATCGTCCATTCACTGGTAATCAGTCTCATTCTGAGCAAAAAGGATCTTTCATGACCATCGCGTCCCTCCTCCCCGGCGCCCTCGGCTTCGGCACCGCCCCCCTCGGCAACATGTTCCGCGCCATCCCCGACGACGAGGCCGCGGCCACCGTCGAAGCCGCCTGGACCCAGGGCATCCGCTACTTCGACACCGCCCCCTTCTACGGCGCGGGCCTCTCCGAGATCCGCCTGGGCGACGTGCTCGCCCGGCATCCCCGCGACGAGTTCGTCCTCAGCACCAAGGTCGGCCGTCTCGTCCTCGACGAGATCGAGGACCCGACCGCCCGCGACCTGGGCGAGAAGGGCGGCCTCTTCGAGCACGGACGCCCCAACAAGATGGTCAACGACTACAGCGCCGACGCCACGCTGCGTTCCATCGAGGACAGCCTGAAGCGGCTGAGGACCGACCGCCTCGACATCGTGTGGGTGCACGACGTCGCGCAGGACTTCTACGGGGACGAGTGGCTGGCCGCGTACGAGACCGCCCGCACCGGCGCCTTCCGCGTCCTCCAGCAGCTCCGCGACGAGGGCGTCATCAAGGCCTGGGGCCTGGGAGTCAACCGCGTCGAGCCCCTGGAGCTCACCCTCGACCTCGACGAGCCGAAGCCCGACGCGTTCCTCCTCGCCGGCCGCTACACGCTCCTCGACCATGACCGCGCCCTGCAGCGCCTGCTCCCCGCCGCCGCGGAACAGGGAGTCGACATCGTCGTCGGCGGGCCCTACAGCTCGGGCATCCTCGCAGGGGGCACGCACTTCGAATACCAGAAGGCACCCGCGGCCGTCATCGACAAGGTCGAGCAGATCAAGGCCGTCGCCGATCGCCACGGCGTCGGCATCAAGGCCGCCGCCCTGCAGTTCTCCCTCGCCCACCCGGCCACCGTCGCCGCGATCCCGGGCGCCACGAAGCCCAGCCGCATCGCGGAGGACGTCGCCGCCCTGGAGGAGACGATCCCTTCCGCGTTCTGGAGCGAGCTCCGGGCCGAAGGGCTCATCGCGGGGGACGCACCCTCGCCGGCTCCCACCGCCTGAACTTCCTCCCTCCACCGTCCGACGGACCTGTCCCGCATTCCCCCGACGTCCCCTGATCCCCGCCCTCTGCAGAACCCGACAAACTCGACAAACCAGACAGACCAAGGAGAACCCGTGGCCACCACGACCGCGACCATCGACATCCCCGCGTCCCCGGACAGCGTCTGGCAGCTCATGGGCGGCTTCGACTCGCTCCCGGAATGGCTGCCCTACATCCCCACCAGCAGCCTGGGGGAGGGAGGACGCGTCCGGACCCTCACCAACGAGGACGGGGGCGTGATCGTCGAACGCCTCGAGTCCTTCGACGACAAGGCCCGCAGCTACAGCTACTCCATCCTCCAGGCCCCGTTCCCCGTCACCGGCTACCTCTCCACGCTCCGTGTCCACGCGGGACCGGACCGGGCCACGGCCCGTGTGGAGTGGACCGGCACCTTCACACCGGACGGCGTCCGCGACGAAGAGGCCATCGCCCTCTTCCACGGCATCTACCGGGACGGCCTGACCGCGCTTCACCGCACGGTCACTTCACGCCTCTCCCGAGGGACCTCGTGACGGCCCGACGTCCCCGGCCCCTCGCCCGCGGAGACGCGGGGGAGGGGCCGGGCGGCGTTACGACCGGAGTGCCGTGCCATGGCAGGAACGCACTTCCTGGGTGGTGCCCCGGCCGTCGTGACGCGCCGGCGGGTCCTACTGATCCAGTACGGCGGCGACGGCCTCGATCTCGACGAGCTGGTCCTTGTAGCCGAGCACGGTGACGCCCATCAAGGTGCTGGGGACGTCGTGGTCACCGAACGCGTCCCGGACGACCTCCCAGGCGGCCACCAGATCCTCCCGCCGGGCCGATGCGACGAGGACCCGTGTGCTGATGACGTCCTGGAGCGACGCGCCGGCGGCAGCGAGAGCGACCCGCATGTTCTCGACGGCCTTCGACGCCTGGCCCGCGTAGTCCCCGACCGCGGCCGTCGAGCCGTCGTCGTTCAGGGGGCACGCCCCGGCGAGGAAGATCAGGCGGGACTCGGCGGGTGCCGTGGCGGCATAGGCGTACTCGGCGACGTCGGACAGTGCGGCGGAGCGGATCAGGGTGATGGCACGAGCCACGGTCGGCGGGTCCTTTCCAGCGGGTGCGGAGCGCGGACATCCTGCCAACGCCACGCCCCCGGCGCCTCTCCTTTTCTCGCTGCCCCCACTGCGCTTGTTGCCCTCGCACGGCTCAAGAGGACCGACGGTCGGCTGCGCGGCCCGTCAGTCCCCGTCCGTGGGGCGGAGGGTGACCAGGTCGTCGCCGTCGCAATAGGTGAGTCCCACCCAGGGACCCTCGCCATGGCCGGCGAAGGCCCGGCAGTCCGATGTGCCCTCCCAGAGGACGCGATCCTCGTAGCCCAGCAGGAGCAGGCGTCGGCCGTCCTGCCAGAACCTGTTCATGAGGAGGCGGGCGGCGGGACTCAGGTCGCGCGGGCGCAACGGCCGGTCGGTCTCGTCCAGGGTCCGGTCCGGGCGGCCGGGCGCGCGGAGGATCTGGTTCATGGTGCCGTCGGTGACGAGGTACTCGCCCGGGGCGAGCCGCCGGGAGTAGGCCAGGGTGCCGGTGTAGTGCGGGACGACGAGGGCTCCTCCGGCCTCGGGCAGCGCCAGCCCGTAACCGATGAACAGGGGGAGAGTGCGGTCCCACCGGCATCCCGTACGCGGGTCGCGAGGTGCCTGGGGCTGGTCCCACACGAAGGAGCGCTGCCAGTCGTACTCCTCGTGACCGTCGTACTTGGCGATCCGCCAGGCGACGACGGTGGCGCGACAGCTGCCCTTGGCCGGTTCGGTGGCCATCGTGACGTGCCCGCCGTTCTGGGTGATCCGGTCGATGGGCCCGCGGGGCATCCGGAGGCCCGTCATCCAGGTCGGCCGGCCGTTCTCCGGGTCGAGGGTGGCGACGCGGCCGGGGGTGACCAGATAGGGCAGGCAGCGGTGGACGTCGGAGGGCCGTTCGACGGCGAAGGCGTCGGCCCGGCAGCCGTCCAGGACCCGGACCACCCCGGACTCCGTGCGCGTCCACTTGCGTCGGCCCGACCAGGAGTCCCATCCGGTCAACCGGCAGGACCCGGGGCGGCAGTCGGCCACCAGCACCGTCGCGAACCCGCTCTCGTACAGGAACACCCGGCTGCCCGGCGGCAGAGCGTGCCGCCAGGCCAGTCGCCCCTGATGCACGTCGAGCCCGGCGACAGCGGTCGGTCCTCGGTGGCCTTCGCGTCCGCCGACCAGCACGACCTTGTGGTCCTGGACCAGCGCGGAGTGTGCCGCGCCTGGTTGTCGTGAGGTCAACGCGAACTCGTCGGGCAGTGTCAGCCGCCAGCCCTGGCGTTCCGGCCCCTTCAGCCGGACGAGCGTGCGCCCCTGGCCGAGCAGCCCCGCCTCGGTGGAGTTCACCACCCAGGTGCCGTCGGGCCCCGGCCGTACCGGCGTCCGCACGCGCGAGGCTTCCTCGGGGACCGCCGAACCATCGCCGAACATCGGCCCCTGCGGGGCGAAACACCCCGTGACCAGTAAGGCCAGTACCCCACCCAGCAGCCACCGCCACCCTCGACGCCGCATCGCACCCCCCGATCCGCGCCCACGGTAAGGCTGCCGCCGACCTCTCCGCCCCCTCTTTCCCCTTTCGTGACGGCCTCGTTGCCACCCTTGCCTCGGCGTCGTAGCCGTGCGGCCGGCACTCGTCTTCGTCGGCGTGAAGACGCGGAAGGCGCCCGAGTACCAGGAGGCCGGCTGACCGACGGGCCCCCGAGGCGCGCCAGGGAACCGGTGGGCCGGTGGGCCTGGGAGCTGGTGAGCCCGGGAGCGGGAGCGGGAGCGGGAGTGGGAGCGCGAGCGGGGAAGCGGGAGACGCGAGCTACAGGCGATCCGTGCGCACGCGGCGAGGCCACGGTCGCCGTGACGCGCGGGAGGTACGGGTAGTCGGTGCAGCCGTTCTCGCCGCCCCCGTGTACATCAGGCCTTCCTCGCGGACGGGGTTGACGGGGGCGCCGGTCCGCAGGCGTTCGACGAGGTCGGGATTGGCCAGGAAGGGTCGGCCCGGGGAGATGAGGTCGGCTCCGGCGGCGAGGAGACGTTCGGCGGCGTGGCGGCCGCCGTCCGCGGGCAGGGGGCTGCCCCAGCCGAGCACCGGGTTCGCGATGAGGGTGCGCGGCCAGGCCTTGCGGATGTCCTGGAAGAGCGGCTGGGCCGGGTCGGCGAACACGATGTGCAGGTAGGCGGAACCGATGTCGTTCAGCGCGGTCACGAGGGCGGGGCAGATGTCCTCGGTGTCGCCTTCCTCGATGCCGTTGACGGTCAGACCGGGTGCGAGCCGCACACCCACCCGGTCGGGGCCGACCTCGTCGGCGACGGCCTGGACCACCTCGACGACGAAGCGGATGCGGTGGGCGACCGATCCGCCGTACGCGTCGGTGCGGTGGTTGGTTCCCTCGGCGAGGAACTGGTGCAGCAGGTAGCCGTTGGCAGCGTGCACCTCGACGCCGGCGAAGCCCGCGTCGACGGCCTTGCGGGCCGCGGCGGCGAAGTCGGCGACGGTGGAGCGGATCTCCTCGACGGTCATCTCCCGCGGGACGACGGCCGTTCGGCGGCCGGTCGCCGTGTGGATCGGCTCGGGCAGGGGGATCGGCGAGGGAGCGACGGCCGACCCGGCCGCCGTGCTGCAGCTGGAGGAACATCTGCCCACCGGGCGGCGTGCACGGCGTCGGTGACCTGCCGCCACCCGGCCACGTGGGCGTCGGTGTGGATGGCGGTGATGTTCGGGTGGGTCTGGCCGACGGCGTTCGGCGTGGAGGCCTCGGCGATGATCAGGCCGGCGGAGGCGCGCTGGGAGTAGTAGGTGGCCATGAGGGGCAGCGGGACGACGTCGGCCGTGGCGCGGTTGCGCGTCATCGGCGCCATGACCAGGCGGTTGGGGAGTTCCAGCGGGCCGAGGTGGGCGGAGTCGAAGAGGCGGGATTCAACCGGATATCCGCTGCCTCCCCCTCCTTCCCGGCCGCCCCTCGCACGGAGGCGACGCACGTCGCCGTGTGAGAGGCGCACCGGCACCATGGTCGGCCGGCGTCGTGCTCACCGGCGAGGGCATTCCGGTCTCGGACTCCCGCGACGGCTCAAGGCCGTAGCCCGATGCGTCCGAGTGCGACCGCGCTGAGGTCGGCGATGGCTTCCCGGTCCCCCTGACGCCAGGCGTCGGCCCATCCGCCCGGCGGTGCGGGCAACTTGGCGAGGGCGCCCGGCGGACCCGTCAGGGCGCGCAGGGCGAGCAGGTCGGCGCCTCCGGGAGCCTCGGCGAGGCGGCGCAGGGTGCTGCTGCGCCGGATCCAGAGGAGGCGCGGCGGGAGCCACAGCAGCAGGACGACGAACACCGGAATGACGATCAGGGCCGTCGTGACGACGTTGGCGACCTGGCTGACGGTCTCCTGGAGGGAGACTCCCGCGTCGGCGAATCCGGCGCCGGCGTCGGCGGCGGCCTGGAGGGGCTTCTTGAGGACGCCGCCGATCAACGGCACATCGGACGCCGCGTCCCCCGCGTTGCCGAGCTCCTCGGCAAGGCGGTCACCGGAGCTCTCGACCCTGCGGCCCGGTTCGGCCAGCAGCATGATCGTCTCGCGGACGACGAGAGCCGCCCACACCGCGACGGCGATCAGGGCCACAGCGATCAGGTCCACGAGCACCTGAAGGTTCCGGCGTGCGGCTGTCTGGGCGTAGAGGCGCAATCGATGACTCCCGTTCGAGTCGTGGCGTCGAGGAGGTCCGGCCGGTCGTCGGATTCAACCCTTCCACCGCGCCCCACGGGCAAACCTGCGACACACGGGGCGCACGGACGCACCAACGGGAAAGCCGGGTGGCACGGCACACGACTGCCGCGACTGCCGCGGAGCGGGTCCCTGCCGCAGTGGCAGCGGCCTACGCTGGGGGTGTGCCGAGCGGATTCCGTGACCGCGACCGCTCGCCGCTTCTCGGGTGGCCCGGTGCACTGTATCCGCCATTCGGGCGTTAGGTTAGGCTGACCTTGCCTGACGTGCGGACCCGGGCGTGCGGGTGAGGGTCCCGGTGCCTCAGGTGGGAACGCAGAAGACGGAACGGGCAGAGGCAGGGCGCAGGTGAGAGACAGCGAGCGAGCTTGTGCGCGTCGTGCGCCCGGCGAAGCGGGGCGCCCCGAGGATGTGACGTGGGACGCGGGTTTCGTCCCCGCGCCCGGGACGAGGCGCCGTGGATGAGATCGCGCTCACGGCCGGGGCCCTCTACGTCATCGTCCTGCTTCGCGCCGGAGGGACGTTCGCCGTCGGGTGGCTCGCCGGTGCCGGTGCCCGTCGCAGCAGATTCGCCGGGCGGATCTCTTCGGAGAAGTTCGGGCGTGCGGAGCGGGCGATCCAGCGGTGGGGCGCGCCGGTGGTGGCCGTCTCCTTCCTGACCGTCGGTTTCCAGACCGCCGCCAACTTCCTCGCGGGCAGCATGCGCATGCCGTTGCCGCGCTACCTGCCCGCCCTGTTCGTGGGCGGAGCCGCCTGGGCGCTGGTCTACGCGACTGCGGGGCTCGGGGCGCTCAAAGTGCTGGGAAGGCTCTTCGCCGAGCAGACGGCCCTAGGGGTGTCCGCCGTGGCAGTCCTTGTCCTCGCGGGGTGCGGGGTGGTGGTGTACCGCAGGAGAAGGGCGGTCCCGGCCTCCGCCGACCCCGTGGCCGACGAATCCTGAGCCGTCCCGCGAGAGCGGGTGGACACCGGAGTCGGAGGCGTGCGTCACGATCATCGGCCTGACGAGAGCGTGGCGCTGGATCAGACGAAACGCCAAGGCAGGGGTCCTGTCCCCGGCGCCGGCAGGGAGGGTCCCGGCTGCGCCGAACACTCGGAAGACTCAAGCTGCTGCGGGCGGCGAGCCCGCGGCTGTCGCTCCGTAACGGCTCTGCGCGCGCGAAACCCCCGGAAGGCAACCTCCCGGGGGCTTCGGCTCAGAGGCGCGAACCGTCAGTGGGCCGCGGCCGGCTTCGGGCTCGGGCCGTAGGCGTTCTGGTGCTGCTCGCCTTCGGTGGCAAGGAAGACGACCAGGATGATGCCGCCGACCACCGGTATCAGGCCGAAGAGGACCGACCAGCCGGAGCGGCCGGTGTCGTGCAGGCGACGGACGGTCACGCCCAGGTGCGGCAGGAGCACCGCGAAGAAGTAGATCGGGTAGAGCAGTGGGAAGGTGCCTATCGCGAGGTCGACCGTCGCGACGATGATCACCGCGATGATGTTGAACAGGAAGAACATCCAGTGTTCCCTGCGGCGTGCACGTCCACTGAACACCACGTACTTCTTGAGGACGTCGAGGTACCAGTTCACTTTTTCCCCCATTGACCAGGTATTGCGAGCGGGAGCCTGTCCCTGTGGAGCACGCCGTGAGATCGCGTTCTCGGAGGCGGGTACGGCAGCTGCCGACTGCCGTCCGAGTTCCCCGGTGAGGCGCTCCTGCAGGGCAGCGCAGCGCTGCGAAGCGTACGTGCGGCTCGAACGCCGGGCGCAATAACAGGCCAGTCAGGGAAGGAAGTTCACGTTCTCCGGGGCTGAGGGAGGCGCGTTCCGCAGCATGCTGTTGGGACAATCGAGCAGGCGCCCGTGGGCAGCGAGGTGGATTGCCGGCAGATCGGTCCCGTGGGCTGCAGGCGCAGGGTCGCGTGGGGATATCCGCGACTTCCTCCACCAGGCCGGGCTGCTGTACCCCACCCAAACGGGAGCCCCACTGAAACCGCGCGACCGGCGCCAAAGCAGTCAGCGAGGAGCGCCGCAACCTGTGCGAACAACGGCAGGAATTCGACCACGCTCGTACGGGGCGCCGAACGGCCCGCTGCTGTCGGCGCGAGGAAGCGGTGGCCTCGGGGGGAGAAGGCGGGTGGTAGCTGGTTCGTTCTCAGGCTGTGACTGTGAGGAGGTCGACGACGAAGATGAGGGTGGAGCCGGCCGGGATGAGCGGCGAGGGTGACTGCTTTCCGTAGCCGAGGCGCGGGGGGATGATGATCTCGCGTCGCCCGCCGACCTTCATTCCCCTGATCCCTCGGTCCCAGCCTTTGATGACTCTGCCGCCACCCACGGCGAACTTGAAGGGCCGGCCGCGGTCCCACGACGCGTCGAACTCCTTCCCGGACTCGAAGGTGACGCCGACGTAGTGAACCTGGACGACCCTGCCGGGCTTCGCCTCGCTGCCGTCCCCGACGATGAGGTCCCGGATCGTGAGCTCGGTGGGAGGTTCACCCTCGGGCAGGTCGATCTCGGGCTTCGTCGCTTCACTCATCGCGGCCTCATTACTCGTCGCCGGAGGCCCGGGTATGGACCGGCCGGGCGCGTGGTCGCTCCACGCGTCGGATGGTCACGTTACCGAGAATGCCGACCCGGGGAGTACGACGAATCCCACCGTGCGCGGCGCGGAGCCGGCATCCCACACAGGGGTCGGCATCGGGCCCGCTCGCGTCCGAGCCGGGCGTGTGGCTCTCCTTGCCGAGGCTGAGCCTGAGCCTGGGCCTGAGGTCCGTGCATGCGCTGACGTCGTCGAACGGCGGCAATCAGGAAGCGTGGATGAATCGAGGGCCTGTGGGTCTGTCCGGCATAGGTTCCTGGCGTGGTGGTCGCCGCCGCCGCCGCCGGCGACGGACGGGCTGGCAGGCCTGTCACTCCGTCGGGGTGAGATCCGCCCACAGGGCCACGGCGTCGGGCGAGAGCGGTGCGACCCCTGCCTCTTCTCCTGGCGCCGTGCCGTCCTCGTCCCACCACACGCCCTGGCCGGAGGCCAGGACATGCCCGTCCTCGCCGGTCTGCCAACTGCCGCGCAGGACGTAGAACACCCCGGCGTGTCCGGACGGCGGCAGGACACGCCCGGCGACCCGCTCCACCCGAGCCGTCCAGTGCCCGCGCCGCACCATGATGTTCAGCACCCGGCAGCCACCACTGGGGATTTCGGCGGAGAGCGCGAGATCACCGGAGAACGCGAACGGCTCGCCCGCGCGGGCCGGCAGCCGCTCGAACACCCCGGGGGAGGTCAGCAGAACACCGTCGCCCGCCAGCAGGGTGAGTGTCCGGTCGACCCCGCCGAACGCCGAGAACGGCCCGTCCCGGTCGATGTCGGCGACACTCGCGCGCCACCCGAAGTCCTCCGCGCCCATGGGCCGGGAGGCGATCTCCCTGGTCGCACCGCCGCCGTTGCGCCAGACGCCCGGCGTCAGTGTCTCGACATCGAAGTGGTGCATGGGCGGGCTCCTGAACTGCGTGCGGTACGGGTACGGATACCCCTGGTGGGCGACACGGCCCAGCGGCGGCACCTGCGCTGGAGGGCGACGCCGAGTCCGCGTGGTCAGGCGTCGGCGCCGGGGCGCACCAGCGCAGTGTATGCGGCCCCACCCGCCCTACCGGCGCTCGTAGCGAGCGGCGACCGCCCGCCGGTGCTTCAGAGGTTGAACGCCCGCTCGACGATGTCGCGCTCCCGCAGCGGTCCTCGTCGAAGCCGTGCCGGGTGTCAGAGGTGGCCGTCGAGGAACTGCCGGACCTCGGCGCCGGTGGAGGGCCCCGCGCCGTGCGCCACCGGCTCGCCGTCCTTCAGCAGGACGTAAGAGGCGGCGCCGGTGATCCCGTACCGCTCGGTGACCGCCGGACAGCGTGTGATGTCGGTCCGTACGGCCGTGAGGCGGCCCGCGTATTCGTCGGCGATGCCACCGACGACGAGGTCCATCGCCCGGCAGGGCTCGATGGCCTTGGGCCATGTCCCGGTGAAGTACGCGAGGACCGGGACCGCGCTCATTCTGAGGATGAAGTCGAACTCCGCGTCCTCACGGGGCTGGTGAACCCGCTTCGCCATGGAAGCTCCTGACCTTGTGTTCCGTCTTTCCACTCCATCATCCCCCGCGCGGTGAGGCGGGCCGGCCAGGACGCCGGGCCCTCCCCCCCCCCCCTCCCT
>NZ_LIPQ01000446.1 GCF_001418135.1 Streptomyces aureus
GGGCCGCCTGGCAGCGGCGGCCGCGGGCGTGCGGTGGCGGCCCGCCGCCGCCGCTGCCAGGCGGCCCAGGGCCTCCGGCTTGGCGCAGGGGTGGGCGCCCAGTTCGGACTGGCGGGCGACGATCGCGCGCTCCGCGCGCATCAGACGCCAGCCGCGGCGCAGCAGGAACGGGACCGACTTGCGGCCCTCGCGCAGGTCGCGGGCGAGCCGGCGGCGGAAGGTCGTCGAGGGGCGGCCGCGCAGGCAGAGCGCGTCGGCGAGGACGTCGAGCTCACGGCAGCGGGCCACGATCTCGGCCGCGAAGATCCCCTCCGCCACGAACAGCGGCGTCCGCCCGATGTCCAGCCGCTCGCGGTCCACCCGGGAGCTGGTGGCGAGGTCGTACACGGGGACGTCGGTGCGCCCCGTACGGCACAGTTCGACGATGGCGGCGACGGCCGTGTCCGCGTCCCAGGACCCCGGGGAGTCCCAGTCGATGTCCGAGCTGCCCTCGACAAGAGGGAGGGTCGGGTCGTCGGCCTCCTTGTAGAAGTCGTCGAGGCGCAGGACCGGGAGACCGGTGACGGCGGCGAGGGACGACTTGCCGGAGCCTGAGGGGCCCGCGAGCAGGACGACACGGGTCGGGATCGGTTGGGAACTCACGGGACACCAGTGTGAAGCATTCCCCCGTGCAGGGGACCCCCGAGGAAGCCCGTTGGTATCGAGCATCACACCTCAACTACTGTCGGTGTCCGATCGATTACCCATGGAATGCTCGGAAGGATCCTCATGGCGCGTCACGCAGAACCCCGGAGTCCCCGTCGCAGCGCCCTGCTCGCGGCAGGCCTCACCGTCACGGCGGCGGGCGCGGCGGTGCTCGGCGCCGGTGCGTCGGCGCAGGCCGTGGCCCCGGTGCCGCTGCCCGTCGACTCGCTCACCAGGACGGACGCCGCCGCGGCCGGCGCGGGTGCGCTGTCCGGTGTCACCCACGGGATCGGCCCGCTGACCCGGCTCCAGCTCGACCCGCTGGCCAACACCGGTGTCGACCCGCTCGACAACGGCCTCGGCACCCAGGTCGCCGACTTCAAGCCGGTGGGCACCGACCTGGTGACCGACCACGTCACGAAGGGCGGGGCAGTGGCCGATCTGCCGGTGGCCGGTCCGCTGACGCGGGGGCTTCTTCCGTAACGGAACCGGTCCCGGCCCGCAGCGGCGCGTCCCGTACGAGCCAGGCCACGGCGAAGGCCAGGGCGGCGAGCAGCGCCGTGCCGAGCAGCACCCCGTGCACCCCGCTCGTCACCGCGGCCCCCAGGCCCTCCCGTACCGGCTCCGGCAGCCGCAGGGCCTGCGCCGGGGTCAGGTGGGTGTCGGCCCCGTCGAGGCGCGCGGTGAACACCGCGCCGAGGACGGCCACGCCGAGCGAGCCGCCGAGCGTCCGCACGAGAGTGACGGTGCCGCTCGCCGCGCCCATGTCGCGCGGCTCGGCGCCGTACATCGTGACGAGCAGCGTGGCCTGCATGAGGAAGCCCATGCCCGCGCCGACGACCACGGTGAGCCCGGAGGCGACGGCGACGGGGGTGTCCACGTCGAGCAGCAGCAGGACGAGCGCGCCCGCCGTCATCAGCGCACCGCCGAGGATCGGGTACATCCGGTAGCGGCCGGTCCGGGCGATGATCCGGCCCGAGGCCAGCTGGGCGGCGACCATGGCGAGCATCAGCGGGAGCAGCAGCAGTCCGCTCGCCGTGGACGACTGTCCACGGGCGAACTGCAGGTACTGCGGAAGGTAGTTCAGGGCGGCGATCATGCCCGCGCCGACCAGGAGGCTCAGGATCTGTGCCAGGGTGAAGTTGCGGGTGCGGAAGAGCCGGGGCGGGATCACGGGCTCCTCGGCCCGCCGCTCCACCCTGACGAACCAGGCGAGAGCCACGACCGCGATCGTGCCCAGGGCCAGGATCCGCGGTGAGGTCCAGGCGTGGGCGGTGCCGGCCCAGCCGGCGAGCAGGGTCAGCGCCAGGACCCCGGTGGTCAGCAGCAGGGCTCCCGCCCAGTCGACGCGGGCCCGGACGCGCGGCGTCCGTACGCGCAGGTGGAGCGAGACGATCAGCAGGGCGGCGAGGCCGACGGGCAGGTTGACGTAGAAGGCCCAGCGCCAGTTCAGGTGGTCGGTGAGGAGGCCGCCGAGGAGCGGGCCGCCGGCGAAGGCCACCGGCAGCATCGCCCCCGTGATCCCCTGGACCCGGGCGCTGTCCTTCGGGGCGACCAGGGTGCCGATGAGCGCGAAGGCGCCGACCATCAGGCCGCCGGCGCCGACGCCCTGGAGGGCGCGGAAGGCGATGAGCTGCCCCATGCTCTGCGCGAGGCCGGAGAGGACCGACCCGGCGAGGAAGACACCGACGGCGGAGAGGTAGCTGCCCTTGCGGCCGTAGAGGTCGCCGAGCTTGCCCCAGAGCGGGGTGGCGACGGCGGCGGTGAGGAGATAGGCGGTGACGACCCAGGACAGCCTTTCCAGGCCGCCGAGTTCACCCGCGATGGTCGGGAGCGCGGTGCCGACGATCGTGCCGTCGAGCGTCGCGAGGACGATGCCGAGCATGAGCCCGGTGACGCCCAGGTAGGGGATGCGGGCATCCTGAGGAGGGGTCGTCATGGCTCAGGCCGCGTAGGGCTTGTGGGCGCGGGCGTCGCGAAGTGCCTCGCCCCACCAGGTGAGTTGGTCGAGCATCGCCTTGGCGGCGGTGTCGGCGGCGGGGTCGACGGCCCGGCCGTTCTCGTCGAACTGCCCCCAGACGCCCTGGAGTCCGACCGCCTCGCGGATGGTGACGGTGTGCAGCTCGGCGAAGACGCCGCGCAGGTGCTCGACGGCGCGCAGGCCGCCGGAGAAGCCGCCGTAGCCGACGAAGCCGACGGGCTTCGCGTGCCACTCCTGGTGGTGCCAGTCGATCGCGTTCTTCAGGGAGGCCGGGTAGCTGTGGTTGTACTCGGGGGTCACCACGACGAAGGCGTCGGCGGCGGCCAGGCGCGGTGACACCGCTGCGAGCAGGGCGCGGTCTTCGGCGCGCTCGGGGGCCTGGCCGAGGTGCGGGAAGACGGTCGGCAGCGGGGTCTCTGCCAGGTCGATCAGGTCGGTGGTCAGATCCGGACGGTCGGCGGCGTGGGCGAGCAGCCAGTTCGCGACGACGGGGCCGAGGCGGCCGTCGCGGGTCGAGCCCTGGATCACGGCGATGTGCAGCGGAGCGGTCACGGGGTCCCCCTGGACGGTGATGTGCGGCGTGGTGTGTACGGCGTATACCGATCGGTGTACAACGTACACGTCGGTGTGTACGGCGTCCACAAGGCATACGCTGTACGCGAGAGAAGGAGATCCGAGTGGCGAAGAAGGACGAGACGGACGACGTCTCGCTGTGGGAGCGCCTGGAGCGGCCCGCGGCGGCACCACGGGCGTCCCTCAGCGCGGGGAGGATCGCCGACGTCGCGATCGGCATCGCGGACCGCGAGGGATTCGCCGCCGTGACGATGCGGAAGGTCGCCGCCGAACTGGGCGTCGCGCCCATGGCCGCCTACCGGCACGTCAACGGCAAGGACGAGCTGTGGGCGCTCATGATCGACCGGGTGTCCGGCGAGCTGGCGCCGGGGGACGGGATCTCCGGCTGGCGGGAGACGCTCCGCGCGTACGCGCTGCGGACCCGGGAGATGATGCTGCGCCACCCCTGGCTGGCCCACATGCCCGCGCCGCTCTTCGCGCTCACCCCGACCCGGATGGCGGCGGCCGAGCGCCAGCTGGCCTCGCTCGACGGGCTCGGGCTCGACGTCGACACGATGATGGCCGCGTTCCGGGCGGTCAACGCGTACGTCCACGGGGCCACGCAGTCCGAGGCCGCGCTGCGCCAGTACATGGAGGAACAGGGCTGGCAGAGCGCCGACGAGACGCGGCGGGGGCTCGCCCCGCAGATGTCGTACCTGATGGAGACCGGGCGCTACCCGACCTACCGGCGCTACACCCGGGGGGCGGCGCGCAAGGACGACGCGGCCTGGCAGTTCGAGACGGGACTCGACTGCGTCCTCGACGGCGTGGCGGGGCTCGTCGAACGCGGCCGGGCATGACGACAGGCCCCCGGGAGATCCCGGGGGCCTGTCGCACCGAACCGGTGGGCCTGACGGACCGCTAGTACGAAGAGCCGCTCGCGCCCAGCGAACCCGTCGGGTGCCAGACCGTCTTCGTCTCCAGGAAAGCCGTCATGCGGTCCGTGCCCGGGGACTCCGCGAAGTCCTCCGTGCGCGGGCGCAGGACGCGCTTCAGGTTGTCCGCCGCCGCGATCTCCAGGTCGCGGGCCAGGTCGCCCTCGGTCGCGCCCGTCAGGTCGATCGCGTTGACGTCCTGGTGGGCCGCCAGGTGCGGGCCCATCTCCGCGGCCTTGCCGGAGAGGATGTTGACGACACCGCCCGGCAGGTCGGAGGTGGCGAGCACCTCGCCCAGGGAGAGCGCGGGGAGCGGGGACCTCTCCGAGGCGATGACGACCGCCGTGTTGCCCGTGGCGATGACCGGGGCGATCACCGAGACCAGGCCGAGGAACGACGAGTCCTGCGGGGCCACGACCGTGACGACACCGGTCGGCTCGGGCGTGGAGAGGTTGAAGTACGGGCCCGCGACCGGGTTCGCACCGCCCACGACCTGGGCGATCTTGTCCGTCCAGCCCGCGTACCAGACCCAGCGGTCGATCGCCGCGTCGACGACCACGGCGGCCTTCGACTTCGACAGGCCCTCCGCGTCCGCGACCTCGCGGACGAACTGGTCCCGGCGGCCCTCCAGCATCTCGGCGACGCGGTAGAGGATCTGGCCTCGGTTGTACGCGGTCGCGCCCGCCCAGCCGCCGAACGCCTTGCGGGCGGCGACGACCGCGTCACGGGCGTCCTTGCGGGAGGAGAGGGGAGCGTTCGCCAGCCACTTGCCCTTAAGGTCCGTCACCTCGTACACCCGGCCGCTCTCGGAACGGGGGAACTTGCCCCCGACGTACAGCTTGTAGGTCTTGAAGACGCTCAGCCGCGTCGCCGACTCAGACATCGAGGTAGGCCTCCAGACCGTGACGGCCGCCCTCGCGGCCGAAGCCCGACTCCTTGTATCCGCCGAACGGCGAGGTCGGGTCGAACTTGTTGAACGTGTTGGCCCAGACGACACCGGCGCGGAGCTTGTTGGCGACCGCCAGGATGCGGGAGCCCTTCTCCGACCAGATGCCGGCGGACAGGCCGTACTGGCTGTTGTTGGCCTTCGCGACGGCCTCGTCGGGCGTACGGAACGTCAGCACCGACAGCACCGGGCCGAAGATCTCGTCACGGGCCACCGTGTGCGCCTGCGTGACGTTCGTGAAGAGCGTCGGGGCGAACCAGTAACCGGCCTCGGGGAGGTCGCAGGCGGCGGTCCAGCGCTCGGCGCCCTCCGCCTCGCCCTGCTCCACCAGCGAGGTGATCCGCGCCAGCTGCTCCGAGGAGTTGATGGCGCCGATGTCGGTGTTCTTGTCCAGCGGGTCGCCGAGGCGGAGGGTGCTCAGGCGGCGCTTCAGACTGTCGAGCAGCTCGTCCTGGACCGACTCCTGGACGAGAAGGCGCGAGCCCGCGCAGCAGACCTGGCCCTGGTTGAAGAAGATGCCGTTGACGATTCCCTCGACGGCCTGGTCGATGGGGGCGTCGTCGAAGACGATGTTGGCGCCCTTGCCGCCCAGCTCCAGGGTGACCTTCTTGTCGGTGCCGGCGATCGAACGCGCGATGGCCTTGCCGACGGCGGTCGAACCGGTGAAGGCGACCTTGTTCACGTCCGGGTGCGCGACCAGCGCGGCGCCCGTATCCCCGTACCCGGGAAGGATGTTGACGACGCCCTTCGGCAGCCCGGCCTGGCGGCAGATGTCCGCGAAGAACAGGGCGGTCAGCGGGGTCGTCTCGGCCGGCTTCAGGACGACCGTGTTGCCGGTCGCGAGCGCCGGGGCGATCTTCCACGCCAGCATGAGCAGCGGGAAGTTCCACGGGATGACCTGGCCGGCCACGCCCAGCGGCTTCGGGTTCGCCCCGTAGCCCGCGTGGTCGAGCTTGTCGGCCCAGCCCGCGTAGTAGAAGAAGTGCGCGGCGACCAGCGGGAGGTCCGCGTCGCGCGTCTCCTTGATCGGCTTGCCGTTGTCCAGCGTCTCCAGGACGGCCAGCTCACGGCTGCGCTCCTGGATGATCCGGGCGATGCGGAACAGGTACTTGGCGCGCTCGGAGCCGGGCAGTGCCGACCACTTCTCGAACGCCTTGCGGGCCGCCTTCACCGCACGGTCGACGTCCTCGGTGCCGGCCTGGGCGATCTCGGAGAGGACCTCCTCGGTGGCCGGGGAGACGGTCTTGAAGACCTTGCCGTCGGCCGCCTCGACGAACTCGCCGTCGATGAAGAGGCCGTAGTGGGGGGCGATGTCGACGACGGACCGGGACTCGGGCGCCGGTGCGTACTCGAATGCAGATGCCATGTTGATCAGTCCACCGTCACGTAATCGGGGCCGGAGTAACGGCCGGTCGCCAGCTTCTGGCGCTGCATCAGCAGGTCGTTGAGCAGGCTGGAGGCGCCGAAGCGGAACCAGTGGTTGTCCAGCCAGTCCTCACCCACGGTCTCGTTGACGAGAACCAGGAACTTGATCGCTTCCTTGGTGTTGCGGATGCCGCCTGCCGGCTTCACACCGATCTGCACACCGGTCTGCGCGCGGAAGTCGCGCACGGCCTCCAGCATGAGCAGGGTGTTGGCCGGGGTGGCGTTGACCGCGACCTTGCCGGTCGAGGTCTTGATGAAGTCCGCGCCGGCCATCATGCCGAGCCAGGAGGCACGGCGGATGTTGTCGTACGTGGACAGCTCGCCGGTCTCGAAGATCACCTTGAGGCGGGCGCGGTCGCCGCACTCCGCCTTGATCGCGGCGATCTGCTCGAAGACCTGGAGGTAGTGGCCGGCGAGGAAGGCGCCACGGTCGATGACCATGTCGATCTCGTCGGCGCCCGCGGCGATGGCGTCCGCCGTGTCGGCGAGCTTCACGGGGAGTGCGGCGCGGCCGGCCGGGAAGGCGGTGGCGACCGAGGCGACCTTGACGCCGGAGCCCGTGAGGGCGGCCTTGGCGGTGGCCACCATGTCCGGGTAGACACAGACGGCGGCGGTCGTCGGGGTCGTGCGGTCGGTCGGATCGGGACGGACGGCCTTGGCGGCGAGCGCCCGGACCTTGCCCGGGGTGTCCGCGCCTTCGAGCGTCGTCAGGTCGATCATGGAAATGGCCAGGTCAATGGCGTACGCCTTGGACGTGGTCTTGATCGAGCGGGTGCCGAGGGACGCGGCGCGCGCCTCCAGGCCGACGGCGTCGACGCCGGGCAGCCCGTGGAGGAAGCGGCGCAGCGCACCGTCGGACGCGGTCACGTCGGCGAATGCGGATGCTGCGGATGCAGTGGTGGGCATGGTCACCAGTCGAGCATATCTACGCGCGTAGCGACCTGTACAGGGGACGGGCTTCGCAGAGCGCGAGGTCACAGACGGGCGGTCGGCGTGGTGGCGTGCGCCGGGGGCGGGGTGAGGCTTGTCACGGGCTCGTGACATGGAGTGGACAAGTCCTGAATACAAGATCAATAGATTTTCCTCCAGCAGCCGGCCAGACCTCGCCGAATCCCCGAACGGACTGAGAAAAAGCGGCATGCGACTCACTCGTCCACCTGCCTGATTCTCCAGGAGTCGTTATGCGCACCGCCCTTCGCACCGCCATCACCACCGCCCTCGTCGCCGGTGTCGCCCTCACCCCCGCCGTGGCGGCGGGCACCGCCTTCGCCGCCGACGGACCGGTCACCGCCGCGCCGGCGGCCACCTCGCCGGCGAAGTCCGGCGCGAGGTCCGCCGACGTCAAGCCGTCCGACGAGGTTCCGGCCGAGGCCGGCCCGGACGTCCCGGACGCGCTGGACACCGCGAAGGCCGGAAAGGACGCGAAGGGCGCGAAGGCCCCGAAGGCCGGGAACACCACGAAGACCCCGGAGGCCGGGACCACCGAGGCTTCCGCGAAGGGCACCCTCGTCCGTACCGAGACCCTCATGACCGGCACCGTCGCCAAGATCTACAAGGTCAGGGAGCAGAACCACCGCGCCGAGCTGTTCCGCGAGGGCCACCCGGTCGGCGTCCTGGAGGCGATCACCCGCTCCGCCGCCGGCCAGGACAACGGCGAGTTCTTCGTCCTCAACCCGGACGGCACCACCCACAACTGGACCGGCAACATCGCCGGCCCCAAGCCCGGCACCTACCGGCTGGCCGACGGGACCGTCCTCCAGCTCGACAAGAAGGACGGCCGCTTCGGGCTCCAGCTGATCGAGAACGGCAAGGGCCGCGGCTACACCTACGTGACCGGCGTCCGCACCGTCTGGACCTTCGGCAGGGCCGTCGTCGTCCTGGAGCAGGACGGTCGGTTCGCCGCGTACATCCCCGGTTCGTCGAAGCAGGGCGCCCCGCAGCCGGTCGCCACGGGCGGCACGCAGACCGAGCCGTCCACCGAGCCCACCACCGGAGGGTCCGTCGTCGTCCTCGGCGCGTGCACGGTCAGCCGGACCGTCGCCATCGGCGCTGGCACCAAGGCCGAGCTGTTCATGACCCGGCAGGGCCCGCTGGCCGAGTTCAGCACCGCCGACGACAACGGCAAGGACCAGGTCTTCGCGATGGTCGACCGCGCGCACCCGTCGCTGCCGGAGAGCGTCGGCATCGTCGGCCGGATCATCGACCCGAAGAGCGCCACGCCGTCGCTCTACACCCAGGTCGAGGGCGGCCCGGATGCCAAGGGCACCACGCACGCCTTCCCGAAGCTGCCGAAGGGCTGCACGTTCGAGACGGCCCCGGGCGGTACGTCGAACGGCACGGGCACCGGTACCGGCACGGGCACGGGCACGGGTACAGGTACGGGCGCCGGGATCACCACCAACACCGGTCAGACCTCCGTCATCCCGAAGGGCGCGGTCGCCGCCGGTGCCGAGCTCGGCACCGGC
>NZ_LIPQ01000447.1 GCF_001418135.1 Streptomyces aureus
CGACGGCCGCGAGGACCGCCTCCACGACCGCCTCCGGGTCGGTGACGGCCGCGAGTTCGGCGACCCAGACGCCGTCCGGCCAGGCCCCGTCGGCGGCCCCGCGTTCGGCCGCCTCCTGGGAGAGCCGGGTCTTCCCGGCGCCCCCGGGCCCCAGCAGGGTGACGAGCCGGGCCGTGCGCAGGTCGTCCCGGAGGGCGGCGATCTCCTCGTCGCGGCCGACGAAGCTGGTGAGCCGCGCGCGCAGATTGCCCCGGACGGAGGCCTCCTCCCGCTTCGCCGCGGCCCGGTCCTTCCGGGGCTTCGGTGCGGGCGCGGGCTCGGGCGTCCGCGGTCCCGTGAGCAGCTCCGCGTGGAGGGCGCGCAGGGCCAGCGACGGGTCCGTGCCGAGCCGGTTGGCGAGGGCGCGCCGGACCGACTCGTACGCGGCGAGGGCCTCGGCCGCGCGGCCGGTGTCGCGCAGGGCCCGGATGCGCAGCGCCTGGAGGGTCTCGTCCAGGGGGTGGGCGGCGCAGAGGGCGGTCAGCTCGGGGAGGGCCGCGGGCGCCTCGCCGAGCCCGAGGGCGGCGTCGAGCCTGGCCCGGCGGACGTCGAGGCGGCGGGCCTCCCAGCGGGGGGCCTCCGCGTCCCGGTCGGGCAGGTCGGCGAGGGCGGGCCCGCGCCAGAGCCCGAGGGCCTCGTCGAGGAGTGCGGCGGCCCGGGCCGGGTCCCCGGCGCCGAGCGAGGCCACGCCCTCGGCGGCCAGGTGCTCGAAGCGGCGGGCGTCCACGTCCTCGGGCCGGGCGTCGAGCCGGTAGCCGCCCTCGGCGGAGACGATCCGGTCCCGGCCGAGCGCCTTGCGGAGCCGTCCGACGAGAGCCTGGAGCGCGGCGACGGCGTCGGCGGGCGGCTCGTCGCCGTGCCACACCTCGTCGACGAGGTCCGGTACGGGCACGGTCCGGCCGGCCCGCAGGGCGAGGACGGTGAGCAGTGCGCGGACCCGCGGGCCGCCGACGGCCACGTCGGTGCCGTCGGGCGTGCGGGCGAGGGTCGGGCCGAGGACGGAGTAGTGCACGGGGCCCATTCTCCGTGAGAGGGTCCCCGACTCCGGAACTCGCCCCGTCACCCGATACGTTTCCCGCACATCAGGCACCGAACGGCGCCACCTCAGTCCCCTGGGAGCTCCCGCGATGACCACGGCCACCACCCGGAGCCACGAGCGACGGATCAGCCCCGTCTTCCTGGCGATCCTCGCCGTCATGGCCGTCACGGGCTGGGCGGTGTGGACGGACTTCGCCGCCCTGCCCGGTCTGGCGGTCTTCCTCTTCGTGACCTCGGCGTGGGTGGTGTCGCTCTGCCTCCACGAGTACGCGCACGCCCGGACGGCACTGCACGGCGGTGACATCACGGTCGGTGCGAAGGGTTATCTGACCCTGAACCCGCTGGCGTACACCCACGCCGTCCTCAGCATCATCCTGCCCGTCCTGTTCGTGATCATGGGAGGGATCGGTCTGCCGGGCGGCGCGGTCTTCATCGAGCAGGGCCGGATCAAGGGCCGCTGGAAGCACAGCCTGATCTCGGCGGCGGGCCCGCTCGCGAACGTGCTGTTCGCGCTCGTCTGCACGGCCCCGTTCTGGCTGGACGCCCTCGACGGCGTCCCGCTCGTGTTCCAGTTCGCGCTGGCCTTCCTGGCGTTCCTCCAGGTGACCGCGGCGCTCCTGAACCTGCTGCCGGTGCCGGGCCTCGACGGGTACGGGATCGTCGAGCCCTGGCTGTCGTACAAGGTGAAGCGGCAGATCGAGCCGTACGCGCCGTACGGCTTCTTCATCGTGATCGCGCTGCTGTTCGTGCCGGCGGTCAACGACGGCTTCTTCGACGCGATCGACGCGCTGATGCGCTCGCTCGGGGTGCCGGAGCTGTCCCGCTACTGCGGTTCGCAGCTGTTCCGGTTCTGGCAGGAGACGCCGGAGTTCTGCCAGGTCTGAGGCCGGGGCCGGTGACGCGCCGGGGCGTGACCGGCCTCCGAGGCCGGTCTAGGCCTCGGCGCTCGCGGCCTTCTCGACCTTCGCGCGGCGGATGTAGTACCAGGCCATGTTGGAGGACAGGCCGGCGATCAGGACCCAGACGACGCCGAGGAAGCTGCCCTCGACGAAGGAGACGACGGCCGCGGTGACGGCCAGGGCGCAGACCACGAGGGCGAAGAGGGCGAGGCGGGGCATGGGGGTCGGCTCCTGTCCGGGTACGGCTGCTGTGCCCGTCCAGTGTCCCCCATGCCCTGCGTCCGGCCCGGACCGGCTCGGGCTTCCTGCCCGGAGGCGGCTCAGATGTCGGTGACGCGCAGCCCGGCGTGGGCCTTGTAGCGGCGGTTGACCGAGATCAGGTTGGCGACGAGCGACTCGACCTGGTGGGCGTTGCGCAGCCGGCCGGCGAAGACGCCGCGCATGCCGGGGATGCGGCCGGCTGCGCAACGCCCA
>NZ_LIPQ01000448.1:0-260 GCF_001418135.1 Streptomyces aureus
CGGCTGTCAGCGGCCCGCCCGTTTTAGTGGCTGCTGATGTGCCGAACTTGAGGAGTGCTGGTCGAACGGGAGTCACCTGAACTCCAGACCCGACCGGGCCTCCCCCCCCCTCCCCCCCCCCGGCGGCGACTGTGAAAATCGCTGTCCGATCACCGGAGCACGGTGATAGACACCCGCCGTGGAAAAGAATCTTGAGTTCCCTGACCTGTTACGACTGATCGATGAACGGTCGACCGCCTTCCGCGCCGTGGTCGCCGCCG
>NZ_LIPQ01000448.1:303-13954 GCF_001418135.1 Streptomyces aureus
GGCGGTACCGCCCGGCACCGGGTCCAGGAGACCGCGGTGCACACTTACGACGCCCAGCTCGCCGGAGGCTCCCCGCAGCCGCTGCCGGTCCAGCTGGCACTCGACGGTGTGGAGGAGTTCCTGTTCACCGTCTGCGCAACGCCGAGTGCCTGGCCGCACAAGCCCACGGCCTTCGACTTCCACGCCGCCGAGGGCCGCTCCTGGCGCCTCACCGTCGACGGCGACGGCGCACGCACCACCCGCATCCCCGCGCCCACCGCCGCGACCGGCGAAGACTCGGACGCAGCCGGCGCCTCCGTCCACGGCACGGCCAGTGAGCTGGTCCTCTACCTGTACGACCGGATCCAGGCCGACTCCTTGCACGTTGACGGAGACGCAGGGCTGCTCGACCTGCTCCGCGCCTGGGAGCCCGAGGAGAAGTAGGACGTAGCGGGGGCGTTGGCCGCGCCTCGATCTGGTAGGACACGACGCTTCGCCAGGTTCGTCAGTGTTCTTCCAGTACCGCACGGCCCCGTCGGCCTGGAGGATGTCGGGGAGGCCCGTGCCGGACAGGTAGGCGAGTTCGGTGTCGGGCCGGGCGAGCGAACCGATGGGCAGGCCGGGGCCGCCGAGCAGGACGAAGCGGCGGTCCGCGGGGCAGAACGTGGTGTACGCGAAGTCCAACGGCGTTAGTTCCCGCAGCTCTTCGCCGTCGTCGTCGTATCCGACGACGGCGAGGCTGGTCAGCAGCGACGCCCCGTGGGCGGGATCGATCGGGCTCGTGGGTGAGCTCGTAGTGGCGCACGGCCCCGGTCGCGGTCGGAACGCGTCTCCACGAGGATGCGACGGCAGACACGGGTGGTGCGGAGCTCGAAGCCGGCACGGTACGCGGAGAAGGCGTCGGGGCGGGTGTCGTAGGTGAGGTGGACGCGGACGAGGTAGCGCTCCGCCCCGGGCGGTCCGTGGTCCACATAGGTGATGTCGCTGAGCAGGGGCTGGTCCCAGGTGTGGGGGCCGTCGGTACCGCTGCCGCGTTCGTCGTAATGGTAGCGGATCTGGATGCCGAAGGGGTCCCGGGTACAAGTCAGCTGCCAGGCGAGGATGTGGTCGGGCCGAGCGGGGTCGGCGACCACGACCGGGTGTCCCGTATGCCCGCCGCGTCGTCGGCCGGGGTGCCTTACCAGCTGGTCACCCCGATCTTGCCGGTGACCTCCCAGTGGTCGTCCCAGAAGGTAGCCCCATCCTCCGAAACCTGCTCCCGTATAAGGCTGGTACGGGCCAACAGCCCCTCCGTACGGGGGCGATGGGTGACACGCCCCGGAAGGAGTTCGAGCGGGACGGAGAGATTACCGGTACCGGTATGCGGGTCGGGGGTGAACGTCTCGCCGATGCCGTGTACAGCCCCGCCGCCGGAAGGCTGCGTGATGATCGAGGGTGGGGTCGCTCAGTCACATCTCCCCGGACCAGTCACGGACCAGACTCCCGCCCGAGGGCGAGGCAGTGGCCGTGACGGTTTGAGTCGGCCCCTGCCGGGCGGTCCGAAGCGGCCCCGGTATGCGCCGGATCCGGTGGTGGTGGCGGCTCGAAGTGGCCCCGGGTGTTGGGGTGACGCGGCCCCGCCAGATCTGTCGTGGTCCTGTGCTGGGAGAATCAACTGATTCGAATGCAGCCAGCGGGATGACCGGAGGAGCGAGTGACTGCTCAGCAGCCCTTTGATGAGGCTCCGGTGACGGTGGCCACGGACGCCGGAATGCTCGTCCTGTGGGATCCGGAGCGGTTCGAGGCCGTCGTCGATCACGACACCTGGGAGGACGAACTCCTCGACGACGAGGACATCGTCCGTCACATCCAGGCGGGCGCTCTTGTTCCGCTCAACGTCGGCGGAGACGGCGCGTTCGGTGTTCTGGTCCGTTCGGGCACTGCGGCCGCGCCGGCCCGGCTGACCGAGCGGGAGACAGCCCATCAGCTGGTCGCTTCCCAGCCCTACCTGTTCGTCTCCCGCGGTCGCGCGCTCGTGGGTGGCATCGACGATGTCAGCGGGGACGCCCCGGATGGCGTGATCGAACACCCCGTGCCCGAGGGCCGCCATGCCGTGGTCGTCCACTTGATCGACTGGCAGGCCGAAGCCGGCAGCCAGGACAAGGACGGGCGGCCCGTTCCGGGAGCTTTGCCGGACTTCGTGGTGCTGATCAACCCTGCTCAACCCGGTCAGGGAGCCTTCCGGACTGCGGTGCATACGTTCGAAGCCCCCAAAGGCTGAACTGGGGTGTACCCGGTTCAGACCGCCTTGAGCTGCTGCTGGGCCTTGGTACGGCCATGGCGGTATGACTCGGTCCCGGTCTCGATGATCGCGCCGTTGAAGGTGAGACGGTCGACGATGGCCGCGCAGAGCCTGGGGTCGGTGAACGTCTTCGTCCAGCCTCCGAACGATTCGTTCGAGGCGATGGCCACACTGTTCTTCTCCTCCCTCTCGGTCAAAACCTGGAAGAGCATCTCGGCGCACCGCCTGTCGAGTTCGAGACAGCCCAGCTCATCGATGCACAAAAGATCGACACGTCCGTAGCGGGCGATCGTTTTGTCAGCTGCTTGTCGTCGGCGGCCTCCACGAGCTCGTGGACGAGCTTGGCCGCCAGCGCGTATCGGACCCGGTATCCGGTCGGCATGTTGCAGGTGCCGGTGCAGCAGCAGGACCTTCACCAGGGCTTTGGTGCCCTCGATGTCGCCGAGGGCGGTCTTCGCCGCGGCCCAGAGCGCTTCGTGGGTGCTGGTGAAGGAGTCATTGGCCCGGGCCTGGTCGAGAGCTTCAGAGCCGGCGAAGGCGCCCGGCTTGCGCAGGAGGACTTCGAGGTAGTCGTCGAGGACGATGCGGTCCTCACCCCGACCGGTCAGCCGGGGATGGCGGGCGATCTCCGTGCGGCGGTCGTAGCGATCAGCTCGGTGGACCGCAGGACGACTCGGACCTGGGCCCGATGAACCGGGCTCGGCGTCCGCTCCGGGCCGGTCGTGCCGGACGGGACACGATCCGCCGGACGGTATGCCGCCGCTTCCGCGGTGCCTCGAGATCCGTCCTCAGCCAGTCGTCGATGGTCTTCTTCAACGGGTCCAGCCTGGGCGAGCGACGTACCGGCGGCCGCCGTGGCCCCGGAACCGGGGATGCCAACGCTTCCCGTACCAGCCGCCGATGAACCCCGTACGTCCGCGACAAAGCCCGCCGTGTCCTCGCTGCACGGTCCTCCGTCCAGCCCCGCGCGCTGCGGGTCAGTGAGCGGTCCGTGGAACGGTGGCGTCGTCAGTGGCGCGAGTGCGGTGAAGCGCGGGTCCTGTCGAAGGGATCGCCGGGGCGGACGAGGTTCAGCGAGGCGCAGATCGCGAGACTGGAACGGGAGCTGGAGCGTGTGCCTCTGGTCCGCGGCTGGGCCGACCAGCGGTGGACACTGGCCCGGATCAAGAGGCTGATCGGCCGGCTGTGCCATGTGAGCTACACGGTGGAGTGCACCTGGCAACTGCTGAAGCGGTACGGCTGGTCGTGGCAGCCCGGCGGGCGATCGAGCGCGACGACGTGGCGGTCGTGGTCTGGAAGAAGGAGACCTGGCCGCGGGCCGCCGATGAGATGCGGACGCTGTCCGCTCCGGGCAGAGTAGGTAAGGACCTGTTCGTACCGAGGTGGTCCCGTGTGGTCCCGTGTGGTCCCGCGTGCTGGAGACGGGTCGGATTGATGCGAGGATTCGTCGTGACGTCGGAGTGATCGATGTTCCGCAGACGGCCGGCCGACAGCAGCGAGGACCTTCTGGTCCGGCTCGGGTCGCTGACCGCCAGGGCGCGGGAGTTGGCCGAGTCGCAGCGTTCCCGTGTCGAGCTCGCCGTGGCCCTGCAGCGCGGCATGCTGCCCTCGGACCTGCCCAGTTTTCCGGGCGCCCGGCTGGCCGTCCGCTATGAGCCCGCCAACCACGGGCTCAACGTCGGCGGTGACTGGTACGACGCCTTCTCCCTGCCCGGCGGGCAGATCGGCATGTCCATCGGTGACGTGCAGGGACACAACATCGAGGCCGCCGCCTTCATGGGACAGGTCCGCGTGGCACTGCGCGCGCTGGCCTCCGTCACCGGAGACCCGGGAGAGCTGCTCGGTCGTACCAATGACCTGCTCGTCTCTCTGGGCGCCGACCTCTTCGCCACCTGCACCTTCCTGCGGCTCGACCCCGCTGCCGGCACCCTGGAGTGCGCCCGGGCCGGTCACATCCCCCACATCTGGGCCACCGCCGACGGCCACTCCGGCATCGACGACAGCGAGGGCGGGCCTCCGCTCGGTGTGCTGCGCGGCGTCGACTACCCGGCCACGCGCCACCGGCTCACCGCCGACGGTGTCTTCGTCCTCCTGACCGACGGGGTGGTGGAGGGGCCCTCGCTCCACGTCGACGAGGGTCTGGACCGGGTGACGAGGCTCGCCGGGATCACCGCCGTCGCCGGGCTTGACGTCGAAGCGCTCGCCACCGCCGTGATGAAGCTGGCGGCCACGGTGGGGCACGAGGACGACGCGGCCGTCCTGGTCGTCGGCCATGACGGCGGTCCGGCCCGGTCGGCGGCCGAGGAGTGAGGGGAGGGGGCTCTCCTCGGGCCCGGGTCGGTCCTCGGACCGGCCCGGGCCCGTGCCGGACGGCGGCGCCCGACACGCAGGGGCCTTGCCAGGTGGTGGCGGCCCGGCCGGTGTCTGATGGCTGACGTGTTGGATATTCGCCAGTTCCGGTCCTCTACGGAGGCGGCTCTGATGTCGCTGGCCGTGGCGGTTTGCTACTACGCGGCCGGACGACTCGGCCTGCTGGGCCGCCTCGTCGTCGAAGGCGTGGTGGTCACTCCCATCTGGCCTCCCACCGGCGTCGCCGTCGCCGCCCTCCTGCTGCTCGGCGCGCGGGTCTGGCCCGGGATCGCCCTCGGCTCCTTCCTCGTCATCGCCTCCCTCACCACTCCGGGGCCCACCACCGTGGTCACCGTGGTCAGCAACACCGTCGCGCCACTCTGCGCCTTCCTGCTGCTGCGACGGGCCGGCTTCCGGCTCAACATGGCGCGGCTGCGGGACGGACTCTCCCTGGTCTTCCTCGGCGGGTTCGGCGCCATGCTGATCAGCGCGACCGCGGGGGTCGGACTGCAGGTGGCGAAGAGCTCTCTGGACAAGAGCGAGTTCTGGCCCGTCTGGCTGGCCTGGTGGGTGGGCGACACGATGGGGGTGCTGCTCGTCGCCCCGCTCCTGCTCGCCCTCGCGGGGCCGGCCGGACGGTTCCGCGCACAGCGCTGGAAGGAGGCGACCTTTCTGGGGCTGACGACCCTGATCCTCATGCCCATGGCCGTGCTCAGCCCGATGAGCATGCTCTTCCTCGTCTTCCCCCTGCTGATCTGGGCAGCGCTCCGCTTCCAGCTCGTCGGAAGCATGCTGTGCGCGCTCTTCGCCTCCGTGCTCACCACTTTCGAGGCGACCTCCGGACGGGGCGCGTTCCTCCACCTCACGGACGTCGAGATCATGGCCAAGCTCCAGGCGTTCAACGGTTCCGCCGCCCTGACCGCCCTGCTTCTCGCCGCCGTCATCACCGAGCAGCGTGCGACCCGCCGGTCGGTGCGCCGCGCCTGCCAGGAACTGGCGGAGGTTCTGGAGCACCTCGCGGCGGGCGAGCCCTCACCGGGTCCTCCCGGCACCGCCGAGACCCGGGCAGCCCCACCCGGCGGGCACCGGAATCCGTGATACCCGCGCCGGAGCCGGCGCAGGGATCGTCCGGCAAGACACGTCGAGCTGGGCCCGTGGCCTGGAGCTGACCCGCGTCCCAGGCGGCGGCCGCCTGAGGTCGGCCGGCCTCCCAGGCGGCAGCGGCCTGCCGCTCCCCCGCCGCCCACGCGGCCGCTGCCTACCATGGCCGTGATCGGCATCAAACACCTGCGGCCAGAGCCTCAAAGTAGAGATCCCGGGCAGCTCAGGCTTCGTCGCTACGTCATCGCCTTGGGCTGTCGGGACGCAACCGTTCCTCCCCCGGCAAGGCCCACCTCGACGGGCAGCGCGAAGGGCCGGGGCCAGGCGTTCACGCCGACGGCTTCGGCCCCGGCGACGTCCCCGCGCCCGGAGTGGCCGCGACCTGTGACGTGGGGTCAGTCCTCGGCCTGGTTCCTGCCCCGGACGGCCCCCCGGTCCCGCGCCGAGGCCACGTGTCCGGCAGCTGCCACTACGGCCTCGATGAGCGGTTCCGTGCGGTTCTCCCTCAGCCAGGCGAGGCCCGCCGTTGACGGGGGCAGGTCCGTGACCTCGACGTAGCGGATGCCGGGGCGCGGGAAGAGGTCGCGCGCGGCGGCCGGCAGGAAACACATGCCCTTGCCCTGGGCCACGAGGTGCAGAAGGCCCTCCAGGTCCGAGGCGACGGGTCCGTAGCGGACCGGGGTGCCGTCGGGTCGCGGGTCGGCGGCCCAGAAGTCCCACCAGAGCCGTGGCACCTGCGGCGGGACGTCGATCACCGGGTGGCGGGCCAGCTCGGCGAGGGTGATCCGGTCGCGGTCCACGAGCGGGTCGCTCGCAGAGAGGCAGGCCAACCGCGGTTCCGTGGCCAGGTGTTGCACCTCGACGCCGGGCGGGACCGGTGGACGGAGGAAGGCAACGTCGATGTCATGGCGGAACAGGGCGTCGAAGTGGTCGGCGAAGTGGAGGCTGCGCACGTCGACCTGGACCAACGGGTGCCGTTCGTGGAGCAGACGCAGCACGGCGTGCGTATAGGGCATCGCCGCTTCCGCGCCGATGGTGCCGACGACGAGCCGTCCGGAGAGCCTGCGCGCCTGGGTCGAAGCGCTGCGGCTCAACCGGTCCATGGCCGCCACCACGCCGCGCGCGTCCGCCAACAGCACCCGGCCCTGAGGGGTGAGCGTCACGGCCCGGCTCGAACGGTCGAACAACCGCACCCCGAGGCGTCTCTCCAGGTCTCTGATCTGCTGGCTCAGCGCCGACTGCGTGATGAACAGCCGGGCGGCGGCGCGCGAGAAGTGGAGTTCTTCCGCGAGGGCGACGAACAGCCGGAGTTGGTGGGCGCTCGGTGTCCGCGGGTCGGGGCCCGTCGGCGCGGCGCCTCCAGCGGCCGTCTCGCCAGTAACCATGATGAATCCCTTATCGATCGTCATTCATGTCGCATGGCCACAAGCGATGACATGAACAGAGTGCGAGTGGAAGGCTCGGCTCTCAAGCGACGCCCCGTGACAACTCCTCGGTTCCGCAGGGCCGTCCGACCATTGCTTTCTCGACAACGGGGGCCGAAACATGTCTGTGAGACGAGCGGTGGCGATGCTCGCCGCCCTCCTGGCCGTGCTGTTCAGCGCCGGCGCCGTTCAGGCGTCGTCGCCGCAGGCCGGCACTACCACCCGCGCGGTGCGGAGCGCGCCGCCTACGGCGGAGGCCGCGCCCCTCGCGGCCCAGGCGTCGTGCACCGCCCGCAACGTCAGCCACTACGACGCGTACACGGGGCGCACCTGGACGCGTGACTGGGTGTGCGGCAATCGTGCCGGCGCCCCGCTGCGCGGCTGCGGCAGCTTCATCCCCGCGTGCCCGGTGATCGGCTGGATCGACACCTCGACGAGCTGGTTCGTGTGCTGGGCCAGCGGCCCCCCGCACAGCGGCGGCAACAACATCTGGTACTACACCATGGGTGACCGCATCGCTCCCGGTCAGGACGGCAATCACGGGTGGGGCTTCATCCCCGCCGTCGACGTGTGGACGTCGATAGATCCCTGGCCCGGCATGACGGAGTGCAACATCCCGTAGGCCGCCGGGAGTCGTCCGCCCAGCAGGCTCCGGTGGAGCCCCTCGCGTCCCGCCAGGGGCTCCGCGCCGCGCTCCCGCCGCCTCGTCCGCCGGCCCTTTCCGAGACCCTCGGCAGCCCGCTCTCACACCAAGCGAGGACCCCTCACGCCATGCTCCGCATCGCCAGACACTCCCACGCCACCGCTCGCCGTACGCCTCGGCGCCTGCTCGCCGCGACCGCGGCCTTTTTCTCCCTCTCCTTCACCGGCGCGGCGCTCCCGCACTCCGTCGCGGCCGCGACGGAACCGACGGGTGACACCGTGTCGGCCACGCCCGCGAGCCCCCAGGTGCCCGCGGGGGTCACGGCAGGCGTGGCCGTGTTCGACCGGCAGACCGGGACCTTCACCGAACAGCTCGCCCCGGCCGCCACGTTCCGGTCCGCGTCGGTCGTCAAGCTCCTGCTCGCCCTCGACTTCCTGTGGAACCGCAGCCCCGACACCATCCCGGCCGCCGACCGCACGCGGCTGGACGTCATGCTCCGCAGCAGTCAGGACGCCGCCGCCAACCACTACTGGTCGACCTACGGCGGGCCGGCGATCGTCGAACGCATGGTCACTCGGCTCGGGCTCGCCGACACCGCTCCCCCACCGGCAGGCTACGAGGGGTACTGGGGCTACACGGCCATGTCGGCCCGCGACACCGTGAAGACCTACCGACACATCCTGGAGTCCGCTCCCGCGCCGGTTCGTGACTTCATCATGGAGCGTCTGCGCCAGTCGACCCGGTGCGCGTCGGACTCCTTCGACCAGCATTTCGGCATCGCCGCCGCGTTCGACCGCCCGTGGGCCGTGAAACAGGGCTGGTCGGGGAAGTACGCGAAGGGGAACTGCGGCTCCGTGAGCGCCACCGCGGCTGGTGGCGTCGACACCTCGGCCCCCACGTCCGCCGGCGCGGGTGACGCCGGCGTCGACCTGAGCCGACCGGCGCTGCACACGACCGGCACCGTCGGGGCAGGTGACCGTTCGATCGTGGCCGTCCTCACCCTGCACCAGGACGGAACGTCGTACGGAAAGGCGTACACCGACCTCGGCCGGCTGACCCGTTCCCTGAACGTTCCCGGCGGCACGGCGCCGAAGGGGAAGTGGTACGGGACCTGGGGTCAGGACGTCGCCGTCCGGTCGGAACCGGTCGTCGGGGACAACCTGCTGACCCGACTCCCGGCCGGCGTGGAGGTGCTGGTGGGCTGCCAGAAGAAGGGGCAGCTCGTCTCCGTCCCGCCGTACACCAACGACTGGTGGGCGTATCTGCCGCAGTACGGGGGCTACGTCACCAACATCTACATCAGCCATCCGGACAACCAGTTGCCGGACGTACCGCTGTGCACGAGTCAGAAGTGAACCCGGGGTTCCCGGAGAAGGAGTGACGATGTCGCGTACCTGGCGTTCCACCCTCGGTGTGGTCGGTGCCTTCCTGTGGGTGCTGGTGTCCGCCTTCGCGGCGGGCCCGGCCCAGGCGGCGGGCTCGGACGGGCCTCGCGAGGGCGGCGGCCACACCATGGTCATGCCGCCGGCGCCCCGGGGCGAGGGGCCGTCCTCGCGTGCCGTGGCGGCCGTATCGCCGACGGTCTCGCCCTGGGCGGACTACGTGCACACGACGTCGGGCAGCCCCGTCACGTGCGCGTCGGGGAATCTCTGCACCGGGGTCTGGGACCCGGTGGTGGGCAAGTACAAGGTCTTCTTCCTCTACCGGTGCCACCAGTACTCCCTGTCCCACTGGAACGGCGTGGGCCAGGTGGTGAACAACCAGGTCGGAGCCGCCGCGTTCTTCTACGGCCAGAACGGCCAGGTGCTGGACGTCGTCCTGCCGGAGCCCACGCCCTTCACGTACGACTGGACGCCCGTGTGGTCCATCCGAAACTGCTGAGCGGCGCGCGTCGACACCGTCCGGGAACCGGGCGGCTCCGCCCGGTGGTCGTGGTCGCCTTCGGCGGCCTCGGTCACCGGGCGGCCTGCGTGACCACCCGGGACGGACCGGCTCAGTCCAGCGGCGGGGCGGTCCGGCTCAGACGCGCGCACGACGTGCAGTGAGGAGTTCGAACGGATCGTCTTGGGCGCCGGCGCCCCGCGGCTGCTCGGCTGCGCCGATGCCCGCGACCTCACCGCTCGTGCGGCCAGGCCGTGGAGGGTTCCGCCTTCCCGGTCGGCCGTGCACTCCTTTCCGGGCCGGTTCCCGGTCCCGCCTCGGCAACGGGGGCGTGACCGTCGGCCGGAGTCGTTGCGAGGGTCCGTGCCGCCCAGAGCGTCTTGCCTCGTCCTGAGGGCCTCACGCCCCAGCGCTGGGTGAGGTGGGCGGTGATGAAAAGGCCCCGGCCGTTCTCGTCCGTGTCCAGGGCACGGCGAAGGTGCGGACTGGCGCTGCTGTCGTCGGTGACCTCGCACACGAGCGTGCCGTCGTGGATGAGGCGCAACTGGATCGGCCCCTTCGCGTAGCGCACCGAATTGGTGACCAGCTCGCTGACCACGAGGGCGGTGTCGTCGATGACGTCCTGGGCCAGTCCCCATTCCGCGAGTTGGTCCACGGCTCTCCTGCGTGCCTGCCCGGCGCTCTCCGGATCGTTGGGAAAGGTCCACGCCTTCGTCTGGGAGTCGCCCAACGTGCGGGTGCGGGCCAGCAGCAGATAGGCGTCGCGCATCGGCTGCTCGGGCGCGAGGGCCTCGGCACACCTGTCGCACGCGGCCTGAAGAGAGGGCTGCGGTTCTGCGAACAGGTCGGTCAAGCGGCTCAGCAGCGACTCCCGGCCGCCGGCCGCGGTCAGCAGAGCGGTGTTGCAGATCAGCAGGGTGCTCCCTTCGGGCAGGACGCGTTCCGTGAGCGCGTACTCCGCGAGGCCCTGCCCGAGAGGTGGTCCGGCCGCGACATCCAGCAGTTCGACGGCGCCGCCCGGATGCACCAGAACCGGTGACGGGTGGCCCGCGCTCGCCGCGGTGCACAGACGGGTGACCGGATCGTAGACGAGGCAGAGGCAGGTGGCGGGCGTTCCGTCACCGGCATCGAGTGCGGCCGTGACCGGCAGGGTGCTCGGGCGACTGGCGAGGTCGTGAAGACGCGCGAGGATGTCGTCCGGGGGCAGGTCGAGGTCGGCCAGTGCCTCGATCGCCGCGCGGAGCTCGCTCGTCGCCGCCGGACGCGACGTCCCGGACGTGGTGTCGCCGGCCACGAGCGCGACCCTGGACCCGGAGAGGGAGATGGCGGCGGACCATCCGCCGCCCGTGCCGGCCGGCAGGTGGGTGCGGGCGAGTTCGACGGCCTTCACGACGGATGCCTGCGCCTGGGCGAAACCGCCGGACAGGATACGGGCGGCCGAGCGCTCACGCCCGTAGAGGCGAGCGTTGTCCAGGCACTGGCCCGCGTGCGTGGTGAGCTGCTGGGCGAGCCTCAGGTGCCGGTGGTCGAAGGGGGCCGGTTCGCGCCAACGGTAGAAACAGGCCAGGCCGAGTACCACACCCCGTGCTCGGATCGGAACCAGCAGCATGGAATGGGCCCGCGCGTCCAGGATCCGGGCATCACGCCGTCGCCGGGGATCGAGCCAGTGGGCGTCCGGGCGCAGGCGACGGATCAGCTTGGGGGCCAGGGTGTCCAGAGCGGTTCGGTGGGGCGTGCCGGGCGGGTACACGTCCACCTCGCCGACGGCGGGGACACCCTGCCGGTCGGGTCCGGCGACCGAGTGGTATCCCACGCGTCGAACGGTCTGATCCCGGTCGAGGGCGTCCGCGGTGGGAGCCCTGCCGCCCAGGACCACGTCGTAGACGTCGACGGTCACGGTGTCGGCCAGGGCCGGGGAGACGACCTCGCAGAACTCGGCCGCCGTACGGAAGATGTCGAGGGTGGTCCCGATCCGCTCGGCCGCCTCGTTCTGCAGGCGTACCTCCGCTTCGGCCCGCACCCGCGCGGTGATGTCGGTCAGCGCGGCGGCCAGCCCCAGCACGGTGCCGTCGGCCCGCTGCAGGCGGAACGCGGACGCCGAGGTGACGGTTTCGACCGGGGGGACACGGCGGGCGCGGAACCGGATGCTCATGTCGAGCTCGGGCACGCCGGTCTCCAGCACCCGGTGGGCGGCGCGTTCGACGGCCGCGGGGTCGGTGATGTCGAAGGACCGCAGGATCTCCGGCAGCGTCCGGCCGAGCAACCGCTCGGCAGGGAACTCCCGCATCAGCCGGGCCGCCGTGTTCACCCGTACCAGACGCAGCTCCTGGTCGTACACGTGCAGGCTCATGGGCGACTGGGAGAAGAGCGCGTCCAGTACGGCGCCCCCCAACTCCTCGGGGACGGACCGGCTGTCCGGATGATCTTCACCAACCACTGTGTGAACGCCCATTCGACGAGACGGGTGGACCGCGCTACCTCCCATGCAACGCCCGTCCCACTCGCCCGGCCACCGCAGTGGAGTGGCCGGGTGATGGCGGCGGGGCCCACCGGAGGGGCTTGCCGAGGCGCGGTCGGCCGGAGCGCTGCGTACGCTGGTCGGAGGGGCCTTTCTCGGACGAGGATCGGAAGGTCTGTGAGGCCGGAGATCGACCACGGTGCGTTGTTCGCCGCGACGCCCAGCCCGTATCTGGTACTGGCACCGGATCTGGTGATCGTGGATGTCAACGAGGCGTATCTGCGGGCGACCGGCCGGACCCGGGAGGATCTGCTCGGGCAGCACGTGTTCGACGCGTTCCCCGACAATCCCGCCGACCCGGGCGCGGACGGGGTCAAGAACCTCGGGGCGTCGCTGGGGCGGGTGCTGGCCACCGGTGAGGCCGACACCATGGCGGTGCAGAAGTACGACATCCCCGTCGTCTCGCAGCCCGGTGTGTTCGAGGAACGCTGGTGGTCCCCGGTGAACACCCCGGTCAAGAACGCGGACGGGCGGGTCGCGTGGATCATCCACCGCGTGGAGGACGTGACGGCCTTCATGCGGTCCCGCCGGTTCCGGGGGCGGAACGAGGGGCGGCGGATGACCGAGCGCGAGGAGGGGATGGAGGCCGAGCTGTATGCCCGGGCGCGGGAGCTGCAGCGGCTGAACGAGGAGCTGCGGGCGGCGCACGCCCGGGAGCGGGAGGTCGCCGTCACCTTGCAGGAGGCGATGCTGCACTCCCCGGACCTGGCCCGGCACAGTGACGTGGCGGTGCGCTATCTGCCGGCGATCGGTTCGCTGAACGTGTGCGGCGACTGGTACGACGCCGTCGACCTGGCCGAGGGGCGGTTCACCGTCGCCGTGGGCGACGTCGTCGGGCACGGGCTGGAGGCGGCCACCGTCATGGGCATGCTCCGCAGCGCGCTGTCCGCGGCCAGTCGGGCGGTGGCCGGGCCGGCCGGGGCCCTGGAAGTGCTGGGCATGTACGCCCGCTCCGTGGACGGCGCGCTCGCCGCGACCGCGGTCAGCGTGCTCGTGGACACCCGCTCCAAACTGCTCGTCTACTCCAGCGCGGGGCACCCGCCGCCGGTGCTGCTGCACGCGGACGGCACGTGCGAGCTGTTGGACCAGGCCACCGACCCGCCGCTGGGAGCCAGGCTCGAGCACGTTCCCCGGCCGCAGGCCGGCATCGCCTACCGCCCGGGTGACACCCTCGTCCTCTACACCGACGGACTGATCGAGCGCCGCGACGAGGACATCGACGCCGGCCTGGACCGGCTCACCACCGCCCTGGGCGACCTCGCCGGCCGTGACCCGGCTCAGCTGGCCGACGCGCTGCTCGCGCGACTCGACGTCGCCAGCGGAGCCCGCGACGACATCGCCCTCGTCATCGTCCGCGTCTGAGCCCGCGGAACGCCCGCCGTAGGGCCCGTCGGACCCGCCCCCCCACCACGATGACCTGCGCCTCGTCGTCACCGGCGCCTTCAGGGCCCGAGGCCCCCGGCGGTGCGGGAGGT
>NZ_LIPQ01000449.1 GCF_001418135.1 Streptomyces aureus
CCCGGCGGCCGCGCCGACGGCGAGGCGGCGGCCGTACGGGCCCTGCCGGGGCCTCAGCAGGGCCCCCAGGAGCCGGAAGGGAGCCAGGAGGGCCCGGCTCCCGGCGAGGCCGGGGAGGCCGCAGGCGCCGACACAGGGGGCGTCGGTGAGGACGCGTCCGGAGCCGGGCCGGGGGCCGGCGGCTGGGAGCGGCGGCTCGCGGGCGGGCTCGCGTTCCTGCGGCGGCGGATCACCGGCGACTACGAGGTCGACGAGTTCGGCTACGACGAGGAGCTCACCGACCAGGTCCTGATGTCGCTGCTCCGCCCGCTGTACGAGAAGTACTTCCGGGTCGAGGTCAAGGGCGTCGAGAACATCCCGGCCGAGGGTGGGGCGCTCATCGTCGCCAACCACTCGGGGACCCTGCCGCTGGACGGGCTGATGATGCAGGTCGCCGTCCACGACCATCATCCGGCCGGGCGGCATCTGCGGCTGCTCGCCGCCGATCTGGTGTTCGTGCTGCCGGTCGTCAACGAGCTGGCCCGTAAGGCGGGGCACACCCTGGCCTGTGCGGAGGACGCGGAGCGGCTGCTGCGCTCCGGCGAGATCGTCGGCGTGATGCCGGAGGGCTTCAAGGGGATCGGGAAGCCCTTCGGGGAGCGGTACAAGCTCCAGCGGTTCGGGCGGGGCGGCTTCGTGTCGACGGCGCTGCGGGCCGGGGTGCCGATCGTGCCCTGCTCGATCGTCGGGGCGGAGGAGATATACCCGATGATCGGGAACGCCAAGACGCTGGCGCGGGTGCTCGGCTTCCCGTACTTCCCGCTCACCCCGACCTTCCCCTGGCTGGGGCCGCTCGGGGCGCTGCCGCTGCCGACGAAGTGGACGATCCAGTTCGGTGAGCCGATCCCGACGGACTCGTACGCGCCGGAGGCGGCGGAGGACCCGATGCTGATGTTCAACCTGACGGATCAGGTGCGGGAGCAGATCCAGCACACGCTCTACAAGTTGCTGGTGCAGCGGCGGTCGGTCTTCTTCTGACCCCCGGTCGTCCGTTCGGCGCAAGGAAGAAGGGGCGCCCC
>NZ_LIPQ01000045.1 GCF_001418135.1 Streptomyces aureus
GAGGACGACTACGACGGGGAGTTCCGCTACGACCGGCGACCCGTGGGCGCCGTCCAGGGCCTCGACCCCGAACGGACCGTCCTCATCGGCTCCGTCAGCAAGAGCCTCTCCCCCGCCCTGCGGATCGGCTGGATGTGCCTGCCGTCCGCGCTGGTGGACCCGGTGGTCGCGGCGAAGGGCCAACGCGAGCCGTACGCCTCCGCGACGGACCAGCTCACCCTCGCGGACCTCATCGCCTCCGGCGCGTACGACCGACACGTCCGGCGGATGCGCCAGCGGCACCGCGGGCGGCGCGACCGGCTGACGGCGCTGCTCGCCGAACGGGTCCCGGCGGTACGGGTGACGGGCATCGCCGCCGGGCTGCACGCCGTCCTGGAACTGCCCGCCGGCACGGAAGGGGCGGCCCTCGCCGCGACGGCCCGGCGCGGGGTCGCGGTGGAGGGCCTGGCCCCCTATCGCCATCCCGACGCCGGAGACCCGGCCGATCCGGCCGAACCGGACGGCCCGGCCCGTCCGGACGGCCTGGTCGTCGGTTACGCCACGCCGCCGGAGCGGTTGTACCCGCGTGCGCTGGAGGCGCTGTGCGAAGGGCTGTCGGAGGCACTCGGGTCCTGAAGGACACCCTCCGCCGCCGTGCCCTCCGCCGTCATCTCCTCCGCCGCCGTCAGGATCTCCGTGAGGCGGAGGCCGAAGCGGGCGTCGCAGGCATCGGGCTCGCCCGTGCGGGCCGAGCCGATCAGCGCGTCCACCGCTCCGCCGAACGCTCCCACCGCCCCGTCCCAGCGGGGCAGTGCGACCCGGCCCCCGGTGCCGTACAGGGTGAGGGCCGCCCCCGACGCCTCCGGCGGGGCGCTGAGAGTGAGGGTGGCGGTGCTGCTCGCGCCCGAGGTGTGCCGGAGCACCAGGTGGTGGGTGTCCGCCGGGCCCCGCGCCGCGGTGATCTCCGTGACGTCTCCGAGGACCGGGAGGTAGACCGACAGGACGTGCGGGCCCACGTCCCACAGGCCGCCCTTCTCACGGCGCCACGGGGAGGCCGCGTACTCGCTGCTCGAACCGGTCCCGTAGAGCGAGCCCAGCCAGTGCGCCTCGCCCAGGAACCAGCCGCCGACCGCCGTCTGTTCCTCGATCCAGCGGGCCGTCGGTTCCGCGAAGCGGAGCGTGCAGAAGACCACCGAGGCCACTCCCGCGGCCTCCACCGCATCGGCCACCTCCCGCGCCCCCGCGACCGTCGTCGCGACCGGCTTGTCGAGGAGGACATGGCAGCCGGCCTCCGCGGCCCGGACCGCCAGCGGCGCCTGGACGTCCGGCGGGAGCGCGAGCGCGACGGCGTCGCTGGCCTCGAAGAGCGCGTCCACGTCGTCGTACGCGCGCGTGCCCGAGCCGGCGGCGAGCGCGGCCGCCGCCTCGGAGCGTCTGCCCCACACCCCGCTGAACTCGATCCCCGGATGCCCTGCAAGCGCGGGCGCGTGCGTGCGACCGGCCCAGGGGCCGGTGCCGAGGAGTCCGATACGGGGCTTCGTGCCCAGCTGCTTCGCCATGCCCCCAGTCTGCCGGGTGGGTCCGACAACGGGCCTCCCCGGGCTGCTCGCGGCCTTCCCCGAAATCCGCTCGCGTCCCTCCCCCCGCCCGGTGTTAGCGTTTCCGGGCCGGCCGCGGGACTTCGGTGCGACTTCCGGAACCTGCCTCTGAAGCAACGTCTTCGCTGTTCGTGCCCTCATTCCCCGGCCGGCACCCACGCGGTACGAGAAGGAGAGAACCTTGTCCGAGCTCGTCGCCGCCGAGGACGTGCTCCTCTTCGTCAACGCCGCCGTGACCGCCACCGGCCAGCGCGAGTTCCGTTCCTCCGCCGCCGAGCAGCGGTTCTCGCTCCGCTTCGTCCACGAGTACGTACGGGTCAACTACCGGCCCGTGTACGCCGCGGCCCTCGCGCTCGACATCAACCACCACAACGCCGCCCTCGTCGTCGAGCAGCTCCTGCGCACCGCCGACGAGGCGGGCGGCCCCGAGGAGAAGCGGGCCGAGGGGCGGCTGATCGGGGCGCGGCTCGCGATGCTGCCGCCGCCGCGGGTCTACCGGCTGTTCCGCGTGCTGCGCGCCGCCGGGGTCAACAACCGGCGTACGCGCGCGATCGTGCGCGCGTGGCTGGCGACCCGCCCCGATCCCGCCCTGGACGCGGTGAAGTACCGGAGCGGTCTGAAGGCCGCCCTCCGGCACGTCCACGGGCGGCTGCCCGACGCCGAGACCGGGGACTTCCTCTTCGCGCCGGGAAGCCGCGTCCGGTACGAGAACCCGACGCTCGACGCGTTCCGCCGCGCCCGTTACGAGCAGGGCGCGCTGTACGAGCTGCCGTTCACGGTCGCCGAGGGTTTCGCCGCCCGGCACGGCGTACCGCGCGCGGTGTTCCTGGAGCGGATCGCGCCCCGGATGACCCGGCTCGAACAGCTCAGGACCGAGCGGGCCGCCGATCTGTCCGTGATGCCGCTGACCCGGCTCGCCCTCTACGTCCTCTCGCTGCCGTTCGGCGAGCGCGTGGAGCGGCGGGCCGAGCTGACGGGCGCGCTGCGGGCCGCGGCCCGGCGCGCGGCGGGACCGTACGCGGGGAGCTGGGGGCGGGTGACGGCCGTGCTCGACGACAGCTTCTCCTCCTCGGGTTCCGCGGTGAAGCGCCGGCGCCCGCTGGCCGTCGCGCTCGGCTGCCACCACCTCCTGGAGGCCCTCGCGGCGCCGGGGGCGTACACGCCGCTCTGGACCTCGGGCGGCGACGACCCGCTGCTCGTCCGGCCGTACGGGCCGACTCCGCTGGGCCTGCGGATCCTGGACGGTCTGGAGACCGGGCCGGACCGGCTCGTGATCGTCTCGGACGGCTGGGACAACGCCCCGCCGGGGCTCGCGGGCGAGGTGCTGCGGGTGTGGCGGTCGCGGCTGGATCCGGAGCGCCGGACGAGCGTGGTGCACCTGAACCCCGTATACGACGCGCAGGGTTTCGACGTACGCCGGCTCGCCCCCAGCGTGCCGGCCGCCGGCATCCGGGACGCGGAGGACCTGGCGGCGCTGGTGGAGATCGCGCAGTTCGCCGAGGGGCGGACGGGGTTCGCGGAGCTGCGGGCCTATCTGGACCGGCGGGTGGAGCTGTTCCTGAAGGCGGCGGAGGAAGGGGGACGGGCATGACCCGGATCGATCTGACCGGGCTCGACGTCCGGCCCGCGCAGGTGTGGGGCGGGGTACGGCTGGTGCCGCTGGTGCGGGCCGAGCCGGTTCCCGGGCTGCGGCTGCACCGGAAGGTGTACGGCGGTCTCGGCGCGGTGGACCTGCCCGACCGCACCACCTACACCTCGTACGTCCCGCACGGGTTCGTCGCCGACTGGACCGGAGCGGGGTCCGACTCGGCCCCGGTGCCGGGGGCGGGCCGGGAGTCCGCCGCGTACGGGACCCGGCTCGGTGGCGGAGGCGGCGGGCGCGGAAACGGGGGCCGCGACGAGGCGCCGGACTGCGTGCCCGTGCGCCGGATCCACCGGATGGCCAAGCGGCGGCGCGACAAGGACGGGCGCGCCGAGTCGCGGCTCCGTTTCCTGCCGCTGCACCTCGCCCTGGAGGGCTATCTCGCGCTGCACTTCGGCGGTCCTTCGACCGTCTGGGACGAGTGGTCCCGCGAGGCGGTCCGGCACGGCCTCTCGCCGCGCGCCGAGGCTGCGTACGCGGGGTGGAGCGTGCCCGGGCTCACGGAGGCGCTGCGGATCTTCGAGGTCCACCCGGGCCAGTGCGGGCTGCTCCTGTACGTGGCCGACGCGCTGGCCGCGGCCTTCGTGGTGCCGCACCCGGACGACTACCGTCCGCTGCACCCGACGCTCGTCGAGGACCTGTACGGGGAGCTGGTGCACCAGTACGCGTACTACGGCGGCCCGGTGCCCGAGTTCACGGCACGGATCCGGGACGGGGCCGGTGGCATCCGTACCCTCGCGGACCTGCGGGCGGCGGCGCGGGAGCAGGAGCGGGCCTGGGCCGTGGCGCACGACGGGATCATGGCGCGGGACCTCCTGGAGACCTCGTACGCCTTCGAGCGGGCCTACCGGGCCGGTCCGTTCGATCTGTACCGGTTCCTGCCGCCGTTCGAGCGGGGCGGGCGGGAGCAGCACATCGGGGAGCTGATCACCGACCGCAAGGGGCGGACGGCCTATCTGAAGACGTTCCGGCTCTCGGAGAACCAGATCCGGAAGGGGTACCTGCTGCGGCGGCTGGCCGACTGCGAGTGGCACCTGGGGCGGACCGCGGAGGCTCTGGGGACCTCGTACGCGGAGGTCGTACGGCGTGTCCGCAGCGCGGGTCTCGGCACGTTCCTGAACGAGCACTCCGTCGCACAGCGGCTCCGTGAAAATCAGGAAAGCTGAGTAACACGGGGTTCACATTCGGGCAACCGACGGGAAATCCCGTGTTGCGAAGCTGCGACCGGACACAGACACCGCAGCTTCTCGCAGCGCCGCGAGCCGCCGCGACACCCGCAGCAGCACGCCCAAAGGATGAGGCCCGTGACCTTCAAGGCTGAGTACATCTGGATCGACGGCACCGAGCCGACCGCGAAGCTTCGTTCGAAGACGAAGATCATCGTGAGCGGGGGCGCCACGCTCGGCGAGCTGCCGATCTGGGGCTTCGACGGTTCCAGCACGAACCAGGCCAAGGGCCACGCCTCGGACCGTGTCCTCAAGCCGGTCTTCGTCTGCCCGGACCCGATCCGCGGCGGCGACGACGTCCTGGTGCTGTGCGAGGTCCTCAACACGGACATGACGCCGCACGAGTCCAACACGCGTGCCGCGCTGGCCGAGGTCGCCGCGAAGTACGCCGCTCAGGAGCCGATCTTCGGCATCGAGCAGGAGTACACCTTCTTCGAGGGCACCCGCCCGCTCGGCTTCCCGGTCAACGGCTTCCCGGCCGCCCAGGGCGGCTACTACTGCGGCGTCGGCGCGGACGAGATCTTCGGCCGCCCGATCGTCGAGGCGCACCTGGAGAACTGCCTCAAGGCCGGTCTCGGCATCTCCGGCATCAACGCCGAGGTCATGCCGGGCCAGTGGGAGTTCCAGGTCGGCCCGCTGGCGCCGCTGGAGGTCTCCGACCAGCTGTGGATCGCCCGCTGGCTGCTGTACCGCACGGCCGAGGACTTCAACGTCTCCGCGACGCTGGACCCGAAGCCGGTGAAGGGCGACTGGAACGGCGCGGGCGCGCACACCAACTTCTCGACGAAGGCGATGCGCGAGGGCTACGACGCGATCATCACCGCCGCCGAGTCCCTCGGCGAGGGCTCGAAGCCGCTCGACCACGTCAAGAACTACGGCGCCGGCATCGACGACCGCCTGACGGGTCTGCACGAGACCGCCCCGTGGGACCAGTACTCCTACGGCGTCTCGGACCGCGGCGCCTCGGTTCGCATCCCGTGGCAGGTCGAGCAGGACCAGAAGGGCTACATCGAGGACCGCCGCCCGAACGCGAACGTGGACCCGTACACGGTGACCCGCCTCCTGGTGGACACCTGCTGCGAGGCCCTCGCGAAGGCCGGCCAGGTCTGATCCGCACGTCTTCACGCCAGAGGCGCCCACCTTTCCCGGTGGGCGCCTCTCGGCGTTCGTGCCGGGTTCCTTCCGGCCGGATCCGGTGTACCTCCCGGCGTACGGACCCGGGTGGTTCTCCCGGCATGTGGGAAGGACGACACGGGGTTTGGCCGGCGAAGGGGTCGTCGGAGGGATTCCCTTCTGGTTCAATAGGGAAATGGCCATCACACAGAACGACACCGCGACGGGTCGTCACGACCTCGAGCCGTTCTGGCCTTCCCGGCAGCATCACGACTTCGACCGGGTGTGTTGCCGCGCGAGGAACGCGTCGGCCCTCTAAAGCCCCGATCGGTACGGTCCGATCCACGGCCTTCGGCCGACGCGCACGACGTATGACGTACGACTCCTGTCCGTCCGTTCCTCCGCGCGAAAGAGCTGACTTCCCATGGCCCAGACCGCTCACAGCACCCCCACCGCCGTTCGTCCCGGCCGTCATCGGCTGCGTGCCGTCGATCCCAACGAGGTCGTGGACTTCGCGCAGGTCGCCGATTTCCTGCCGCCGGGTGCCACCCTGCTGCCCGCTCCCCCGCACACCCTGCCGACGCTGCCGGGCCGGCCGCCGATGGTCGGGTACCTCGTGCTCGTACCGGCCGATCAGCAGCCGCGGCTGCCCGTCGCCGCTCCCGCGCCCGTCGCCGCCGCGGTGGAGGACCAGGGGCCGGTGGCCATCGACGGCGTCCAGCGGATCGCCGTCGTCGACGGGCAGGCGCTCGACCTGACATATCTCGAGTTCGAGTTGCTCGCCCATCTGGTGGCGCACCCCCACCGGGTCCACACCCGCGACCAGTTGGTCACCACCGTGTGGGGGTACGGCCACGTCGGTGACGGACGCACCGTCGACGTGCACGTGGCCCGGCTGCGGCGGAAGCTGGGCGCCGAGCACCGCCACACGATCCAGACCGTGCGGCGGGTCGGCTACAAGTACACGCCCTGACCGGGTAGTCGGGTCAGCTCGTCCGCGCCCTGCCCCTCGCCCTGGACACCAGTCCCAGGGCGAGGTCCACGGTCAGGAACAGCAGCAGGCTGATGCCGAGCAGCGGGACGAACCACGCCACGACGGCCGTCCCCGCGAGGAGCGGGAGCAGCATCGTCACCGGGACCTTCCGCCAGGCCCCGCGGGCCGCCGGGCGGCCCGGGCGGCGCAGCCACCACATCCGGTAGCCCCACAGGATCAGCAGGATCAGGGCGAGCGCCAGGACCGCGAGGGCCAGTTGGTTGAACAGGCCCAGGAACACGCCCGTGTGCGCGTCGATGCCTATCCGGGTGAGCTTCGCGAGGAGCGGGTAGTCGGCGAAGCGGAGCTGGTCGACGACCGCGCCGTCCGCCGGGTTCACCGCCACCGAGTCCAGCTGGAGCGGGAACTGCGCGTCCGTCTCCTTGACCACGTACCCCTTGCCCTCGCTCGGCAGGATCACCGAGATCTTCGGGCTGTCGATGCCGGCCGCGCGGGCCGTCTCCAGGGCCTTGTCGAGGCCGATGTCCGGACCCTGGGCGGTGGTGCCGCCGGTGTGGCCGCCGCCGTGGCCCTCGTGTTCCGAGGAGCCGCCGGCCGCGCCGCCGACGGTCGCCGTGAGCGTGGGCGTCGCGCCGCCGAGGCCGTCCTGGACGACGCCGATGTTCTCGCCCGCGTACCGCGACCAGGTCAGGCCCGTCGCCGACAGCAGGACGAGTCCGGTCACCGCCCACAGGCCGACCGAGCCGTGCCAGGACAGCGTGCGGCGGCGCGAGGCCGGGCCGCCCTCCGGCACGAACAGGGCGCGGCGGTTCCTCCTGCGCCGGCCCAGCCACAGCAGGAGACCGCCGAGGGCGATGACCCAGAGCCAGCTCGCCGCCAGTTCGCTGTAGTTGCGGCCGGTCTCGCCGAGGTGCAGATCGCGGTGCAGACCGTCGATCCAGGTGCGCAGCGGGAGGGCGCCGGAGCTTCCGTAACTGGGCAGCTGCCCGCGTACGTCCCCGGTGTACGGGTCCACGAAGACGGCCAGTGAGGTGTCCTCGGGGACGTCCGGGTCGGCCATCAGGACGCGGGTCGTCGCGCCGGGTTCGGCGCCGGGCCAGACTGCGGTGACGGTGCCGTTCGGGTTGACCTTGCGGGCGATGTTCACCTGCTGGGAGAGCGGCAGGGTCGTCTCGCCGACGGGGACCTCGAGCTCGTGCGCGTACACGACCTTCTCGGCCTGGAAGGAGAGCGCGTAGAGCAGACCGCTCGCGGCGGCCACGAGGAGGAACGGGGCGACGAGCACGCCCGCGTAGAAGTGGAGGCGGAGGACGAGGGGGCGGAGGGCGCTCCAGGTTCCCGCCTTCTGCG
>NZ_LIPQ01000450.1 GCF_001418135.1 Streptomyces aureus
GGTTGAGGCATTTTTGCGTTCCCGGCCCGGCGGCAGCCCCCTGTGCATCGAGGTGTTGTGGCTGAGGGTAAGGTCAGGGGGCATCGTCCGTACGTTCCCAGCAGGAGGCCCCCGGGTGGAGGTCCAGGAGACCCGCGTTCAGACCGACCGGGTCCTCACCATCCCCAACATTCTCAGCATGGCGCGTCTCGCCGGCGTGCCGCTGTTTCTGTGGTTGATTCTCCGTCCGGAGTTCGGTGGCCCCAACAGTGACGGCTGGGCGCTTCTCGTCCTGATGCTCAGTGGCGTCAGCGACTATCTCGACGGCAAACTCGCCCGGCGTTGGAACCAGATCAGCAACCTCGGCCGGCTGCTCGATCCCGCCGCCGACCGGCTGTACATCCTGTCCACTCTCGTGGGTCTCACCTGGCGCGAGATCCTGCCGTGGTGGCTGACCGCCGCCCTCCTGGCGCGCGAGGCCATGCTGCTGGTGATGGTGGCAATCCTCCGTCGGCACGGTTACCCGCCGCCGCAGGTGAACTTTCTGGGCAAAGCTGCGACTTTCAACTTGATGTACGCGTTCCCGTTGCTGCTTCTCAGTGACGGAACGGGCTGGCTCTCGTCACTCGCTGAAGTTTTCGGGTGGGCCTTCGCCGGATGGGGTACAACTCTGTATTGGTGGGCAGGGATCCTCTACGTGGTCCAGGTCCGTCGACTCGTGAAGGCGGATACCGAGGCCGATTGAGCCCGTCCGTCCTGTGCCGAGCAGTGTCGCCGGCAACAACGAGGGCGTCCGAGGGCCACTGAACGGACAGGGTGAAGTCGGCAGGACCGTCGTCTCTTCAAGGAGGACGCTTCCGACATGAAGGCCGTCGTGATGGCCGGTGGCGAAGGAACCCGCCTTCGCCCGATGACCTCGAGCATGCCCAAGCCTCTACTGCCGGTGGTGAACCGGCCGATCATGGAGCACGTCCTACGACTGCTCAAGAGGCACGGTCTCAATGAGACCGTCGTCACCGTGCAGTTTCTCGCCTCCCTCGTCAGGAACTACTTCGGCGACGGCGAGGAACTCGGGATGGAGCTCACGTATGCCAATGAGGAGAAGCCACTCGGTACAGCGGGAAGTGTGAAGAACGCCGAGGAAGCGTTGAAGGACGACGCTTTTCTCGTGATCTCCGGGGACGCGCTCACCGATTTCGATCTGACCGATCTCATCGCCTTCCACAAGGAGAAGGGCGCCCTCGTCACGGTCTGTCTCACCCGAGTGCCGAATCCCCTGGAATTCGGAATCACGATCGTCGACGAAGAAGGCAAGGTCGAGCGCTTCCTGGAGAAGCCCACCTGGGGCCAGGTCTTCTCGGACACCGTGAACACGGGCATCTACGTGATGGAGCCCGAGGTCTTCGACTACGTCCAGGCAGATGTTTCGGTGGACTGGTCGGGTGACGTCTTTCCCCAGCTGATGAAGGAAGGCAAGCCGATCTACGGCTATGTCGCCGAGGGCTACTGGGAGGACGTGGGCACCCACGAGAGTTATGTGAAGGCCCAGGCGGACGTCCTCGAGGGCAAGGTCCAGGTCGACATCGACGGCTTCGAGATCTCGCCGGGTGTCTGGATCGCCGAAGGTGCCGAGGTGCACCCCGACGCCGTGCTGCGGGGACCGCTCTTCATCGGTGACTACGCCAAGGTCGAGGCCGGCGCGGAGATCCGTGAGCACACCGTCATCGGCTCGAACGTCGTCGTGAAGAGCGGCGCCTTCCTGCACAAGGCCGTCGTCCACGACAACGTCTACATCGGGCAGCAGAGCAATCTGCGCGGCTGTGTGATCGGGAAGAACACCGACATCATGCGGGCCGCCCGGATCGAGGACGGAGCCGTCATCGGGGACGAGTGCCTGATCGGTGAGGAATCGATCGTGCAGGGCAACGTCCGGGTCTACCCGTTCAAGACGATCGAGGCCGGCGCCTTCGTCAACACCTCGGTCATCTGGGAGTCCCGTGGGCAGGCCCACCTCTTCGGAGCCCGAGGGGTCTCCGGCATCCTCAACGTGGAGATCACCCCCGAGCTGGCCGTCCGGCTGGCGGGGGCGTACGCCACGACCCTGAAGAAGGGCGCGACCGTCACCACGGCTCGTGACCACTCCAGGGGTGCGCGTGCGCTGAAGCGGGCGGTGATCTCGGCGCTGCAGGCCAGCGCCATCGACGTACGAGACCTGGAGAACGTACCGCTGCCGGTGGCACGGCAGCAGACCGCGCGGGGAAGCGCCGGCGGCATCATGGTGCGGACCTCGCCCGGAGTGCCCGACTCCGTGGACATCATGTTCTTCGACGAACGTGGGGCCGACCTGTCGCAGGGCGGGCAGCGCAAGCTCGACCGGGTGTTCGCGCGGCAGGAGTACCGCCGTGCGTTCCCCGGAGAGATCGGTGACCTCTCCTTCCCGGCGAGCGTCTTCGACTCGTACACGGGCTCCCTGCTGCGGAACGTCGACACCTCCGGGATCGCCGAGGCCGGACTGAAGGTCGTCGTGGACGCGTCCAACGGAAGTGCCGGGCTCGTGCTGCCCAGCCTCCTCGGGCGGCTCCAGGTCGACTCGCTGACGATCAACCCGGGGCTCGACGAGTCCAGACCCACCGAGTCGGTCGAGAGCCGACGGGCCGGGCTCGTCCGCCTCGGGGAGATCGTGGCCTCGGCGCGGGCCGCGTTCGGGGTGCGGTTCGACCCCGTCGGTGAGCGGCTCTCGCTCGTGGACGAGCGGGGGCGGATCATCGAGGACGACCGGGCGCTCCTGGTGATGCTGGACCTGGTGGCGGCCGAGCGGCGCTCGGGGCGGGTCGCGCTGCCGGTGACGACCACACGGATCGCCGAGCAGGTCGCCGCCTACCACGGCACGCAGGTGGAGTGGACGACGACCTCGCCGGACGACCTCACGAGGGTCGGACGCGAGGAGTCGACGATCTTCGGCGGCGACGGACGCGGTGGGTTCATCGTGCCCGAGTTCAGCAGCGTCTTCGACGGTGCCGCCGCCTTCGTGCGGCTCATCGGTCTCGTCGCGCGGACGCAGCTCACGCTGAGCCAGATCGACGCGCGGATCCCACGGGCGCACGTCCTCAAGAGGGACATCGCGACGCCGTGGGCCGTGAAGGGGCTCGTGATGCGCCGGGTGGTGGAGGCGGCGGGCAGCCGCTCCGTGGACACCACCGACGGCGTGCGGGTGGTCGAGGCCGACGGGCGGTGGGTGATGGTGCTGCCCGACCCCGCCGAGGCCGTCACCCATCTGTGGGCCGAGGGACCCGACGACGCCTCCGCCCAGGCTCTGCTCGACGAATGGGCCGAAGTGGTCGACAGCGCAGGTAGCTGAGCGGATCGGACCGGTCGGTGGGGAGCACCCCCTGGGTGCCTCCCCGCCGGCTGGAGGGGCCATTCGGCGGTAGGCCGTGCGACGTGCGACGATGTGCGGCATGTCGCAGCAGCCCCCCGTTCGGAGCACCGGATCACCGCCGCCGCGCCCGGACGCGTCCATGTCGCTGCTGAACAACGTGATAGACCACGCGCTCGACGACGGGTACGCGGAGGCGACCGCCCGGCGCGCCGCCGAGGGCGGTGGGCTGCCCCGTAGCCTGCGGGCCAAACTGGGTGTCGCCGCGGGCCTGGTGCTCGCCGCCGCCGTGGTGACCGTGGGCGCGGCCGAGGCGCGGATCTCCGCGCCCGTCGTCGCCAAGGAGCGGCAGGAGCTGATCGACCGGATCGAGGCGGAGACGTCCTCGGCCGAGCAGCTGGAGCAGGACGTCGAGCGGATCCGCTCCGAGGTCGGTGAACGCCAGCGACAGGCACTCCAGCAGCACGGAGGCGACCAGGCCGAGCTCGTCGGGCTGCTCTCGGGCGCGACGCCCGTGCACGGCCCCGGCGTGAAGCTCGTCGTCAACGACGCCAAGAACACCGAGACCGGGGGAGGCGGGCCGCGGGAGAGCAGCGGCTTCGCCGACACGGGCCGGGTACGCGACCGGGACATGCAGCGCGTCATCAACGGGCTCTGGGAGTCCGGTGCCGAGGCCGTCGCCATCAACGGTCAGCGGCTCACCTCGCTGTCCGCGATCCGGGCCGCGGGCGACGCCATACTGGTCGACAACAAGCCGCTGGTGCCGCCGTACACCATCCTCGCGATCGGGGACGGGCAGCGGCTGAGCACAGCGTTCCAGGACAGCGCCGACGGGCAGTATCTGCACGCGCTGGTGGAGAACTTCGGGATCAGGAGCGGGATCACGGCCGAGGGCGACGTACGCCTGCCGGCCGCGCCGAGCCTGACCGTACGTACCGCAGAGCCGAGGGGGGCCGGAGCGGCGACGCCGTCCGGTCGGGCCACGGCCGACACAGGGAAGGGCACATCGTGATCGCCGTACTGGGCCTGATCGTCGGAGTCGTGGTCGGACTGTTGGTCCGCCCCGAGGTTCCGGCGGTGGTCGAGCCCTATCTTCCGATCGCCGTGGTCGCCGCCCTCGACGCGGTCTTCGGCGGCCTCAGGGCCATGCTCGACGGGATCTTCGTCGACAAGGTCTTCGTGGTCTCGTTCCTCTCCAACGTGGTCGTGGCCGCCCTGATCGTCTTCCTCGGCGACAAGCTGGGCGTGGGCGCGCAGCTGTCGACCGGTGTGGTCGTCGTGCTGGGCATCCGGATCTTCTCCAACGCGGCCGCCATCCGGCGCCATGTCTTCCGGGCGTGAGGCCGATGAGCGAGAACCCGCAGAACCCTGAGAACCCGCAGAACCCGCAGAGCCCTGAGAACCCCCGGAATCCCCGCGGCCCTCAGAATTCCGAGGACCCCCAGAACTCCCAGAACGAGCGGGAGCCGCAGCGTTCCGAGAGCGAGCGGGAGCCGGAGGGCCTCGGGAAGCCGCAGGGCGCTCCCGGGCCACAGAGCGCAGGGAAGCCGGAGAGCGTCGGCGAGCCCGCTCGTGGCGGTACGGCGGGAGAGCACGAGGCGCCCTCGGATTCCGTCCATGACACGACCGCGGACCACGACGTCCGCGTACCCGTGCCGCCGGTCGCCCCCGCGGCCGAGCCGAGCGGTCGGCGGCGGCTCGCCTCCGCGCTGTGGCCGCCCCGGGTGACCCGGGCGCAACTCGTCGTCGCGTTGCTGCTGTTCGTCCTCGGTCTCGGCCTGGCCATCCAGGTCTCCTCGACCAGTGACAACAGCGCCCTGCGCGGAGCGCGCCAGGAGGACCTGGTCCGGATCCTCGACGAGCTCGACGACCGCACGCAGCGCCTGGAGGACGAGAAGTCCCGCCTCGAGAAGCAGCGCACCGAGCTGGAGTCCAGCTCGGACCAGGCCGAGGAGGCGCGCAAGCAGACCCAGGAGAAGGAGCAGCAGCTCGGGATCCTGGCCGGCACCGTCGCGGCCGAGGGGCCCGGCATCACGCTGACCGTCGGAGACCCGTCAGGGGCCGTCGAGTCGGACATGCTGCTCGACGCCATCCAGGAGCTGCGCGCCGCCGGCGCCGAGGCGATCCAGGTCAACGGTGTCCGGGTGGTCGCGGACAGTTATTTCACCGGTAGCGGTGATGACATGCGGATCGATGGAACGAAGGTGGCCGCTCCGTACGTCTTCAAGGTCATCGGCAAGCCGGAGGATCTCGAGCCCGCGCTCAACATCCCCGGCGGTGTCGTGCAGACCCTGGAGAAGGAGCAGGCCACAGCCACGGTGGAGCGGTCGGCGAAGATCATCGTCGATGCCTTGCGACCCGCGAAGCGGCCTGACTACGCTCAGTCGTCCTCGCAGTGAGAGGGAGACAAGGGGGGTCCCGCGACAAGGGCAAGTCGTTGCGGGGGGTCGGCGCACCACATCGGTGGTGCGTGGTGGAAACTGTCCGGAGGATACGGACGTTGTGAAGGTGTCCGGGTCGGCAGGTGTGATGGATCTCGGTTCGTCCTGCCCCACGGGCGGGTCTGTTTCGGTCAAGGGGAATCGCCCGTGAGTTTTTTTGCGAAGTTGTTCGGCAAGAGCGGACGCGAGGACGGCGGTAACGCCAAGCATCGCGCGTCGCGCCATGCCCAGAGCGAGGAGCAGGGCGGCGAGCGCCCGCTCTTCCGCGATGAGGTCGGTGGCCAGGGCGGTGACGTTCCGGGCGCGTACGGCGCGTCGTCTGTTGACCCTGCCGGGGCTGCCCGCATAGGTTTCGGAGAACCATCAACCTCAAGTACGGGTGGAGGGTTTACCCCCGACCCGTACGCGACACAGACCTCGGCGGGGCAGCCGCGGCAGGAGGATGCGTCCATGCCGGTGTGTACGAGGTGCGGTCACCGCAATGCGGCGGACAGCCGTTTCTGCTCCCACTGCGGCACGCCGCTGCGGGGCGGCGTCGCACCCGAGCGGGCTTCCGAGACGACGTCCACGATCTCCATCTCGGGCCTTGAGGCCTACGACGCGGAGGTCACGGGCCAGACCCAGCTGCCCTCGCTCTCTCCCGAGGCGCTGGCGGCCGTCGAGGCCCTGCCGTCCGGTTCCGCGCTCCTCGTGGTGCGTCGTGGCCCGAACTCCGGCAGCCGCTTCCTGCTCGACGGTGAGCTGACGACGGCCGGCCGTCACCCGCAGAGCGACATCTTCCTGGACGACTTCACGGTCTCCCGGCGTCATGTCGAGTTCCGGCGGGCCCAGGACGGCAGCTTCACCGTCGCCGACGTCGGCAGCCTCAACGGCACCTACGTCAACCGCGAGCCGATCGACTCGGTCGTTCTGTCCAACGGCGACGAGGTGCAGATCGGTAAGTACCGCCTGGTCTTCTACTCGAGCCAGCGGGGCATGTAGCGCCTCGGAGAAGCCTTCAGGGAAGGTCCATGCTGCGAACACCGACGGGCGGTGCCGGATCCGGCACCGCCACCGCGGGCGACCGGCTGGTGAGCATCGGCACGGTGCTGAACCAGCTGCGCGACGAATTTCCCGAAGTGACCATCTCCAAGATCCGGTTCCTGGAGGCCGAGGGGCTCGTGGAGCCCCGGCGTACGGCCTCCGGGTACCGGAAGTTCAGCCCGCAGGATGTCGAGCGGCTGGCTCAGATCCTGCGGATGCAGCGGGACCACTACCTTCCGCTGAAGGTCATCCGTGAGCACCTCGACGCCCTCGCCAGGGGAGAGCAGGTCAAGCTCCCTGCCCCCGGGCGTCGGCGGGACCTGCTCGAAGGGGCCTGGGAGCAGGACACGGAGCCCCCCACCGCCGCGCGGATCGGGCGGGCCGAACTGCTGGCCGCGGCCGAGGTCACCGAGATGGAGCTCGTCGAGTGGGAGTCGTACGGCCTGATCTCCGAGACGGACGGCGGCGGCTACGACCCCGAGACCGTGACCGTCGCGCGGCTCGTCGCGGATCTGGGGCGCTTCGGACTCGAGCCCCGGCACCTGAGGGCCGTCAAGGCCGCCGCGGACCGCGAGGCCGGGCTGATCGAGCAGGTCGTCGCACCGCTGCGCCGGCACCGTAACCCGCAGACCAGAGCCCATGCGGAGGCCACCGCGCAGGAGCTCGCCGCGCAGTCGGTGCGGCTGCATGCCGCACTCGTACAGACCGCGCTGGGCATTCGGCTGCAGTGAGCTCCTGAGGGGCATTCGGGGGCTGGTTCGTGCCGCGACCCTGCCGGGAACCTGCCGGGATCTTGCCGGGTTCCGGGCCTGCTGGGAGCGGGCTTGGGAGGGCCCGACTATCCAAACCGGCCGGGCACGTCCTAGGGTTGCTGTGTGAACGAGCTCGACGTTGTGGGTGTCCGGGTGGAAATGCCCTCCAACCAGCCGATCGTGCTCCTGCGTGAAGTGGGAGGCGATCGGTACCTCCCCATCTGGATCGGACCGGGTGAGGCGACCGCGATCGCCTTCGCCCAGCAGGGGATGGCCCCTCCGCGGCCGCTGACGCACGACCTGTTCAAGGACGTGCTGGACGCCGTGGGTCAGGAACTCACCGAAGTCCGCATCACGGATCTGCGTGACGGGGTCTTCTACGCCGAGCTGGTCTTCGCCAGCGGCGTCGAGGTGAGCGCGCGGCCTTCGGACGCGATAGCACTGGCCCTCCGTACCGGAACGCCGATCTACGGCAGTGACGGTGTGCTGGACGACGCCGGTATCGCGATTCCGGACGAGCAGGAGGACGAGGTGGAGAAGTTCCGCGAGTTCCTCGACCAGATCTCACCGGAGGATTTCGGGACCAACAGTCAGTGAGTCGAAGCGGCGCGGCCGCAGGCCGTTCGCGGGGTGCTGTCAGAGCATTCGAGTAGCCTTTCCCCGGCGAGAGAGACGGGAAACCACTCTCAGGGTGATTATCACTCGGCGTGCCGAGTGTGGCGATCGTTGACGCACCCCGAGTGACTGCCTACCTTCGTGTGGGCAGGTCAAGGACGGAGGGTCGGCGTGATGAGCAGCGCGGACGGTACGGCAGGGAGCTCGCTCGGACGCGTGTCCGGAGAGAGCGGTCCGTATCCGCTTCACGGCAGTGTGGGCGACTTCGGTACGGGTGCGGGTGCGGACGCCGGTGTGGGGGGCGGCGCGGCCGCGGGGCCCGCGGGTGCGTCCGGTCCCGGCGTGGCGGGCGAGACGGTCGGCTATCGCGGGCCCACGGCCTGTGCGGCGGCCGGGATCACCTATCGCCAGTTGGACTACTGGGCGCGTACGGGGCTCGTGGAGCCGAGCGTGCGGCCCGCGTACGGATCCGGGACCCAGCGGCTCTACAGCTTCCGCGACGTCGTCGTGCTGAAGATCGTCAAGCGTTTCCTCGACACCGGGGTCGCCCTCCAGAACATCCGGGCCGCGGTGCAGCACCTGCGCGCGCGGGGCTTCCGCGACCTGGAGCGGATGACGCTCATGAGCGACGGGGCCACGGTGTACGAGTGCTCCTCGCCGGACGAGGTCGTCGACCTGCTCCAGGGCGGGCAGGGCGTCTTCGGCATCGCCGTCGGCGTGGTCTGGCGGGACGTCGAGGCGGCGCTCTCGCAGCTGCACGGGGAGCGGGTCGACACGGGCGAGACGCTCGTGGGGCACAACCCGGGGGACGAGTTGGCGCGGCGCCGGCGGGACAGGGCGGTCTGAGGGCGGGGCCCTCTGCTTGGGGGCTTCGCCCTTGAGTCTTGGACATAGCCGAGCCCTGGCCCTGGCCCTGACTCGGCTATGGCCTTCGCCTTGGCTTTGGCCTGCGCTTTGGTTTCGGGCTTGGCTTTGTTTCGGGCTTGGCTTTGGTTTCGGGCTTGAACCCTGTGCTGGGGCGCCGTCGGTGTGGTGGGGCTTGTTGTCAGTGGTGTGAGGCAGCATCGGAAGTGTGAGAGCCGCGCCCACCATCCTGCATCTCGACATGGATGCCTTCTTCGCCGCCGCCGAGCAGGCGTCGAAGCCCAGCCTGCGCGGAAAGCCCGTGGTCGTCGGCGGCCTCGGGCCCCGGGGCGTGGTCGCCACCGCCTCGTACGAGGCGCGTCGTTTCGGGGTGCACTCGGCCATGCCCATGGGCCAGGCGCGGCGGCTCGCGCCGAACGCCGCGTATCTCGTACCGCGTTTCTCGTTCTACCGGTCGATCAGCGAGCAGGTGATGGAGCTGCTCGGACGGCTCTCCCCGCTCGTGGAGCCGCTCAGCCTCGACGAGGCCTTCGTGGACCTCGAGGCCGGGGGCGTGGCCGACGACAGCGCGAGCGCGCGTGCGGCCGGTGAGCGGCTACGGATCGACATCCTGGCGACGACGGGGCTCACGGGGTCCGTGGGGCTCGCCGGATCCAAGATGATCGCGAAGATCGCCTCCGAGGAGGCGAAGCCCGACGGCCTCGTGCTGATCGAACCCGGGACCGAGCGGGAGCTTCTCGCACCGCGTTCGGTGCGGATCCTGCCCGGTGTCGGGCCGGCCACCGGGGAGCACCTCCGGCGGGCCGGGATGACCACCGTGTCCGACCTCGCGGAAGCGGGCGAGGACGAGCTCGTACGGCTCCTGGGGCGGGCGCACGGGGCCTCGCTGTACCTGATGGCCCAGGGGTACGACGATCGGCCCGTGGTGGCCGAGCGGGACGCCAAGTCGGTCTCGGTCGAGGACACCTTCGACGTCGACCTCCACGACCGGGTCCGGATCAGGTTCGAGGTCGAGCGGCTCGCGGAGCGGTGCGTGGGGAGGCTGCGGGCCTCCGGGCACTCCGGGCGGACCATCGTCCTGAAGGTGCGGCGCTTCGACTTCTCGACGCTCACACGGTCCGAGACGCTCCGGGGGCCCACGGACGATCCGAGTGTGGTGCGGGAGGCGGCGGGGCGGCTGCTCGAAGCGGTGGACACGACCGGGGGTGTGCGGTTGCTGGGGGTCGGGGTGAGTGGGCTTGCGGACTATACGCAGGAGGATCTGTTCGCTCAGGCGGAGGCGGAGGGCGCTGGGGTTTCAGTATCGGCGTCGGCGTCGTCGGCTATGGACTCGGCCTCGGCGGAGGGAGCGGGTGCTGCGGCTGAGAGTGCGGCCGTCGCGTCGGCTGTGGCTTCTGGTGAGCCTGAGGTCCATGAGCCCGTGCAGCGGCACTGGTCGCCCGGGCATGACGTGCGGCATGCCGTGTACGGCGCCGGGTGGGTGCAGGGGAGCGGGGTCGGGCGGGTGACGGTGCGGTTC
>NZ_LIPQ01000451.1 GCF_001418135.1 Streptomyces aureus
GCGGGCGCCGCGGCGCCCGCCGGATCCCGTCCTTCGGGTCAGCGGCCGGCCGCGCCACGCGGACCGGACACCGCCGCGGCCGCGGCGGCGAGCCCGAGGCGTGGACTCGCCAGGACCGGGCGTGAGGTGGTCGTCCGGTCGACGGCGTCGGCCATGGACGCCTGCGCGAGGACGACCACGCAGCCCTCCACCGGGGGCGCGCCGTCCACGGCCGCCGCCACGGCGTCGAGGTAGCCGTCCCGGTCCCCCGCCTCGAACAGCTCCCAGGCCCCCTCCACCACGACGGTGCTGATGAGCGAGGCCTCCGGTCCCGATTCCTCGGCGATGAGCGCGACGGTGGGTTCGAGGGTGGAGCGCAGCGCGGCCACGACGACGATCCGGCGGTACCGGGCGGCCTCCGCGGCCATCGGCCGGTCCACCCGGAGCACGGGCACGCCGAGGACGCCCGCCTGCCGCTCGGCGATCCCGCCGATCGTGGAGCAGGTGCAGAGCACGGCACCGGCGCCGTCCGCGACGGCCGCCGCGAGCGCGGCGGCCACCGCTCCGGCGACCGCCTCCGGCCCCGCCTCCCGGGCGCGCACCAGCAGCTCCTCGTCGACGAGGTGGCGCAGGACGAGCCCGGGATGGTGCCGGTCGCGGAGCCCGTCGAAGACGGGGACGTGGACGGGCGAGGTGTGCAGCAAAGCCAGGGTGCCGGTCGTGGTCACCACAGCCGTGGCCGGGTCAGACGTGCGCGGGCAGGGACTCGACGGCGGGCCCGGGCACGGCGTGCGGGCCGCGCACCGTGTCGCTCCCGGGGACGGGCGCGGAGGCGTCGGTCCCCAGCTCCACGATGCGGTTGTCGCCGTCGACGTGCACGACGCGCGGCACGAACGTCCGGGCCTCGGCGTCCTCGACCTGCGCGTAGCTGATGAGGATCACGAGGTCGCCGGGGTGCACGAGGTGCGCGGCGGCGCCGTTGATCCCGATGACACCGGAGCCGCGCTCGCCCTCGATGACATAGGTCTCGAGTCGGGCGCCGTTGTCGATGTCGACGATGTGCACGAGCTCACCCGGCAGGAGGTCGGCCGCCTCCATCAGGTCGGCGTCGACGGTGACCGAGCCGACGTAGTGCAGGTCGGCCTGGGTCACGGTGGCCCGGTGGATCTTGGACTTGAACAGAGTGCGCAGCACTGTGGACTCCTCGAAGACGGCTCCCTGCCTGCTTTGTGCAGGTCAAGGGCGGTCTCGACCTTACACCGGCACCCCCGTCCGATGTTTGTGAGGAACATCGCTCCGGTCGGGCTGGACGGTTTCCCGTCTGGGCTTTCGCGCCGTCACCGACGCCTGTACAGGCAATCCCTCGGGAACGCCCGGCGGCTCATGCTGACCGAACGCCGACTTGCCTGATGGCCCATCAAACATGCGGGAGACCCCTCCGCACACACGAACGACGTGCGTCCACGCCCACCGACCTGTCGGGCACCGACGTCACTCTGGCCCATGGAGCACGGTCCGTTTGGCCATCAGTCGGTCGGCACTCGACCGCCCTGGAAGCCGGCTCGCGAGGGGCCGCCTCCGGGCTCCCCGCGCTGACCTCGGAAGGCTGCAGGGACCGGCTCATCTCAGAGCCGGTCCCAGCAGGACTTCGTACACGCCGGCTCAGAGCGACGCCTCGACTCCGAGGCTTCCGGCGCCGACGGCTTCCCTCAGGACGTGGGCGATCTCCTCGGGCTTGAGATCGATGCCGTCGAGCGCCTCCAAGGTCAGCGGGACCTCCTCCAGCGCGTACTCGCCGCGGCCTTCGGCACTGAATTCGGGACCGGTGCGGTCGTCGAAGGACCAGGTCGCGATGCGGGCGAGGTAGAAGAGCTGGCGCTCGTCGTCGGTCTCCATCGTGTGGAGGAGGCGGACGATGTCGGCCTTTCCCGCGATCTCCTCGTGGATCTCCCGGTGGAGGGCGGCCTCCCGGGACTCGTCACTGGGTTCGACGCCGCCGCCGGGCAGGACCCAGTACTCGGGGATGCCGGGCCTGGTACGGCGGATGACCAGCATCGTGTCGTCGGTGGTGACGAGGACGGCGCGGACTCGTTCGATCATTTCGGTTCTTCTCCTTGCTTGTTGACAGTCTCAGTGGAGCAGTAGGCCGCCGTCGACGTGGACGGACTGCCACGTGATGAACGAGGCGGAGGGACCCCCGAGGAACACCATCAGGGCCGCGACGTCCTCGGGCCGGCCGCAGCGCGGGACGCCCAAGGCCGCTGGGCCGTCCTCCTCACCAACAAGCTCCGCTACAACCGCGAACGCGATGCCCTGGCGGAGGTCCGAAATGCGTTCCGCGCCAAAGCCCTCTCATTCTCAGGATCGTCGGTCAAGTAGTGGTTGGCCGCCCCAGCAGTTCGTCCCCAGCGGACGCGGCTGAAGGCCCGACGTCGCCGTTCCGACGTCACCTCGGTATCTCGCAGCCGAGAATCCGATGCGCTGCGCGCCGCCGGGATCACCCGACGTGCCGGTCATGTGCTGGCTCTGGACCCCCGGCGACCCCTGGGACCAGGGCATCGAGGCCGGTCTCGACATGTCCGTCACCCGGATCGGCGCGCGCGTCCCGCGCGTGTACCTGGAGAACCGTCCCGTCTCCACCTCTCGGACAGGAGAATCAGTGTGAGAATCCGTTCCGTCCTCACCGTCCTCGCCCTCGTCCTCGGCGC
>NZ_LIPQ01000452.1 GCF_001418135.1 Streptomyces aureus
TGGTCGAGCTCCCGGTCGAGCCGGTTCTCGGCGAACTCGCAGGCACTGCGGTAGGCGGCGGTGGTCCGGGCCAGATCCTCGAACATGCCCCACACCTGGTTGTACAGGCGCTCGTCCATGGACCAGCCCGACGCGTCGCCGGTCGCCGGCGACGCGTCGGGCTGGTCCATGGACGAGCGCCTGTACAACCAGGTGTGGGGCATGTTCGAGGATCTGGCCCGGACCACCGCCGCCTACCGCAGTGCCTGCGAGTTCGCCGAGAACCGGCTCGACCGGGAGCTCGACCAGACGCTCTCCGACTACCGCGCCCGCGCCNNCGCGCGGGCCGCCGCCCGCGCCCGGCACGACGAGCTGGTGGCTCGGGCCCAGGAGGTCCTGGACCGGGACCTCGCCCAGCTCGTGGCCGAGTCCGAGGTCGTCGAGCCGGCCCTGCCCGCAGCCTTCGCCCGCTGGGAGAACCCCGTCTGGCAGGCGTACCGCACCCCGGCCGAGGAGCCCATGGCCGTCCGCCTCGGCGACCTCCACCTCCCCGAGCGGACCGATCTGCGGATCCCCATGCTCGTCCGGCTGCCGCTGGAGCGGGGGCTCTGGGTGGACAGCGGCCGAGGGCACTCCGAGGCCGCCGGTCTCCTCGACGAGGTCGAACTGCGGCGGCTCGCCCTGGACTGCGCGGTCGCCCACGCGGCCCGGCTGCTCGCGGCGCATCCGGCGGGCGCGTTCGCCGTCCATGTCGTCGACCCGGCCGGTGCGGGCACCGCCGCGCTCGCGCCGCTCGTGGAGACGGGCGTCCTCGCGGCCCCGCCGGCCCGGGGCGCGGCAGGGGTCTCGGCGGTCCTGGAGCAGCTGACCGAGCGGGTCGACCTGCTGCAGATGGCGGTGCGGGCGGGAGCCTCCGACGCCCTGCCCCCCGGTCTGGACGCGGCCCGGCAGCTGCTGCTCGTGCACGACTTCCCACACGGTTTCGACGACCGGGCGGTCACCCGCCTCCGGTACCTCGCCGACGAGGGCCCGTCGGTCGGCGTCCATCTGCTGATGGTGGCGGACCGGGAGGACGCGTCCGCGTACGGGCCGCTGCTCGACCCGTTGTGGCGCTCGCTGCTCCGGCTCACCCCCGTCCCGGACGACCACCTGGCCGATCCGTGGGTCGGCCACGCCTGGTCGTACGAGCCTCCGATGCTGCCGCCGGGCAGCGCGGTGCTCCGGCAGGTCCTCGGGCAGGTGGCGGCCGCTCGTCACGGAAGGCGGCCCTGAGAGCCCCCACGGACCCGGCTGCCCTGACCTGGCCTCTTGGCGGCCCTTTACCCTTCCCTTTACCTTCTCTTGGGTTTTCGGGTAGTCTTCTCCGTGCGGAGGGGAGTACTCCCCATGCGCGGCGTACCCGTCAATACGGACGGATCACTCGTGATCCGATCCCGGGGCGTCGGCCCGGCAGCGATCGTCCGTCGCCCGGGTGGAAGAGACCTCCGGCAGCGACGACGCTGATCAGTAGCCGTACGACGCCGGAGGCGCAGTGGACGTTTCAATGACCCTGTGGGTAGTGACCATTCTTGGTCTCGCTGCCCTGATCGGTGCCGACTTCTTCATCGGGCGCAAGCCCCATGACGTGTCGGTCAAGGAAGCCGGAATCTGGACGGTCGTCTGGATCGTGCTGGCCGGACTCTTCGGCCTCGGCCTGCTGTTCTTCGGCAACAGTCAGGCGTCCGGCGAGTTCTTCGCGGGTTACATCACCGAGAAGTCGCTCAGCGTCGACAACCTCTTCGTCTTCGTCCTGATCATGGCGAAGTTCGCGGTCCCCTCCCACCTCCAGCAGCGCGTGCTGCTCGTGGGCGTGGTGATCGCCCTGGTGCTCCGCACGATCTTCATCGCCGCGGGCGCCGCGATCATCGCGAGCTTCTCGTGGGTCTTCTACATCTTCGGCGCGTTCCTGATCTACACCGCCTGGAAGCTGATCCAGGAGGCGCGCGCGGACGAGGACGAGGAGGACTGGGAGGAGAACCGTCTCCTCAAGATGGCCGAGAAGAGGTTCGGCGTCGCCGACCGGTACCACGGCACCAAGCTGTTCATCCGGAACAACGGCAAGCGGATCATGACCCCGCTGATGGTCGTCATGCTGGCCATCGGCACCACCGACATCCTCTTCGCCCTCGACTCCATCCCGGCGATCTTCGGCCTCACCCAGGACCCGTACATCGTCTTCACCGCCAACGCCTTCGCCCTCATGGGTCTGCGACAGCTGTACTTCCTGATCGGCGGCCTGCTCAAGAAGCTGGTCCACCTCAGCTACGGCCTGTCGGTGATCCTCGGCTTCATCGGCGTTAAGCTGGTGCTGCACGCGCTGCACGAGTCCGGGGTGCACGTCCCGGAGATCTCCATCCCGTTCTCGCTCGCCGTCATCGGCGGTGTCCTGGTCATCACCACGATCACCAGTCTGATCGCCTCGAAGAGGCAGTCGGAGCGCGCCGCGGCCGAGGGCGGGAGCGGCGCCGACGGCATCGACGACGCCAAGAAGGACAGCGTCGGCGCCTGACCGCACGACACACGGCAGGAACACGGCGACGGCCGGCCGGGGACTCCCCGGCCGGCCGTCGCCGTTTCTCCGCCCCTCAGGCCGAGGCGGGCTCGGGCTCCGCCCGCCGCTCGGCCTCGGCCTTGACCTTGGCCGGCAGCGTCTCCGGGAGGAGCGCGAAACAGCCGAGGCTGACGAGGGCGACCACCGTCAGATAGGCCGCGACGCCCCAGGGCGGACCGGAGCCCCCGTCGGAGAGCGTGGTGGCGACGATCGGGGTGAGGGCGCCGCCCAGGACACCGGCGAGGTTGTAGCCGACGGCGGCACCGGTGCAGCGGACGCGGGGTTCGTACAGCTCCGGGAGGTACGCGGCCACCACCGCGAACATCGTGATGAAGGCGAGCAGCGCGCCCAGGAAGCCCAGGAACATCAGGAACGGGCGCGCGGTGTGCAGCAGCGCCACCATCGGGAACATCCACAGCGCGGAGGCCGCGCACCCCGCCAGGCACAGCGGCCGGCGGCCCCAGCGGTCGCCGAGGACCGCGAGGAACGGCGTGGCCGCGCCCTTGATCGCGACCGCCGCCATGACGCAGGTCAGCATCACCGTGCTGCTCACCCCGAGCCGCTCGGTGCCGTAGGACAGCGCCCAGGTGGAGACCGTGTAGAAAGTGGCGTAGCCGACCGCGAGCGCCCCGGCGGTCAGCAGTACGAGCCGCCAGTGGCCACGGGCGACCTCGGCCAGCGGGGCGCCCGCGGTCTGCCCGGTGGCGGACAGCTTCTCGAACTGCGGGGTCTCCGCGAGCGAGGAGCGCAGCAGCAGGCCGACCGCCGCGAGCACGCCCGCGGCCCAGAACGGCACCCGCCAGCCCCAGGAGCGGAACTCCGCGTCGCTCAGACCGGCCGAGAGCGCCAGCATCACCCCGTTCGCGAGCAGGAAGCCGATCGACGGGCCGATCTGCGGGAAGCTCGACCAGAGCGCGCGCCGGTTCTCGGGGGCGTGCTCGGCGGTGAGCAGGACGGCCCCGCCCCACTCGCCGCCGAGGCCCAGACCCTGGAGGAAGCGGAGCACGAGCAGCAGTACGGGTGCCGTGATGCCGATCGTCCCGTACGTGGGCACGCAGCCGACCGCGACCGTGGCGCAGCCGGTCAGGAGCAGCGAGGCGAAGAGGACCGGGCGCCGTCCGTACCGGTCGCCGACGTGGCCGAAGAGGACCGAGCCGAGCGGCCGGGACACGAAGCCGACGGCGAAGGTGCCGAAGGCGGCCAGGGTCCCGGCGAGCGGGGAGAAGGTCGGGAAGAAGAGCGGCCCCAGGACGAGGGCGGCGGCGGTCCCGTAGACGAAGAAGTCGAAGAACTCGATGGCGGTGCCGACGAGCGAGGCGGCGGCGAGCCTGCCCATCGAGGGCGCGGCGGGCGGGACGGGCGGAACCGGGGAAGCGGGTGGCGACGGAGCGTTACGGAGGCTCATGTCGCGCCAACTACCCCGCCGCCATCCGGGTTACGGGGGCGTGCGGGAGCGCGTCGCTGCTCAGCCGCGCGCTCTCCGCGGCGGAAGGCTTCCCCGAAGGGTTACCAGCCGCGCTCGCGCCACACGGCGAGCGAGGGCCGCTCGTCACCGAGCGTGGTGTCCTTGCCGTGGCCCGGGTAGATCCAGGACTCGTCCGGGAGGACCGCGAAGAGCTTGGTCTCCACGTCGTGGATCAGGCTCGCGAAGGCCTCCGGGTCCTTCCGGGTGTTGCCCACCCCGCCGGGGAAGAGGCAGTCGCCGGTGAAGACGTGCGGGTGGCCGTGCGGGTCGTCGTAGACGAGGGCGATCGAGCCCGGGGTGTGCCCGACCAGGCGGCGCGCGGTCAGCTCGACCCGTCCCACCCGGATCGTGTCGCCGTCCTCGACGGGCACGTCGGTCGCCACCGGGATGCCCTCCGCGTCGTACGCGCCCGCGTACGTCACGGCGCCGGTCGCGGCGACCACGTCGGCGAGCGCCTGCCAGTGGTCCCCGTGCCGGTGGGTGGTGACGACGGACTTGATGCC
>NZ_LIPQ01000453.1 GCF_001418135.1 Streptomyces aureus
CGTCGCCGCCGAGGCCGGGGTCCCGGTCGCCGTCGACAACACCTTCGCCTCGCCGCTCCTCTTCCGGCCGCTCGACCACGGCGCCGACATCGTCATCCACTCCGCGACCAAGTACCTGTCGGGGCACGCGGACGTCCTCGGCGGGATCGCCGTCTTCAAGGACGCCGGGCTGTACGGGCGGATCCGCCACCACGCCGTCGAACAGGGCGCGTCCACCGACCCGTTCGCCGCCTGGCTCACCCTGCGCGGCATGCAGACCCTCTCCCTGCGCGTGGAGCGCCAGTGCGCCAGCGCCGCAGACCTGGCGGCCCGGCTCGCCGGGCACCCGGCGGTGGCGGCCGTACGCCACCCCGTCCTCGCCGACCACCCGGACCGGGCGATCGCCGCGCGCCTGCTGCCCGACGGCGGAGGCGGCGTGATCTCGGTCGACCTGGCGGGCGGCCGGGAGGCGGGCCGCACCTTCGTCGAGGCGGTCCGGCTCGCCTCCCTGAGCGTCTCCCTCGGCGATGTGAAGACCCTGGTGATGCACCCGGCCTCCACCTCCCACCACCAGCTCGACGCGACGGCCCTGGAAGCGGCGGGGATCGGCCCCGGCACGGTCAGGATCTCGATCGGCATCGAGCACGTCGAGGACCTGTGGGCGGACCTTGAGCAGGCGCTGGAGAAGGCCGTCTAGACGTCCGCCGCGTCAGTCCTCCCGCTCCCGCTCGGCCATCCGGATCACGCACACGGCGACCGCGACGAGCAGCGCGGCGTCCGTGTCCTCGCGGACCACGTTCACCGCGTACGTCTCGCGGACGTGGAACCACTGCCGGGAGATGTGGGCCAGGAGTTCACCCTCGTACTCGACGGTGAACTCCCGGTCCAGGATCCGGCCGCTGACGTCGAGTTCCGTGCCCTCGACCAGCGTCACCCGGTAGTGGTTGCGCAGCAGCGAGAGCCGTTTGCGGCGGACGGTCGCGAGCGGCCGCTCGTCGCGCTCGATCGTCATGGCGTCCCGCAGGCTGAACATCTTCTGCCGCAGGGTGATCAGGACCTGCCCGACGGGGTCCTTCAGCTCCAGGGTGTCGCGCAGACGCAGGGCCTTGCCGTCGACGAGGAAGGCGTGGCGGCCCTGCTCGTCCTCGATCCAGTAGTCGTCGCCGATCGCGAAGATCTTGTCCCGTACGAGATATTTCACGCCGCCATGCCTGCCCGTACGCCCGGGGTCTCTCACCCGGATCCCACCGGATCCCACCCGGATCTCCCGTGGATCTCACCCCGGCCGTCACCCGAAGTACCGGGTGAACGCGTCCGGGGTCGCCCCCAGCATCTTGCCGAACGGCGAGTTGAGCTGATGGATCAGCAGCACCGTGAAGGCGATGAACCCGGAGAGCCCCATCACCATCACCACGTGCGTCGTACTCCGCTTGATCCCGAAGAGGAACATGAACGCCAGGGTCAGTGCGCCGCCGATGAGCAACCCCGTCCACAGCACGGGGGAGAGCCGCTCCTGCGCGGCCGCCTCCCGGCCGCGCCGCGCGTCGTCGATGTAGCCGAGCTGGGCGAGCACCTCCTGGGCGGCGATCTGCTGGGGCACCTTCGCGGACTCGCTCACCTCACCGGCCTGCCGCAGCTGTTCGAGCAGCCGCCAGCCGCTCGGGTCGAGCGGCTGACGGCTGCTCG